>NZ_JABUMP010000001.1:919595-997610 GCF_029169405.1 Wolbachia endosymbiont of Onchocerca gibsoni | reverse complement strand
AATCTATCATAAATTAGTTTTAAATTTGACCCTCGAAAAGAGACAACTTTGTCAGCAWATCAATTTTCWWNGAGTTTGAATGATTCATTTTTGTCAAAATTTGGCATAGAAGACGTGAAAGTTTATTAGCATTCAGCTGATTCGCAATATAGATTGAGAATAGTAATTTTATTCAATTCTTTATTTCAAATACACGATACTCTCCGCTCTGAATACAACAGCGAATCAACGATTCGAAAAACAATGATCCTTTCAACTCGAGAATACACCGTCAAGTTCAACCAGTATCTGTGTAAAGATTCTAATTGTAAAATTGTCTTATACTAGAAATCACATTTTGCAATTTTTGACAAAAATTTTAAATGAATTTTATGGTTTTTGTATATAACACTATATAAAATTTATTATTGTTTTATAAAAAAGTCGAAAAAATTTAAACAGGATCTTCATTTTTTCTATCGTTAATTTAAGCAAAATAAATGAAATTAATCTGCAGTATCATCACTGAATAGTATTTTTTCAMCMKYMCATTCGTTATTTGTTCCGTTTAAAAGACTATTCAAAATTTTCAGTGATAGAATTTAAGCGAGGGAATTTTTAATAACACCGTAATTTAGTCAATATGGTATTTTAACGATGTCCAAGAATAAGAAGGTTAATATAAAGCTGCTAAAGTTTCACTTCCTACTCTCAACAAAGTTAAAATCTTCATCCAGACTAGCCGCTAATATCTGTACTTCTGCATATTACTTTAGTTTAATTTCTATTCATTTTTCTTTTTTGATCAATTTGTACTTTTTTTTTCCAAAAACTTTGAAATGATTAAAATTTAGTCTTCATTTTTGATAATAAATTTTGAAGAAAAACACGGGATCGTGAGATATTTCTTATTTGAGCATCTTAGAATAAGTTGTTGATAGAGTTTACAACAAAACGACACTGATTTAAGCCTGTTCGCCATCACCGCGAATGCGCCGGGCGAGTTGGATGTCCTTCGGCATAATAGTGACACGTTTGGCGTGGATTGCACACAGATTTGTATCTTCGAAGAGACCTACTAAGTAGGCTTCGCTAGCTTCTTGCAAGGCAAGCACAGCCGATGACTGGAAACGAAGATCAGTCTTGAAATCTTGCGCGATTTCACGTACCAAACGTTGGAACGGAAGTTTGCGTATAAGCAGTTCGGTAGACTTCTGATAGCGACGGATTTCACGAAGCGCAACGGTACCAGGACGGTAACGATGCGGCTTTTTCACTCCGCCAGTGGCGGGAGCGGCSTTMSCAGCTGTAKYCRKCTGCTTCCATGGCGCTTTTTCTACTTTCGAGCGGTCTGTTTAGTTCGTTTGGTATCAGTTTGCTTGGATATTCTCTAATAATTGCTTGTAAAATAAATAAAGATTTGAAGAATTGTTGTCAGCAGCATTGAAGTTATTATTTGAAACCAATCAAGATGAATCCTTTCGATTTCTTGGCTTTCCCACTCATTATTCCCTCCTATCTTAGTTATAGAAACATTCTTTCATGAAGAAATTATGGAAGATATTGAAACAAAAATTACAGACAGTAAAGCAATGTTTCATTCAATTTCGCCTACTTAAGGTCGTAGGACAAATTTAAGCCTTGAAAGCTTGAAGTGAAACAGAAGTTACTGAACTTTGGATCCATTTGAAACAAGCTTAAATGCTTGAAAGGATTCATAAGTAATTATGAAAACGAACAGAAGTCGTTATGAGGCGAACTGTCAAAAATCTCTACAGTGGTACCACTTCAAGATTCCATTTCTAAGAACAAAGATTATTTTTGGAATCCACTCAAATCCATAGAGCTTTTGGTTTTATCTGATAGTATTGGTGATTTTTTAACAAGGATACGTAATGCTCAATTAGCAATGCATAGGAAAACGAGAGTTTTGTTCTCTAGAGTAAGTTCTTTTATACTGAAGATTTTGAAAGATGAAGGATATATTCTTGATTATCTGAAGGAGGTTACAGGTTTTAATGACAATCTTTCTGCAGCTTCTAAGTATGCTTCTTTTAAGTCTCCTAAGCTTAAACGGAAAACATCTTTGTCTAATTTTTTGTGTGCATTTTTATCCCAAAATCTACAATTATCAGAGCTGATTTCGTCAGCTAAGACGATTTTTGTATCGTTATCTATTAATCTGCCAAATTCCAATTTGATATCGACTAGGTTCATTCCTGCATTTGAAAATAAGTTTATTAGAAATGTGTTGGCTTTTAAGGTTATAATTTTAATTTTTTCTATTTCTTTACGAAATAACCAGCCAAAATATATGATATGGTTTTCATTTACCATTGGATCGGCTAGACTATCATTTTTATAAAAAAACTCAATTATAGGAGATGTAAGTCTCTTACCTTCTTTTATATTAAAGCGCTTACAAAAACTGCCTGCTGCAATGTTTCTCACTACTACTTCAAGAGGTACAATTTTTAGTTTTTTAACTAGCTGTTCTCTTTCGTTTAGAGTTTTTATAAAGTGTGTATTAATTACCATTTTCTCAAGTTTTTCCATGATGAAAGCACTGATAAAATTATTGATTATTCCCTTACCTTCAATAACCTCATGTTTTTTTTTATTAAATGCTGTAACATCGTCTTTAAAGTGCTGTATCACGGTTAATGGGTCTTTAGTTTCAATAATAGACTTAGCTTTACCTTCATATATTATTTTACCTGGTAGCATAAATGGTTTGACTATGTATTATAAACATTATATCAATTTCTACTTAGGTTTGCTACAAATCTGTAAAGATGTTTAATATTACAATATTAACCATATTTCCGGAGATGCTTCCTGGGTTCCTAAAGTATTCTCTTGCTGGAAAGGCGTTAGAAAAAAAAATATGGAACCTTGAAGTAGTAGATATACGTTTTTTTGCTGAAGATAAACATTCAACAGTAGACGATGTTCCATATGGAGGTGGAGCAGGAATGATTATGCGTCCCGATGTGATTGGTAATGCAGTTGATAGTGTTTTTTCTGCCCATAAGAATACTAGATTTATTTGTATGACTCCATCTGGCACAAAGTTTAATCAGAACGTTGCAAGAGAATTAATAAAATTCTCTCACATAACAATATTATGCGGTCGATTTGAGGGTATTGACCAGAGGGTGATTGATGAGTATACTCCTTATGAATTAAGCATTGGAGATTATATCCTTTCAGGAGGTGAACCAGCTGCTATGGTGGTTCTTGATACATGTGTTAGGCTTCTTCCTGGAGTAATAGGTAATTCCGATAGTCTTACTGAAGAAAGTTTTAATTATACTGGTGGTATACTTGAGTATCCTCAATATACTAGACCTAAGCAATGGAGAAAACGTAAAGTGCCTGAGGTTTTGTTGTCTGGTGACCATGAAAAAATAAATGATTGGAGGCAGAGACAGTCTCAAATTATAACAAAGAGACGTAGACCTGAATTATTAGGTGGAGAAATAAATGGTAAATTTACTTGAAAAATTTAATAATAAACAAATGGAAATGCTAATTAAAAAAGTACCAGAGTTTCGTTCTGGTGATGATTTAAAGGTCACTTTTAAAATAGTTGACGGTGCAAGTGAGCGTATTCAAATATTTGAAGGTGTATGTATATCGAAGAGGAATCGTGGATTACACTCTTCTTTTACGGTTAGGAAAGTGAGTTATGGGGAAAGTATAGTATCCCAATTTTTTGTTTGTTCTCCTACGTTAGTTTCAGTTCAAGTAACAAGGAAGGGAAAAGTTCGTAGAGCAAAGCTGTATTACTTATGTAAACTATTTGGAAAGTCTGCGAGAATAAAAGAGCGTACTGCTTATAAAAGCGATAAGGTCTAGGCAAGTGAAGTGGAGTTTTGACGTCAACATCGTACAATAATGTGAGCACTAAGTGACAAAAAAGGTATTAGTATTTAATATAAGAGAATATCTTATTTAGAATAGTTGTAAAATGAGCATAGAGACAAAATTCCTTAGGTTGCTTCGCTCTAGGCGTGTACACGCTCGTATAAAAAGAAAAAATAAAAGAAATAGAGTATTGTATTTTTGTTCTTTTATAACGTTAGTTATTTCACTTGGTTGTCCTATATGTATATTGCTGAGTATATTAATTAACTCTTATAGCGCCTTAACAATAACAAAAATTTTATTGCCAATAGAAGTAAACTCTGATTTTTTTTTATCAGGTAGTCCTAGTGATTTAAGATACAAATCCATTGAACTGCTCAATGATTCACTGCGTAGAGTATTTAAAGGAACTGATTTTAAAAATAGTGACGAGATTCTGAGTCGTAGTTCTTATAAGGAATTAGAGAACTTTTTTTGTAGAGAAGTGGAGTATGGTGGTAAATATGAAATCTGGTTTACCGCATCAAGTATAATTAATTCAATAAATAAGAATAAGTATTTTAATGATCATTATGCTAAATTACTTAGCTGGCTAAAAGAAAAAAAAAGGGTAAAAAAATTCTTTAATAAATCTTTGTTTCTTAAATCTGATTCTCGTGAACCTGAAAATGCAGGAATTTTAGGAGCATTTGTTGGCTCTTTAATGACGATTATGGTATGTTTAGCTTTAGCATTACCAATAGGAATTATGTCAGGTGTCTATCTTCATGAGTTTATGTCAAGAAATAGTGTAATGACTAATATTGTAGAGGTTAGTATAAATAATTTGACTGCAGTACCTTCAATAATATTTGGAGTAGTAGGCCTAACCCTCTATCTTGGCATATTTGAACTACCTCGTTCTTCGCCACTTGTTAGTGGAATGACTCTTTCATTTATGATGTTGCCTAATATTATAATTGCAACAAAAAATGCCTTTGCAAATGTTCCTATTACAATAAAGGATGCAGCTTTTGCTCTTGGGGCTCCTCATATCAAGGTAATATTAGATCACTCTTTGCCGATTGCGTTACCAAGAATAATACATGGTACTATGCTTGCGGTTGCAAGAGTTTTAGGTGAATCCTCTCCTTTGCTTATGGTGGGTACGGTAGCATTTATCGCTGATACACCTGTATCCTTTTCCGATCCAGCAACTGTTTTACCTGTACAAATATACATATGGTCAAGTAGTCCTGAAATTGCGTTTATTGAACTTGCTGCTATTGCAATTATAGCTTTGCTGATAATGTTATTTGCTCTAAATTTAGTGGCAAATTTTGTGAAAAGGAAATTTGAGTTTTTTAATTTTTAATTCATGAAAGTTATTATTTTATTTGGTTATGGTTTAAATTGTGAAAAAGAAACTGCATTTGCATTTGTAGAGTGCAGCAGAAAACTTGGTATCAGTAATGTAGAAGTAAAAATTGTTCATATTAATGAAATTATATGTAATCCAGATGAATTGAAATCGAGCGATATACTTGTAATTCCAGGTGGTTTTTCTTACGGTGATAACACTGGTGCTGGTAATGCTTTTGCTCTACGTGTTAAGAACAACTTATTGAATGAATTTCAAGATTTTTTATCTAAGGACAAGCTTGTTATAGGAATATGCAATGGTTGTCAAATATTAGTAAAATTAATTCCAGAATTTTTTGATTTAGCTTTAGTACGTAATGATATAGGCAATTATCAATGTCGTTGGATTAGAGTTAAAGTTAATCCATATAGTAATTCTATTTGGCTACATGGTCTAGATGAATTATATCTTCCTATTGCTCATGGAGAAGGTAAGTTTTTTATGAGCAATAGTGTTTTGAGCCATTTGATTAAAAATAACTCTATTGCACTGCGTTACGTTGATGAGAATGGTAACTATGCTAACTTGCGGTTTCCTTATAATCCAAATGGATCCATATATGACTTAGCAGCTTTGTCAAATAGGAATGGTAAGGTGTTAGCTTTAATGCCTCATCCAGAGAGAGGGATATTTTTTACTCAGCAAGATAACTGGCCACTTGAAAAAGAAAAGTGTAAGCGCCTAAAGTCCGCTGTGCCAAAGTATGGTGATGGGATGCTCATATTTGAAAATGCATTGAAATATTTTTGTTAGGATGATTTTGCAGATATTTAATTGCAAATTGATCTGCAAAATTTATGTTCTATATATACCCATAAGAAATAAAAATCTTTTTTCTCGTCTTGACACTATAATAGTAGTGTAAGTGTTAAAGAACAAAGGATTATATAGTGATCATGAATTTGCCCATTTTTTGGAAAATTGATATAGAAAAATTGACACTTTCTGTGAATCTTTCTTTTATAGATTCAATAGATTATTGTACCGGAATTAGTAAAGTTATTAAAATTTCCACTTCCACTTCACTAGGAATATGAGCTTGTTTTAAATGATTCTTTTTTTTTACTAGAGGATTATCTTTCTAAATAGGAAATTAGATAAAAAGTTCATATTTTTCTCTAATACACTAAATTATTTTGCTATTATTAATTGGTGTGCTAATCAAAATTAGCTGCTTAAAATTTATCAAAGTTGGAAAAAAGAGGATTGTCATTACTGCATATTTTTTCCAAAAAATTGGTGAAAGTTAAATATCAAAGCATTATAGTAAAAGCTTTGGTATTTAATAGTAATAAGATCTAACTCTTTTCTCTTGAAAGAGGGAACAATAATATCAACTTGATTTTGATTGTTATAGATAGAGTTAGTCTATATGGAAAATAAATTGGAGTATAAAAAGTAAACGATGATAAAATATATTAAAATATCTTATAAAACTCTTTTTTTAGTATATCATCTAATTCAGGGAGTGGAGCTTCAACTCCTAGTTTTTTCATTGATGTAATACCGTAGTCTTTTAGTCCACAAGGGATAATACCCTTGTAGTGAGAAAGATCTGGAGAGACGTTGAGCGCTATGCCATGATAAGTTACCCATTTTCTTAAACGAATACCGAAGGCTGCTATTTTTTCTTCTACTCCGTTTTTAGTTACCCAAACACCTATTCTATCTTCTTTAAATTTTCCAAATATATTGAAGTGCCTTAAAACGCTTATGATCCAATTACTTAGGTTTCTAATATATAGTTTTATATCACATTTATTTCTTTTTTTAAGGTTTAACATTAAATATATAATACGCTGTCCTGGACCATGGTATGTATACTTACCACCCCTACCTGTTTTATGCACAGGAAACAATTCTTCAACGATTTCATCATCTATTGCACTAATCCCTGCTGTGTATAGTGGAGGATGTTGGAGTAGCCATACTAGCTCGTCGGATGAATTGTTATAAATTTCTTGAACTTTTGTTTCCATGAATTCTATAGCATACTTATAATCAATAAGCTGATCAGGTATTAGCCATTTTACCATATTCAATTTCTTTGTTCTTTAGATCTGTTATTGANTGTTAATGATACTTTAATCCCGAAAGAAATCCAGAATTTTGCTAAAGAAGACTATATTAAAGATATTATTGCGCTTTTAAGCGATCATGCGGTTGTAGATACCACACTTCGGCGCTCTTTATTTTTATCGATGACTGATTAAGAAAAGTCATACCTGAAGGTCTATCAATTACTGAAGTTGCTTTATTCTCCTAACCTAATAATATCAAAATTAGAGTTTATTGAGAATAATTATGACTTACAGATTAATCAGTGATAAATACTTATGATAGATGGTTCGATTGAATCGAAAAATAGCAGGAAAAAATTATCAACATGACTTTGCCTTCTGCGACAGATAAGATTAAAATTATTGAGGGAATAATGTTTCTTATGTATCTGCTGCACTTGTGAATAATAATAACTACGACTTTAATTTTGGTAAGCTTGACCGAACATATAGCAATGTTAAATCTTAAAACTTTCAATCTTTTGAGTAGTTTGATATGAGCTACACCAATTATGATGGTGCGTATAATGTAGATCAATATAATTAAACTGGTACTTGTAAAAACTAAGCAATGTTCAAAATAGGGTAAGATCAAAATGTAGTATGTAAGTCAGCAGATGGAAGGTGATGGTAATTTAGTGAAGAATAATATTAACTCTTAAGAGCGGAGAACGATCATTATTCAGGTCTTGTGTTAATGGTTGAGGTTAGTATTTCTTGAAGGAGGCTTGAAAGTAAAGGTGAGTGTTAATATAAAGAATTTGCTTGGAAATACTCCTTTAAATCATGTTGTTGAATTAATAGTTAATTGTGTATAGTAAAACTAAAAGTTGCGAACTTGTGTGTAAGTAAGAGGAATTTGCAATTTCAAGCTCAAATGATACCGAAAATAAAAAAAGAGGATATTCCTATATAACCTTGTATAAGCAGTTAATTAATACTTTGCTTCAGCCACTCTTACTATGGGTAATGCACTTGATAGAATAAAAACCTTTCTAAAAGAAAACAGAGATGGATTTAAGATGAGGATGAGGCTTGGGATTCAATGAAAAATATCTGATTGATTCTGTTACTTTCGAAGATACTACAGTATGGCATGTTCTAAAACTGGAATTGTGTGCGATTATTTTAGGAATGATTAAAAATAATCACCAAATAGGGATCTTAGTAATTCAAGTGCTGAGCAACTTCAGACAGCTATCCGACTTGTAATTAGTGATGATGTACATAAATATTCATTGATGTGGAAAAACATGTTTCCTAATTACGTGTAAATAAATCACAACACAAAAGCTTCTGTTCATTGTTTAATTAAGGTAACTTTTTCCCTTTTTCGCGTGTTATGAAACTGAGTTTTCAATGACTACTTATCACGCAGCTGATCTATATGTATAATGCTACTGCTTAATAATTTTTTAGTACATTTTTTACCATTGTATTTCTTGTCAGAATCTATACTGATTTTATCAAATATTAAAACATCTCCTGAAGTTTTATCGTGAAACTCACTGATAGCAAAAAGTGATACAGTAATTTGTTCTTGTTTTCCGTGAAAGCTTAACCTGACACTAAATCTGTCCTCAAAAACTTTTAAACCATAAAACTGATGCTGTAATATGATAAGCATTTGGGTAGGGTATGACTTTTTCAAATAATCTGGCACGATAACACCGTTAAAATATGTAAAAAATAGTATTTCTAAATGAGGTGTGAAATCATTATTTGATATGATGGCTAAAGCCTTTTTGATAACTTGAAACTTTGCAAAGGTAAGTGATTTTTTATAATCTGTTTTATTCATATGACTTTTATGCACATAAATTCTTGTGGAACCTTCTGTTACCCGGCGTTCCCNAAACCGTGCTTATAGTAATAAGATTATAGCTTAGTTTAAGCAACTAATGCTACAACATTACCATTAGCAGCAAAATTATCGTTTGCATCTAAATTATAAACTCTTAACGGTGGTATCTGACCGAGCAAAGCTACCATCTTTACTATGTATGTCGATCCTTATTCGCCCCCATGTAAAAATATGGTGGAGGCGCCGAGTACTGCCCTCGGGTCCAATACACCTATTACAAGGTAATTTTATTGCCATAGTGTACAAAACGCACACATTTATTATGTAGTAGCATTGGGTAGATGTCAAGATATTTAACTTCAAGATGATTAATAACTAAAGCAAAATTAAGATTTCTTAGTATAAAGAGATTACTTTATTTGTTTATTTAATGATACTACTGGTTACAATAAAGGTATTTAGAGAGCTTAAAATTTATCTCTGCTTACAAGGTTTTTATCTAAATTTCAGTTAAAATGAAGTGTACACATTTTTTAATGTACATAGGTGCGTATTCACGTGTTTAATCTCTTTCATATATGCATTCATTTTTTTTGAATCTTTTTTTATGTGGTGGACCTTATATCTAAAATTTTATACTTTTAATAAAAACCACTTAAGCTATTAAAATCCTTGATTATCACACGCCTGTATAAGTATTGAATAGGGGGAGTTTATATCTTAAAAGGGTCGTATACATTAGTAGTTTTTTTGGAGTTGCTTTTTTTTAATTTTTCACTTAATAATCTTAGAATAGACTGTAAATCATCATTAATTGATAAACATAGTATTTCTTTATTAAGATAATTAACTAAGTAATTTCTCTTTTTAAGAATTTCTGCTTCTTGCAATAAGTCGCATTTGTTTAATACCACAATTTCTTCCTTTTTAGTGAGATTATAATTGTAAAGCTTCAACTCATTGTGTGTACAATTATAAGCTGAAATAACATCATCATGGATTATATCAATAAAGTGTAGTAAAATTTTGCACCTTTCTATATGTTTTAAAAACTTGTGACCGAGCCCAACTCCAAGATGAGCATCAACAATGATTCCAGGAATATCTGCTATCACAATCTTGCTGTCATCCACCTTTGCTACACCTAAATGTGGCCTGATGGTAGTGAATGGATAATTCTCTACCCTTGTATCTGCATTTGAACAACGAGTTAAAAATTTTGATTTACCTACATTTGGCATGCCAATAATACCGACATCCGATAAAACTTTCAGCTTTAATGTTATGTTTCTTTTTTCACCAAGCTGACCGTAAGTAAAACATCTTGGCGCCTTATTAGTAGAGGATTTAAAATTAGTATTTCCAAGTCCACCTTTACCACCTTGTACTACTTGAAATTTCATATCAGGTTTGTCAAAATCTACTATTACTTCCTCATTTTCTTCATCGATTATTTGTGTACCAACTGGAACTTTAAGTATAATATCCTTCCCTGCTGTACCAGATCTGCCTCTGCTTGCACCATTTTTCCCATCATTTGCTTTAATATGTCTCATATAACGAAAGTTAAGTAAAGTATTGAGATTTGCATCGCTAACAAAAATTATGTTTCCTCCCTTTCCTCCGTTACCGCCGTTTGGACCACCAAATTCAACAAATTTTTCTCGACGAAAGCTTGCGCAGCCATCACCTCCATCGCCTGCTTCTAAATATAATTTAACTTCGTCTATGAAATTCATACTAACTCATGATAATATTTAGCGTTTTCTCCTAGAGTGCTTTCTATTCTCATTAGTTCGTTATACTTTGCAAGCCTATCGGAACGTGATAGCGAACCAGTTTTTATTTGTCCGCAATTTGATGCAACTGCTATGTGAGATATTGTTGTGTCTTCTGTTTCACCTGAGCGATGAGAAATAATAGCTTTATAGTCATTTAATCTTGCCATTTCGATAGCAGCTAAGGTTTCTGTTAATGTTCCTATCTGATTTGGTTTGATCAATACAGCATTCGCCATTTTTTCTTCTATTCCTTTACGTATTAGTTGACAATTTGTAGCAAACAGATCATCTCCGACCAATTGAATTTTATTTCCTAGTCTTGCAGTGAGTAATTTCCAACCTTCATAATCGTCTTCGCTCATTGCATCTTCTATAGAGGTTATTGGATATTTTTTTACAAGGTTAAAATAATACTCAGCCAATTCTTCTGAGGTAAGCTCTTCATTTTCAAATTTATAAACTCTATCTTCATAGAAAGTAGATGAAGCAACATCAAGACCTAATGCGAAGTGATTGTGTACTGAATAACCAGAAAATTCTATAGCGTATATAATAAGGTCAAGTACTTCTTCGGTACTTTCAATGTTTGGTGCAAAGCCACCTTCATCTCCTACGTTTGTACTGTAACCATTTTTCTTAAGAAGATTGCGCAAATTGTGAAACACTTCTGCGGACATTCTGATTGCTTCACTTAGAGTCTCAGCTCCAACAGGGAGAATCATGAACTCCTGAAAATCAAGTTTATTATCTGCATGTGCTCCTCCGTTAATTATGTTAATGAGTGGACCTGGTATAACATTTGCCTGTTCGCCTCCTAAATACTTATATAGTGGTATTTTAAAACTATTTGCTGCTGCTTTTGCAACTGCAAGAGATACCCCTAAGGTTGTATTTGCTCCAAGTTTAGATTTGTTTTTCGTTTCATCGAGTTCAATTAAAGTTTGATCGATTATACTTTGGTTTGTTGCGTCCATGCCAATGATCCTATTTGCTATCACTACGTTTGCAGCTTGAACTGCTTTCAATACTCCCTTACCGCAATATCTTTTTTCATCTTGATCTCTCAATTCTAATGCTTCTAGTTTGCCAGTTGAAGCTCCAGAGGGTACAGATGCTCTACCTATTGCTCCATCACAGAGTTCAATCTCTACTTCAATAGTTGGATAACCTCTGCTATCTAAAATTTCTCTTGCGAACACACTGTTGATCATCTTTTTCATTATATTAAACCTTTATTTTTCTGACATGAGTGTTGTAGTTTCTCTTGCTAGTTTAGCTATGTTGTTGCTAGGACCGATAAATAGTACTACATCGCCTGAATTTGTCAAATTACTAATAAGATGTGAAATGAGCAAAGCATCATTCGCAGTCTTTACACTATTAAACCCGTTGCTTAATAGAGCTTTTTGTATATCGTCGATCCTGCAACCAGGAATGGGTTTATCTTCTAGAGGATGGATAGGGGTAAGGATGATATAGTCGAACATCATCAAAATCCGTATAAATTCATCAAAAAAATTATGAATACGAACAAAACGAAATAGCTCGATGACTCCTATCACTTTTTCTTTAGCGATTAAACGCGCTGCTGTCAGAGTTGCTTGTATTTCATTAGGATGATGCGCATAATCCTCAATTAATTTGAGGCCTTTGACATTAGCAATTAAAGAAAATCTTCTTGCTACTCCTTTAAATTCCAAGAGACCTTTTTTAATCTCTTTATCACCGATTCCTAGTTTTATTGCAGTGGATATTGCAGCTAAGGCGTTGCTGATTTTATGCATTCCTATTGCATTTGATAGTACCACATTTTTTATTCTATGGTTATTATCAACTAACACATCGAACCTAATACTGTTAGCATACTGCTTAATGTTGCTAGCTTTAATATTACCACCTTCAAGCCCAAACGTTATAGAATTACTTGCATCATGATCAATGCTTACGGAATCAGGTAGAATTGCAAAATCTGCTTTATTTGTAAATTGAAAAAATGCATTTTTGAGGTTACTAAATGTTCCATAATATTCTATGTGGTCGTTATTGATACTCGTTATGATGGCAATATTTGCAGGAATTTTTAGCATAGTTCCATCAGACTCATCAGCTTCGATTAAAAAAATGTCACTCTTTCCAAGTTTTAAGTTACTCTGATAGGAGTTTAATATGCCTCCTACAATTACGGTTGCATCAATTCCTATGATGGTGTTATTCTGGAGCGTGACGCTAGAATCTAAATCTTTTTTTTTGCTACTAGTATCAGCTATTTGGATAGCGGGAAGTGGTTCACTGGAGTAATCCAAAATGGAAGCAATCATAGCAGTTGTTGTTGTCTTTCCACTTGAGCCTGAAACTGCTATTACATATTTATCTTTCATAATTTCAGCAAGTATATCTGACCTATGCAAAATGATTTTGTTGGTATCTTTTGCTGTAACTAATTCAATATTATCAGATTTTATTGCAGAAGAATATACGANCACTTGAGCTTGCTTGATATTATTAGCATTATGACCAATATAGATCTCTATGCCTAACTTTTGTAACCTATCTACATTGGCGTTTGATCGTACATCACTGCCTTGAACCTTATAGTTGGAATTGTGAAGGATTTCAGCGATTGCGCTCATTCCAATTCCTCCTATGCCAATTAGGTATATTGTTTCTTTTCGAGTATCGTTCATATTTAATGTAAAAGTTTACTTATTACTAAATCTATTATAGTTTAATTTAAAATACTATAGTAATTAAGCCTTTTCACTGAATGTAATGATTAAAAACCTAGTTTTGCTGTGTCTAATATTTGTTTTAGTAAGTAGTTGTGGTCTTAGCAGCAGGTGCAATAGCACTGCAGGTCACTATAAAATCGGTAATAGCTACACAATAAATGGTGTAACTTATCATCCAGAACACTGTAACCATTACGAAGAGGTGGGGATAGCATCATGGTACGGAATAGAAGGCCATGGTACAATTACAGCAAACGGTGAAGTGTTTAACCGTCACTTGATTTCTGCAGCACATAGAACTCTGCCTTTACCATGTTTTATTCTTGTTACTAACTTAAAAAATGGAAGAAAACTTGTTGTAAGGGTTAACGATAGAGGGCCCTTTGTTGAAGGTAGGTTAATAGATCTATCGGAAAAAGCAGCAAAAATTTTAGGGTTTCATAAATCTGGACTGACAAAAGTAAGAGTTCAATATTTAAGAAAGATGTCTGAACGATTAGTACAAAAGACTCCTCATTATAGAAAGCAGTATGAGAAAGAAATGCAAAAACGTCATCCAAAACAAGACAATGTAGAAAGTAAAGGATATATCGCATATTTTGAAAATATTCAAGCTGCTAAATCAGTTGCATCGAAGCTTCGTGATCAAGGAATGAAGAATGTTAGATTCTTTTTTAGGGATGGTCAATATTGTGTGAAGGTGAGTTATAAATAATAGTGAAAGCTGGATTTATTATGAAGAAAGCTATGATATTGATATTTTAGTATTATGCGAAACAAAGATCTATATTTTATGTTGTTAGCAGACAAGTTAAATTAAAGGAATTGTTAGAGATGCAGAAAAGAATGTTATATCTTTTATAGTAGTCAAAGAAGAAACATAGTATAGAAGAAAGTCGTTTATTTCAAGAGTTTAGTAAGCATTTTGAACAATGTTACTCATTATAGGTTTGCCATCAGAACTAGTATGGCATACTATGATGTCTCGTTAGCTAATGAATTTTCTAAGCAAATTGCTAGACAATTTAATGTATCTTTTACAGGGTATGTGACTAAAGTGATTTGCTATGAGTAGTTGTAAGTGTTTATTGCTGGATATAATGTTATTATACTATTTTAGTGAAGTTTTTCATGATCTTTTTTTTAAAAATTTAACTTTTCTAAGAAGAATGAAGTATTTGTGAAATACATAGCTGAAAAATAAATAAGCTAATTTTTGTTGTTTGTGGATCTGCATCGTCTTGTCTTGAAAAGAATATATTCAGTAGTGCTAATTTCGTAGGGAAGAGTATGATTAATTTTAACGTTTGAGGAGTTTATCACTTTCTAGTTGCAGTAAATTTTGACTAAAAATATTTTAGCATATGGAAAATTTAAGGCATTGATAGTAATCGGCAGAATTCTGAAGTGGTTAGAAGGGGATATTTTAAATATAGTTCTGAGGAAAGATATCGAAAACCTTTATTTTACAAGAGATAGGCTTTTAGTTGAGAAATTTAATCAAATATTCTTGGGTTTATTCATGTAAAAACTCTTTTTATAAGCAGGTGCTCAGAAATCTTTTACCTTGGGCTGAAGAACAGGAAAAATTTGTGCTGCTTTAGATATTGCAAAATATGGATACATTTTTAAGTATCTACATAAGCTCGAGTTTGCTGGTTTTGTTGCAAAGGATTACACTTAGAGTATAAAGACTGGTGCTGATTCATGATTGAAGAGATATAGACTTAAAGATAATTATTTAAAACTTTATCTAAAATATATTTAAAAAAATCTAGGGAAAATTAACCTTGTACCTATTTTATTAGATTATTTACCTCCTATTGAAGGTATATACAGCCACCAGACTTTAGTTTGAGAGCCTCTTGGCGGCTTAGCAATAGAAAGAGCACATATTATAATATATTGGGAATTGATGGAAAGTAAGAAAAAATTTATTTTGTTGGAGAAAGACAGGTACCGAAGTGTCAAATTTTAAAAAATAAAACTGACTGTTTAGTAATGTAAGAGGTGCAAGAGAAGATAGATGAATTAAAGTGCTCAAAAGGTATTTTCAATGTCGCCTAGTTCTTGTTTGCATTAATGGCATAAATGATTATGTTATAGATAGCGGTTGTTTCCTGATACAATTGATTTTAGAGAACCATTAAATTTGAAATAATTTTAACTCTGCTTTTTTAATTTTGAGTTGTCTAGTGTTGTAATAAAATATAGGCATCAGCTACTTTTATGGTATTTTCTTGAATTTTATAGCAATATTTATCAAGCTCCGGCTTGGAGTGGTACTATTCTTTAATGAAGAGTACTCGTACAACCGTGTGTGATGCTTTAGTATGATACATTTTTCTCACTGGTTTACTTAAACTTAATCTAAGTGGAGTATTGTTGATACTAAAGTGGTTTAATTCAGATGGTATGGCGCATAGGAAAACATNAATCAATTAGTCGAAAGTGGATTTAATATTAGTTCAAAAGGTATAAATTAAGTCGCTTTTTTTCATAAATTTTTATAAAAGAAGGTGATATGTATGGTTAGAGTGAAGTCATTGCTAGAGCATATGAAGATGATTTTAATGTCAATTGTAGGTAGTGAAAATAAGAGTTGATTGTATTATGCTGTTATGTATGAGTGCAAGAAAACACTAAATCTCTTGTTGATTAATTAGTAATTAATTTCAAAAATAGAAACGGGTTTGTTCTACCATGCCTTGCTACGTTGCAAGACGATAAGGAATTAATAAATTTCCTAATCTCAAAAGACGCAGAAATTAGTGAAAGAGATGTTAAAGAAAAGGTTACAAAAATGTAAGGAGCAAAAGATGCAGAAAATAATATCTTAACCTTTTCTAGCAGGATATGATAATAAAGTGCAAATAATGAGACTTATTGTAAAAANAACAGCAAGCAAAAACTAACTTAAAAAGATTTATCTGTGCAGAAAATAACTGTGCTTTTGGTTCATTAGATATACTATTGATCTTAATAATAGAAAAATGGTAGTATTTTTTGTTTTAAAGGAAATAGAAGCAAACGATCAAGATTTTGATGGTATATGCCCAGTTACATAAAGCTAATTATAATAATGACACTAAAGTAGTTAAGCTCTTATTTAAACTTAAAAGTGAATGTTAATGCTGTAACTAAATGTAACTGGACTCCTTTACTACTAGCTTTTAAAAAAAAGTTCATATAAAAATTGTAAGAATATTATTGGAAGTTGGATTCAATATGAATATCTATGAGCAACAGAGGCATACACTTCTACGTCTTGCCGTTTAAAAGGATTATTTTGATACAGCTCAGCTGTTAATAGAAATAAGAAGCAGACCTTAACGTAAAATACAAAAATGTCCACTCTGTAATAGATCTGTTTGTTAACAGAACGAAGAGCTACACAGTAAATACAAAGTTTCTTGCATTTAGCTTTAAACTTAACACTTCTGGAGTTGCTTTTTATTTTTAGGACTATAATCAAATGCAGAAAAAAGATAAAAGATATAGAAAAACTAAAACTATGCTAGAAGACTTATCTTATATTTAACTATAGCTTTATTGTAGAATCTTCAATCGCTTTTTTAAAGTTGTGCTCTAACACACTACGATTTAAAAAAAAATTAAAATTTTTAACTAATTAGTATCAAAGAATTGCTTTTTAAATGTCTCTTAATGGATATTACTTAAATAATTATATTTTACTTATAAGACTTTTATATTGCTTTGCATTAAGTTAATTTCATATTTTATTTCTGTTAGATCCTTGTTTAATAATTAGACGTGTAGTTTTACTTTAAATAGTTTTATAACATTGAAAAAGTATCACTATTGAGGATGATATAGAAAGTTTTCATAATAACCTCTGTATGGCTCTTAGTTTTGCTGAACGCGCACGTGGATTTGCACTTATTTCTTCTGCGCTTGCCTTGATTACTTTTTTATTCAGAAGAGAAAACGTTCTACAGTTGGTAAATTTTGGCTCACATAAGCCTTTAAAAAAGGTCTTGACTATACGATCTTCCAAGGAATGAAAAGTAATGACAATCAGCTTGCCATTCTTATTTAAGATTTTGGATGCAGCTTTAATACCCTTTTCAAGCTCTCTAAGCTCATCGTTTACCCATATTCTGATTGCTTGAAATGTCCTAGTTGCAGGATCAATCTTGCTTTTTCCGCGAGATACCACAGAACGTACAATGTCTGCAAGCTCAAATGTAGTGTTGATAGTTTTTTTCTTACGTATGTTCACTATTGCTCTTGCAATTTTGCGAGAATAACGTTCACCTCCATAGCTGTATATAGTGTTTGCAATTTCTTCTTCGCGTAAGACATTAACAAATATTGAAGCATTAATGTGAGAAGAGATATCCATGCGCATATCAAGTGGACTGTTATGTAAAAATGAAAATCCTCTATTTTCTTCATTAAGCTGCATAGACGATACCCCTATATCGAACACAACTCCATCTACGGTATTACTTTGTATCATCTCGGTGCTTGACCGTACATTTTTTTTCTGAATTCCAGCTGAAACAACGACGGAAGGTTCTGTAAAGTGTTTGAGATTACTACTATTTAGTATAGTTTGAATATTGCTAAACTTTTCAATGAATAATTTTATTTTACCATAGTACTTGGTATTCAAACTATTGTAAAATTTAATAACCGTTTCATCTCTATCAATTGCATACACTTTGCAATCAGCTGACTCCAATATTGCTTTACTATATCCTCCAGCTCCAAATGTAGCATCTACATATACACCACCATTTTGTGGTGAAAGTTGCGATAGCATTTCTTTTAGTAAAACCGGTATGTGTGTCATAGCACTTTATTGAAAGCTTTTGTGTAGGAAAGTGAAGATAACTTTCTCACTTAAGTAGTGTGAAATGTATGGTATCAAAATACTTGATATAGTCAACTATATAAAAATGCTAGAATTTAGCTAGATACTATTATTAGTATAGTATTTATATTTATAAAATAAATTATTATTATATTAAATAAATTGTGAAAAGCTGATGCAGCAAATAATGAAAATAATATTTTTAAGTTTAGCCTATAATACTTTATTGTGATATGATCACGTACTTTTTTGGTCACCTGATGAGCATAATTGATAATATGTTTTTTATTTAGATGATCAATTAGTTATCGATTGAAAGCCTTTGGAGTATTTCCAGTGAATTTTATTTAATAGGAGCTTCTTCTATATTTGGCTATTAAGAATAGAAAAAAAGTTGCTTTACTGCTTTCAATTATATTAATTATTTTTATACTAAGATATTAAAATTTCGGAATGCTTATGTTAATGTTAGCGGCATGTTTAAGTTATTACTAAGGTATATTTCTTGAGGGAGGAGCAAGAGGCGCCACGTTTTTAATAGAGCATGTTCATAAAATAAAAAGAGGTTATTTGGTAACATTGAGGTACTAAGCGCAATTCTTGGTTTAATATTAAGTCTTATAACGGTACTTGTATACAAGAAAATATCTAATTTTGAATATTTGAGGAGAGTGGTGTTTACCTTGTGTTTTCAGCTTAGCAGTTTAATTAGCTTATGTACGAATATATATTTGATTAAAGTTCGAAAGTGTCAAAACTTAATTGTCATTAAAATAGTTGTTGACAGCTGTAAGAAACCTTTTTTATCCTTAATAAGGCTCGATATAGTTGGAAATTTATCCTAGTATTTTTAATGTGCTTATATCAACGGTAGTATACTTATTTTAGTCACATAGTGAGAATATTGAGTTAAAATTGCGCTCTGGAGTTGACTATATTATTTATAATATTTTCTGGTAAGATAGGAAGAGAAGAAATCATGAAGTTTGCATTTATGGCTTTTACAGTAGTGGTTATCCAGTTTTCTCAATAGTCTAAAATTTAATTTGTTAACCATAATAATACATATTCTTTATTATAATTTTAGTAGCTATGTTGCTTACTTCTGTCAGTGTACTTATGTATGAATTATTTCTAATAAAAGGACAGGTATAATCCCTAATTCTGTTTATCAAGAAATATGGCTGCGCTGGACTTTTGTAGTTTTTCAACTATTCATATGGATAANAATTATCAAGGTTACAGAACAAGAGACTTCACGAGCTTTTACATAATTTTCTGTGTATTAATTGGGGGTGATTGCTATATCGTAAATTAAGGAGTTGCAACTAATCTTTAGCTTAAATGTTGAGAAATCTGTACTGTGCAAGAAAAGGTAGAAAAGGTTTCAATTAATATCTATTCAAAAACATTAGTGTTTTTTTATGTTTTAAACGTTTAACAACCGTAATTCAGTTGTTTTTTAATTCGATTAGTTATAGAGGTTTAAAAATTTACTAAGTAGAAGAAAGAGTAAAAGAGGTTTCATGGCAGCTAGTTATTCACTATCTCTATCTAACACCATATAAACTGATGCTCTTATTATCTTGAATGCTTTGTAAGCGCTTCTAGCTTACATGAGTAAAAACAACCTGGATATGTTGTAAAAANATGAGGTACATGTAACGCGAAAAATTAGACATAAGAAGCAAACTGCCGTGGTACTTTCGTTGCTTAATTTGTATAGACTGAAGGTAATAAAACAATCTAGGGTTAAGGTAAGGGGATAGTAAAAGTTTGTCAAGTAATTTTTCGAGTTTTTCGTTTCTGAAGGTTTGCGTATGCTTGGGTATTCTACTAGAAATTTGTTATACGGTCTTATATGAGAAATTTGATATCATAAATGTAGAGGTTGTTAGGAGAATTTGTTTTTAGTATTATTAGAGAACGTTATATTTATNNAGGATTCACGTTATTAATGTGATAATTTTGTATGAACTTTAAATCAGTCGTTTTATGTATATTGGATGGCTGGGGGAATGGAATAGAGAATAGCAAACACAATGCTATTAGCAATGCTGATCCACCCTGTTGGCAACATATTAGCTCTAATTATCCGAAATGCAGTTTATCTGCCTGTGGCATTGATGTTGGGTTACCAGATGGCCAAATAGGTAACTCAGAAGTTGGCCATATAAACATTGGCGGTGGCAGAATGGAGATACAAAGCCTACAGCGTATTAATCAAGAAATTGGGACAATAGAAAGCAATGTAAATCTGCAAAACTTTATTAATAGCCTAAAAGATAAGAATGGTGTGTGTCATATAATGGGATTGGTGTCAGATGGTGGTGTCCATTCACATCAAAAACACATTGCAGCTTTAGCCAGTAAAATATCGCAGTATAGTATCAAAGTGATGATACATGCATTTCTAGATGGCAGAGATACGCTGCCAAATTCAGGAAAAAAATGCATTCAAGAATTTGAAGAAAGTGTAAAAGGCTATGATATAGAAATTGCTACTATCTCTGGGCGTTATTATGCTATGGACCGTGACAATAGGTGGGAAAGGACAGTTGAAGCTTATGAAGCTATCGCATTTACAAAGGCACCGCGTCATAATGATGTGATATCGTTGATTGATAATAACTACCGAAGCAGCATAGCTGATGAGTTTATTAAACCTACAGTGATAGGTGGTTATCAAGGTATAAAGCTAGAGGATGGAGTGTTAATGGCTAACTTTCGTGCTGATCGAATGATACAGTTAGCAAGTATTTTACTTGGTAAAACGGGTTACAGCAAAGTAGCAAAATTCTCTCCTATTTTAAGTATGATGGAATATAAAGAAGATTTTCAGATTCCTTGTCTTTTTCCTGCTACATCTTTTACTGATACTTTAGGACAAATAATAGAAGATAATAAATTGCGGCAATTGCGTATTGCCGAAACTGAGAAGTATGCTCATGTAACTTTCTTCTTCAATTGTAGGAAAGAAAAACCTTTTCCTGGTGAAGAAAGAATTCTCATCCCTTCACCAAAAGTTAGAACTTATGATTTGCAGCCTGAAATGTCAGCTTTTCAGCTTACAGAAAAACTTGTAGAAAAAATTCATTCTCAAGAATTTGCACTAATAGTTGCAAATTATGCTAATCCTGATATGATAGGACATACAGGCAATATGAAGGCAGCTGAGAAAGCTGTCCTAGCAGTAGACAATTGCCTCGCAAGAGTACTCAATGCTGTTAAAAAAGTAGGTAATACTGTGCTTATTATTACAGCAGATCACGGTAATGTTGAGTGTATATTTGATGAAAAGAACAATACACCTCATACAGCACACACTCTAAATAGAGTTCCATTTATTGTATGCTCTGATTCTCGCAGCAACCTAATGCTGAAAGATGGTCGATTATCTGATGTCGCTCCTACTGTTTTACAGCTACTTGGGATAAAAAAAACAGATAAAATGACAGGAAATTCGTTGATTGTATAATTTTTATATCATTCTCTGTTATTTTAACTAAGATGAGGTTTGACTTAAACTAACTTCTAAATTTTCATCTGTTAATAATGACCTATCGAAAAAATTGTTAATATCATCAATACTATTTATATTTTTTGTGTTGATAGATTGATCAATCCTTTTCACTAAATTAGATAAAACCTTATTGGGTCCAATTTCAATGAATTTGTTGATGCCTTGGCTTGACATGTATAAAATCATCTCTTTCCATCTCACTTTACTTATTATTTGTTTAGCAAGTAAAACTTTTATATCTTTGGGATTACTCTCTTCTTTGGCTGTAACATTTGATACAAAGGGAATTAAAGGCCGAGTTATTTTGACGTTCTTTAAGAATTTTAAAAATTTTTCATTAGCAGGTTTCATAAGAGATGAATGAAAAGGCCCACTAACTTGTAACTTAATTAATTTTTTTACACTTGTATTTTTAAATAAATCAGGTAATATTTCAAGAGCTTCTGTAGTGCCACTCACTACTACTTGTCTACCACCATTATCATTAGCAATTTCACAGATTCCGTCAATTTGGGCTGATTTTAATATATCTTCTATTTCATTTATTTCTGCACCTAATAATGCGACCATTCCTCCTTGGCATTTCAATGAAGCATTGTGCATTGCTTTGCTACGGACTTTAAGCAACTTGATTGCAGACTCGAGAGTTAATGCACCTGCAGCACACAATGCTGTATACTCGCCGACTGAATGTCCACAAATATATTTAGCATCGTGACTAGAGAAGAGGGACTTACCAAGAACGTATTCCATAGTACGTAATGTTGCAATTGACACTGCCATTATAGCTGGTTGAGCATTTTCTGTAATGGTTAATTCTTCAATAGGGCCGTTAAAAATTAAATTGGATAACTTTTTGTTTAGTATATTATCTACTTCATTAAATACCTGTCTTGCAACGGGAAATCGACTATATAAGCTCTTTCCCATTCCTATAAATTGAGAGCCCTGACCGGGGAAGGCAAAAATCATAGTAATTATTATTTATTCTTCATCAAGAAGACTATATTGTTTGGTTTTTGTCAATATTATTAAAATAATAATTGACTTAGTGAATTTAATTCACTAGAATATTAACAAACTGAAAGCTTGTAAGCACAATGATGGAAATTGATTATCATAAAGTTACTATAGTTACAACAGACGGTCAAGAATTTGAAACTCGTTCCACTTATGGTAAGGAAGGTGATAAGATAAGACTCGATAGAGATCCTCTAACCCACCCTGCATGGACTAGAAGTTTAGCAAGCGGATCGGCAAGCAAAACTAGCAAAATAGCTAAGTTTAACGATAAATATGGAGATATTTTTTAATTTTCTCCTGTTTTGGAGGATTGACTGAAGCATGCATAGATACAAAAATATAGGCTATATTGCTTCTCTATCACCAAAATCACAAAAAGTATCTAAACTATTACAGAAGCTTGATTTTGTTAATATAACAGAAAAAAGTAAGTTTGAAGTTGATTTACTGATAGTTGTTGGTGGTGATGGTTTTATGCTACGTACCTTACATAATTACGTTATAGAAAATAAGAGTGTGCATGTGTACGGGACAAATACTGGCAATGTCGGGTTTTTAATGAATAAGTGTTTTGGTTACATTGAAGATTTAATTGGTCATATAGAGTACGCAACTTCAGCTCAATTAACTTTGCTAAAAATGGAAGCCATAGATATAAGCGGTAATAGTTACCGTTGTATAGCAGTGAATGAAGTATATGTCTTTAGAAAAGCAAACCAAATGGTAGAAATGAATATTACTATAAATGGTAAGCTAAAAATAGAAAAATTTAGAGGTGATGGAATAATATTGTCTACTCCAACAGGTAGCACTGCATATAATTTCTCTGCCGGCGGACCAATTTTACCACTAAACTCAAATTTACTTGCATTAACTTCTATCAATAGTTACTATCCAAGACATTGGAACGGGGCATTAATTTCAAATGATGCAATAGTACAAGTTGACGTTAACGATGTAGAAAATCGTCCGGTACTTGTAGTGTCAGATTATAAGGAGTTTCATAATGTATCACAAATAAAAATGCAGAAAGACCATGAAAACACGATCACTCTACTTTTTGACGAGGATTATTCATTAGATGAAAGGATCTTTAATAAGCAGTTCTTATACTAAATTTTTTATATTTAAGTTTAAATTAGTATCTATTATATTTTAATAGATATAATATAGTTAATACAGCAGTGTAATTAATTTCGGAGAGTAGTATGCAAAAAGGACCAATAATGATATCAACTTCTTACAAGCAAGTAGGCAAAGATGCAAGATAACACAATGAACTAAATCAGCATCTAACGAGAGTTTTCCAAAAAGGTGATGGAAGTGAAATCTACAATTTGTAAATCCGTTTGATGAATCAAGCTCTGAGGATGAAGGGCAAAAAATATCAAGATATCTGATAGGTAAGTATGTTATATCTTGGAAAAGTGTGCTTCTGAAGGAGAATATATAGCTCACCTTAAAATGGCAATAAAGCATCAGAAGATTGCTTAATAACAAGTTCGGTAATCCAAAACTTCCAACTCTTTTTGCATTGAAAGACAACTTTGATATTGGAAGTAGTAAAGCAGACTAAACAACTCTTTTAATCAACTCAAGCAAGAAAACAAACAAAATCTGTTCAAGAGTGAAATATTCTATTCAGCAGAAGGGATTTATAATTTCTAGACAAGAGTTACTATATTTGGTATACCTACAGCTTTAGTGTATATGAAAGATAAAGCAAAATTTATTGTGTTTTTTATGAATAGCCAAAAATATATTACTATATCAGTTATTGTGTTTGCTTTATTGCTTACAATTATTTCAATATTTTGTGTAATAAAACAATTTAGAAACACGAATGTCAGTCATAAGGAAAAAGTGCGGATGAGATTTTAGCTAGAGTATTAAAATATTAGTCGGAAGGTAAAGATATGAAATCTGTGAGACTGGAATATAGCAATGGTACTCATTCAAATTTTGCACTTAGAAAGCTAAAAGTGGTTTCATTAACATTGATGAAAAAATGATTACAGAACTAACAAAGCAGGATTAGTAGTCAATGATGAACTACTATTTATTGTATTGTAACTAATGTAGTTGCTGTAAATATAGTGCTTTTTTTAGGAGCTGCTTGTAATAAATGGTGTTAATAATGTATAAAAATTTTGTCAGGATTATTCGAATTGTAGTGTGTAGTTATCATTACTTTATAAGCTTGGGTGTACTTGCATTATTAATTATGTGCCTTGGCGTACATTGCTATAACAAAGCAAATTGTACTAACTTTATATGTTCTCAGGAAAAGATTGATCTTAAAAAGGATAGTGAGAAATTCATTAAGAAAGTCAAGCAAGAAAAGAACAAAAGTTCTTGGAGAGATTTACAGTAGAGACGCTAAATGTAGCAGCAGCTTAATACTTAAGTAATTTGTAGTTCAGTCTCACAATTATCCGGATACTATTTATAGTATTGGTGGATAAGATAAATTCTCTGTATAATATTGATGCCCTAAAATTAAGGAATATCAATATTGTTGTTGCTGAATAAATTTTACGCTTGCTAAGGTTTTGCTCTTTAGGTACCTTTAGTTGTAGGAAATGATCGTGCATTCAATATGAAAAAAGCTTTAGTATTGACATCCTTAGTGGCAGTTATGTTAATAGTTGTTACTTTTTTATATAAAAATGGTGGAAATGACGACTCACAAGTAGTAAACGTTTATTCATCACGTAAAGAGGAATTGGTACGTACTTTATTTGATGAGTTCACAAAGAACACAGGTATTAAGGTGCGTTATGTTATAGCTGATTATTCTCAGCTGCTTTCGCGCATGGAGAATGGTGGTGAAGCTGATTTACTTTTAACTGCAGATGCGGTAAATTTGATTTTAACAAAAAAAGGAGGGCTTTTATCTCAAGTAGATTCAGAAATTTTAAAAAGTGCTATACCCGCAAAATTTAGAGATAGTGAAAATTATTGGTTTGGTCTTACAAAAAGAACTAGAATATTAGTTTATAACAAAGCATTAGTAGATCCTAGAGAATTAAGTACTTATGAAGATTTAGCGAATGAAAAATGGAAAGGGAAAATATTAGTACGCTCTTCCACAAGTCCATATAATAGGTCATTGATTGCTTTTATGATTGCAAACGATGGTTTTGAGAGAACAAAAAAATGGGTTAATGGAATTGTGAGTAATATGGCAAGAAAACCAAGTGGTGGTGATACTGATCAGATTTATGCTGTAGCTGCTGGTGAAGGAGATGTTGCAATAGTAAATAGCTATTACTTTGCAAGAATCTTTTCATCTAAAGATACGCATGAAAAGAATATCGCAGATAAATTAGGGGTTTTTTTTCCTAATCAAGATAATAATGGTGTGATGGTAAATATTAGTGGTGCAGCAGTAACAAAAAATGCAAAAAACAGGGAAAATGCTATAGCTTTACTGGAATTTTTGATAAGCAAGCAAGCTCAAGAACTATACGCTAAAAAAAATCAAGAGTATCCTATTGTTGAAGATGTTGAAANTTCTGATATATTGCAATCTTGGGGAACTTATTTACAAAGTAACCTACCTCTCAGTAAACTTGAGGAACATCTGCTTGAAGCTGTCATGATAGCTGACGAGTGTAAATGGAAGTAATACTTAGCGTTTGGTAACCCTCTGGAGTGAGAATCTGCATTATTAATTTCTCTTTGAATATTTTGTTTCTTGTCCATTGAGTTTTCTTGTACAAGTCTTTCGGTTACAGGGAAAATTTTTGTTTTTCTCTGGGTTTAACATTTGACCGGTGTTTTCTTCTACAGCTTCTTTAGTTTGGAATTCCTCTTTCGCTAGTTGGCTTTTCTATTTTCACTTCTTTCTTAAAGGTTTTTATCTTATCTATTACCTATTTTCCTACATCTAGTGTTTTATGCCGCTGACAAGTATAATGAGGCAAATCAGAGTCATATCACTAATTGGTTACCTAAGTTAGGAGCTAATTGCAATAACGCCAATTTTCTTTGCAAGAAAGCTAGCTTAAGGTAAGAGCTTTTCTAAACATTTGGTTTTATTTTTTGTTTTCTTGTTATTAAATATGTCAGGTTTATTATTAAAGGTAGAGTTTTTGATTCTATTATTCTTTTTATAATTATTATATCCTAAAACTTTAGTAGCTGTACAATAGCAGTAATACTTGGGGCTAGCAAAGCAGCAACTATGAACGCTGTTCTTTATGGTAGTAATCTAGAGTTTTGTCCTTTAATCTCGGCTTTACCACCTTTTTCTTCAGCTTCAGTAACAATTCTTAATCTTATTTTATTATTAATATGTTAACTCTAATAAAATTAGAGTACTGATTATCAGTTAATACTAGTTTTTATTTTAGTACAATGACTGTGAATTAAGCTGTAGTTTTTGTGAAGAGGCTTGTTGAAAATAAGTAATGAGAAAGTAAAATAGGTTTGATTAAAATTGTGTCTTAAGAAGAAACTATGGTCAATAAAAAGAATTTGCTGAGTGTACGGGATCTTACAATCAGTGATGTAGAAAATATATTTAAGTTAGCCGATCAATACCTGAAAAATAAAGCTGCAGGTTGCCATATTTTACAAAATAAAATAGTAATAAATTTATTCTTTGAAGACTCAACACGTACACTTGCATCCTTTGAAATAGCAGCAAAAAGCCTTGGGGCAAATGTTGTGACCTTACCAATAAAGTCTTCTTCTATTAATAAGGGAGAAGATTTAAAGGATATGGTGAAAACATTAAATGCAATGAATCCTGATTATGTAATAATCAGACAGAAAAATAGTGGTATTATTAATGTGCTAGCTCAGTACATTAACTGTTCACTAATTAATGCTGGTAATGGGAGTGGTGAACACCCAACTCAGGCTCTTGCTGATTGTTTTGTTATTAGCAGTCATAAAAATCAGATAAGAGGCCTTAAAATTATAATATGTGGAGATATTTTGCATAGTAGAGTTGCAAGATCGAATATAAGATTGCTAAAAATGTTTGGGGCGAAAATATGCTTGATTGCACCGCCAACTTTAATTTGTAGATATTTCCCTGAGGTAGATTCAATCTATTATTCATTGATTGAAGGTATAAAAGATGCTGATGTGATTATGCTTTTAAGGTTGCAGAAGGAACGTATGGGTAATGGTTGTTTTATTTCTTCAGAGAGAGAGTATTTTTATTTATATGGCCTTGATTCACAGAAATTATTGTATGCAAAACCAGATGCGATTATTATGCATCCAGGACCGATAAATAGAGGGGTTGAAATTAGTAGTGATATAGTAGATTATGTTATTTTGCAGCAGGTAGAGTTTGGATTAGCAATACGTAAGGCAGTGTTACATCATTATAGTTCTTGCTAATAGCAAAGAAATGTTTGTTTCTATGGAACTTATGCTTGGTTTAATCTAATNAATGTATAAAGGGTTGCTGCTTCAATGCAGCAACCCTTTATACATTTATTAGATTAAACTATACTCATGATAAATCAAGCTACTTATACAATCAAACATTTTTACTAAGTCATTCTTCAGATAAAGGTTACATTCCCCAAATATTAGTTCGATAACGCAATATTATTCTCTTCTAAATTAAAATAACTTAACTAATAACAATTCATGATTTAGATTATCTATTTTACTAATACTACTTACTATTTTGCTATTATCATTAGTATATAGCATAAGCTATAGTTGTTATTACTCATCATTATCTTAATAAACGCTTTATCTTCAAATGACACTATAAACTTTTTACATTCATCATTATAGATTATAAATTTACTGTTTTCAGAACAATACTTGTCCTCCGACAAAGTACCAATCTATAATTTGTTACATACAGCAAGCTTATACCAAAACTTTAACACAAACTGCTTCTCACTTCTTTAGCTCATCATACAAGGCTTTTGTATCATTATAAAATCTATTACAACACTTACCTTATACTTTCCTTCTAAGACTTAATCAGCATTTTTTTCTCTCTTCAAGATTGTGTCTTTTAACACTACTTATTTTTGCTCTTCATTTTGTTTTAATATTACTGGTTTTTAAGTGATTCTAAACCATGAACTAAATCAGTAAATAAACTTTAGCTCTATCTTCAACTTACCATTTTAAAATATAAAACTGCACTTTGTCCTCTTCATTAACTACTTCTATTGCTCAAGTTAAGCATAGTTTAGTCTGACAGACTTATCTTCAGCGTTTAAGTTGGTTTTGGCTATGTTAGAATTACCTTTTCCTTTTTAGTTTTTCTCTACTTTACTTTGATAAACCTTTTGTATCATTTTCTCAAAATAAAAATGACCATTCAGAGTTTTCTTATCTTTCGCTACCGCACAAAGCAAACTATCAATGAAATTTAAATAAACTTTTTCGATATATACAAAACTGCTACACTTATTGTAGTGATTAATAGTTTTTTAATTATCTCCTCTAGAGTAAGACTTTTGTACTTATTTATCACTAGCTAATTTTGCAAAATCAGTAAGTTCTTTCCCTTCTGTTAGTTGTGCAGCATACTCTGCTAAACAGCTTCCATTAATATTTTACCGAGACCTAAGTTAGAAGTCAAGCAGGATGTCAACAGATGGATAAATTGATACTTAATAACATAATTATAATATAATGGTTAACTCCTCCATCATGGAATAAAATCGCTATTATTTCTGCCGTTTTCAGCGTAGGAATATATGCTACTAATATAATTCGTTATTAGAAGATTGTGTGATACCACCACCTAATATATGAACATCATACTAGCACTTGAATACTTTTAGTAGCTTTCCTTATCTCAAACAGGGATAATATGAAGTTAGCAACGTTCTTATGTACTAAAAATGGATTGTTATCTTTCTTCTTTATTCTAAAGATTTCATTGAAAGTTTTTATAGTATCCTCTAATACCTTGAGAAGATCTTTGTTATTGATAATGCCATCATTATTTTGATCAGTAGGACCTTCAAAACTTTTGTTCTAGAGTAAATCAATGTTCAGATTAAACTCAGTGTCAATATTGCTCTCAGTAACTTTTAGATTTATTCTACCCTGAAATGTTAACCATATTTTTTGTTCATGATACTTGCTGAATTTAGTTTTTTTCTGAGCTTTTCTCATTTTTCCAAATTCACTTTCTGTTGAAAATATTATATCATATTAGTTATATGTTCTCTTAATTTTGTCAATATTCATGCTGTATAGACAAGTTTTTCGGAGATCTTTTCGTATAATACATTATATTCTACATCTACATCTACATCTAGATACTCTTTTATTTGCCCGGATCACTAAATCACTTTTTCATTCTTCTTGAGAAGCTTCTTAAAGAATTCCTTAATTTCTTTTCTATTAATATTACTCAGACTTTTTCTTGCCTGTTTTTTAGTTTGACCTCTCTCAAGCCTTTGAAAAGCATGCAATATAATAAGTTTCTTATATATGAATCTATAATATGCGTCAGAGTCTACTATGTAGTCTTGATAACTTTGGTAGTTGACTGAGAGCGCCTTCATATATGAAGCTGTAATATTAATTTTATCAGACGTATATTTATAATTATAGTTCCTTACTAAGTTTATTCATAATTCACATAACATTTTGTATTGTCCTTTGGTCAAAAGGAAGTAACTACATTTGTTGTAGGTAAAGGAATACCTCTCTCTTTGTGAAAGTTATTTACTTTCTTAGTAGTAAAAGTTTTTTATCATCTCTTTAGAGATGTATTTATATAATAATTCAAACTGCTTTGTTAAAAAATCAATGTAAGCTTATTTACGCAGATTGGTTTGTAAAAAGCATGGTCATTTATGATCTTTACATTTTTAGAAGCTGATAGTTGTTTGCTTTAACTTTACTTATTATCTATAATTTGTTTTTTATGACTCTAGTTCAACTATTTTACTTTGATATGTATTAAACATTTTATTATCCGTTTCATATTTAATTTTCAAATATATATTTAGATCTTAGTGTAATCTTCCTAAAAAAAGAATGAATCTCTATTTTGGAAAAAAAAAAGATATAAATAATTAATTTACTCTGTAAAATTATAGAGTATAGTTAAAGTCCTATACGGCTAGATTTCTGAATCATGTTAAGTAGAGCACAATAATTTAAAAGCAAATTGACTTTCATTTTGCTGAAGCACTATACTGAAGCAACAATGGGTAACTAGCTCAGTTGGTAGAGCATTTGCTTGACGTGCAAAAGGTCACTGGTTCGAGTCCAGTGTTACCTACTTTTATCCATGGGAAGGTTTTATATGACAGCGGTGCACAACGGTAAACATTCAGCAGCAGAATCCAGGCGTTTAATTCATTCCATAATAATAGTAGCAATAACCATGTTTATAGAGATAGTAGGTGGAATAATTTCACATTCGCTTGCTCTATTATCAGATGCAGGGCATATGTTTATTGATTTCTTTGCCTTAATTTTAAGTTGGATAGCACACAAATTTTCAGCTAAAAAATCTGATCTGCAAAGATCATACGGATATCACAGGTTACAGATAATTGCAGCATTCATCAATGGTTTAACTTTATTCTTTATTTCAGTAATTATTATTATTGAATCAATAAAGAGATTTATTTTCCCAGTCAACATTGAATGGAGAATAATGTTAATTATTGCTACACTTGGGTTGATTGCTAATGTTATAGTCTTTTTTATATTACATAGTAAATGTGAAAGCAATATAAATATAAAAAGTGCCGTATTGCACGTTATAGGAGATATTTTAGGCTCTGTAGGTGCTATATTTGCATCTATAATCATTATGCTAACTAAATGGCAAGTAGTAGATCCTATTTTATCGATATTTGTTAGCATAGTAATCTTAAATAGTGGCTATAAGATTCTCAAAAATTCTTGTCATATCCTTCTTGAAGGTACCCCTGAAGGGGTATCTGCTGAAGGGATAAAGAGCGGGATTGTGTCTAAGCTACCTGAAGTTGTTGATGTGCATCACATACATACATGGTCACTGTCTGATAATTATTTTATAATTACTATGCATGCTAAGGTAAGGCAAGATGCACATCATACTGATATTTTGTATGGAATAAAAAAAATACTATTAAGTGAGTTCGAAATTGCACATTCTACAGTTGAGATCGAGTATGATGAATGTGCGGATGACAAGATATTAAAGATGTAGTTTGATATGCTGCTGATATCACCTGTAAAGCTCAAAGCAAAAAAGGTTTATGTAACTTCTCAAGAAAGGTTTTTCAAGTACTGAAAACAGAATCAATAGTTGAGTTAATATTAGATCAAAGGCTTAGCAAAGCTTTTCTTATGATTCTGTCAAATGGAAACAAAGTTAAATCATTTTTAATATTTTTATAGAAATCCATTAGAGTGGCTTTTGTATGCTTTTTTCTAGTGGTTATTTCTTGGTATTTAGTGCTTCTTTTTATCGTTTCTTGTACATGCTCAGGGACGTAATTAAGAGAAGACCTTACCAAGATAAACTACAAAGAAAGATTATTATGATATGCAAGTAAGCATGGCCACTTAATGAGGCTAAGCAAAGACAAAATGCCTATTTTGGAGAATGTTAAACTAGCAGTACTAGAAGTTGTGCCTTTGCCAATAAAATTTCCTGATCTTACAGCTAGTAGTCAGCTTATTTAGATCAACGTTAGTAAAAAANCCCTGGTAAGGGTTTGCTGATTGAGATAGGAAATTTTCTGACATTTAACTTGAATGTAGGTCTGAAAATGTCAGGTAATATTGTTTTAAAACTAGAAGATAAAAATATAAATGAAGTAAATGTAGTTGACAGCAATAAACTGAGCTGTCAAAGAATAATAGTTCAGTTAAAATTGAGCAGACTCACTATATGCACAGAATTATTGTGCTAACTTTGTTAATATTCAACACTTTGCTCGAAGTAGCTTTATTGTTGATAGCAGCATTACTAATAGTGATGGGAGAGCAACGTTGATGAGGATTACAATAGTGTTATTGAAATCTCTCAATATAGCAGTGATTTGTAGAATTCATTGGAAAATGATTTGAATACAATAATAAATGTCAATGGCGTAGATGATGGAAAATTACTTTGTTCAATAGAGAAGAAACCGGTAGTATTATTTTGAATGTTAGAAAAGTAGACATAAAATTGTTGAAGAGTACCTTAATAAGGTTAAGAAGTTAGTATTTTTAGGTAGTGATAGAAGTAAAAATAGTTGAATTTATACTAAACGATAAATACCTTTCTGGTATTCACTTAAGTGATTTGCTTAATAGAACCAAACCTGTAATGGATCAGGATAAACTCTATTATTAATTTAGTAAAGAGTTTAGNNNNGNNATAAACTTGATCTCCAAGTATATTTCTCATATTCTAGAATATATGTTACAAATAATCAATAAGCAATGATTTCTTTCACTGAAAATCGTGTTTATTTTATTTCTGATGTATAAAAAGATACTATAAATTTAATTATGCCTTAGTTATTGAAATAAACAGTGTTCCAATAGATGTTGTGTTAATAGTTCAAGCATCAATGTTGATGCTAGTGAAATATTTATGGATATATTCCAACTTTATTAAGAGTTAATAGTTACACCAAAAATTCAAGTATAAAGTATATAATACAGCAGAGTAAATAAAATTAAAAGTGATGTTAATTATTGAAATCGGGAGAATGAACTCTATATTAAAGGTTAAAAGCGGTGAGGTTATAGTAATTAAGTCAACTCATAGAGTATAGAGAAGATAAGCAGAGCTTTAATGATTTTAAGGATATATTTATCAAAAATCAAAAAGAGTAGCGGATAACATGAAGGTGACAGAAGCTGTCATCTTTCTAAAAGAAACAATTGTGTCACTGTTTGGTTTATTGGGTAAAAAAGGTAAATATGTGTATATGTTAAATTATTATTAAAAATTGAATATCAGGCCGACCTCAATACTATGGGTTGATATGTCATCTGCAATAGGCATTGGGATGCTGAAGTAACGATAGCCAAGGAAGGACTTAATTTCTGGGACTATTGAATAATCAACACCAAGTTTTACTTGATAAGCAAACCAAGGAACATTCAGTGGCATTGAATTTTGTGACAATCCATTAATCTTTCTTAGCTTAAAAACTGCTGGTCCTATACCAAGACCAATGTATGGAGCGATTTGTGTATCTTGAATACTGGGGTTATAATAAACATTTAACAGAAATGCAAATATACCAGCCGATCTATAAAATATTGGAGGAGAATTACCATTTTTAATATCAAACTTAGAGTATGTAGCTTCAAAATCAACTCGGCCGTTTTTTCCAGCATAGTAACCTAAAGATAGGCTGTGTAACCACTGAAAATCAATTTCACCATTAAATTTTTTTACACTTTCAATTTCATCTGCAACTATATTTTTTATTATAGCATCATAACGGCTTTCAACTAATGTGGAGACTCTCTCTCCAATTGCTTTTATGCCGTTCACAAATGGCTTTGAATTATCAGAATATATCTTGCCGCTATTAGCGCTGACATAAAAATTAAGTTTTCTGTCTTTAATTAATGTAGGCTCTTTTTCATTATATTTTCTCGATTCATGGCATATAGATTTTTCTATAAGAATTAAATTTTCTATGAATTGTTCATTATTTGAACAACTTTTATTAGCCTGAGCAGAAAAAAGGCCAGTACATAAGATTAGCAATACATCAAGAACAACAGATTTTCTAATCATGAATAAGCTTATAATTTTTGATATTACTATACATTTCTCTTGTATTAAAAAGTCAGGAAAGAATACTTCCGATTAAATGATTTTTTTCTATTCCTATAACATTAGCTTCCACAATACTTTTGACCTGAGCCTTTGATAAGAGCTTTACTGGTGCAAAATTTTCTGCTCTGCCAATATTATTTTGTTCAACCAGAACACTTTGTTTAGTACCTATCAAAGATTGATAAAAATTATCTATCATTTCTTTATTCATTCTTCTCAAGTTCTTTATCCGCTCTTTACGCACATTCTCTGGCACTTGTGGCATCCGTGCTGCAGGTGTGTTTTTCCGCTTTGAATATGGAAAAGCATGCAAGTAAACTATGTTTGCTTCCTTTAAGAGATTCACCGTATCCTGAAACATTTCATCAGTTTCTGTTGGGAACCCAGCGATAATATCAGCACCAAATGCCATATCAGATCTTAAGTTTTTTACTTTATGGCAAAATTCTATCACTTGTTCCCTGCTATGACGACGTTTCATTCTTTTTAGGATTAAATTATTGCCAGATTGTAAGCTTAAGTGCAAATGTGGTGTAAACCTTGGCTCGTTGACTATTAAGTCCATTAATTCATTGTCGACTTCAGCAACATCAATAGAAGAAAGTCTAAGCCTTCTTAATTCTGGAACATCCTTTAAAACTCTCTTGATCATTGAACCAAGCGAAGGTTTGCCAAATAGATCTGTACCAAAATCAGTGATATCAACTCCTGTAAACACTACTTCCTGATAATCATTTGCTACAAAAATCTTGATTTGCTCAATAATACTGCTTACTGGCGTGGATCGGTTATTTCCTCTTGCTTTAGTGATTGAGCAAAATGTGCAACTATGATTACAGCCGTTTTGGATTTTAATAAATGCTCTTGACTTATCTTCAAATTTATTAATTAAAAGAGTACTTGGTTGGTTACCATTGACTAATATCTTATCATTATTTAGCAAATAACTTGAAGCCTTTAGCTTATCTTGATTATTCAATACTTTGCTTACACCAGGGATGTTACTGTACGATTCAGGATCTAATTGAACGGCACAACCAACTACAATAATCTCTTTGTTTGGATTATTTTTATGAATCTTACGTATTTTTTGCTTTACCTGACGTTCTGCTTCATTTGTTACTGCACAGCTATGTACTACAATGATATTTTCTCTTTTTGCTTTTCTTAGTTCTTCTTTGATTAGTTCGCTTTCATAAAAATTTAGACGACAACCAAACGTTATTACCTCATTCATGCTAGACTTTAATAGACTTTATAATTTTATTATATCAAATGTTCAAGCAAAGTCATTGAACCTTTCAATTATAATAAACAACTCTATATTTTCATTGACTAAGTTATACTTTTGGGTGAGATTATATTCAAGGCCGTATAGATTTTTTACTGTTTTTTTTAGAAAGTTTAGTGCCAGCTTTACTTTAATCGCTTATAGCCTTTGGCACTACAAAATATCCATGTTCAGATTTTGTGTTGGATAATATTTCTTCTTTAATATTTTGAGAATCGACAACATCATCGTGCACGTGAATGACCTTGTCTATAGCACCATAGCGTACAGGGGAAACACCTTCAGTATTAACTTGCAATAAAGTATCATGTATCCAATCCAACATTGTTAACTCCTTGGAGTAATGCTCAATTTCATCATTTGATAATTTAATTCTTACAAGTTGTGCAATTTTAAGCATTTCTTCTTTTGTAATTGTTACTTTTCTCTTATTTACAAATTCTATTAGTGAAGTGATTACATCCTCTGTTGACTTAATTGGCATCTTTATCTCCTTGAATGAAACGAGTTAAAATATTTGCGATCGAAACAACTTTTATTTTACCAGTTTTTTCGAGTTTATGAAGTATAGTATCTGTAATTACTAATTTATCTAGAGAAGAGGAACAGATTTTTTCAACTGCATTTCCTGAAAGGACGCTATGTGTTACGCATGAAATTACAGATCTTGCTCCGTAACTTTTTAAAGCAGAAGCTGCATTACATAATGTTCCACCAGAATCAACTATATCGTCAACAATAACACAATTTTTACTTGTCACCTCTCCTACTATGTTCATTACTTGAGATGTGCCTGCTTTTTCTCTATATTTATCTATTATAATGATCTCATCACTCAATTTTATCTTATGCTCTTTCTCTAAAGTCTTTGCAAAAGCACGCGCTCTACCGATTGCTCCAACATCAGGTGCAACTATTGCTAAATTTTCTGTGTGTGTAGATTCAACAAATACTTCAAAGCAGCTCAAATTGGTTATTGGTACATCGAAAAACCCTTCGATTTGATTTGAATGCAAATCGATGACTGCGACACTGCTTGTACCTGCAGTTTGAATGAGATTTGCGGCTAATTTAGCACCTAAAGCAGATTGCATATTATTATTTTTAATAGTCCTATCTTGTCTACTATATCCATAATAAGGAATGATTGTTGTTATTCTTTTAGCTCCTAATCTTTTTACTGTATCAATTGTAAGCAGAAGCTCCATAAGATTATCATTTGCAGGAGAAGAAATTGACTGTATTATATATACCTCTTGATCATAGACATCGTCTTTTACGTGTACGTTCATCTCACCATCTGCAAATCTTGATACCTGAACAATGGATGATTGAATATTTAGCTTGTTAACTATTGATTTTCCTAATTCTTTACTAGCACTACCTATTATTATCTTCATAATTTGCCGATCGAACTTATAGATTATACAAAAATTGTAAGATAATGGAAATATGGATTAAGTGTAAAATCCTCTTAACAAAATTTGCTCTAATGATAAAAAATATTCATTTTTCTTCAATCTGTGCAGAATTCAGTGAAGTGACTATTGTATAGCAATTAGGGTTTCTTTTTCCTTTTTCTCTATTTGATAAATTTCTTGGGTGTTTATAAGTTAATTTCAATTATAAATGAACATTTGCTATTTATAATAGAAGATGCTATTTTGACGCGTAGCACTGAAATCTGATTTTTATTATACAACCACTTAATTGAAAGTGAGTTTTCCTAAGTTCTGGGAACAAGGAAGGACTTGGAGATGCTATTATAAAGTGACATTAAATTTCCAGCATCACGTACTAGGACGTCATTATAGGTGGCTACTTTCATTATGCCAGCGTAAAAAGTGTTAGTACTTGGACTATACTCTCCTGGTAGACTTAAATTATGGTATTAGTACAATTGTAGTTTTTGTGTATAGAATAAAGCTATAGTAAGAATAGCATATAATTTGAATCTACTAGTTGCTTTAGAATTTAATATAAAACTTTCCATCACAGATCATTTCCCATTCTTCTTTAAATTTTTTTAAATGTGCCTTTTTTTCACATTCCGAGAGAAGCTCTTCTACATTTTTGTTATAACTTTCAGTAGTTATTCTTCCTTGATGATGCATAAATCGTAGGTAAATCAGGTAAGTGTTAACTACATCTGTTTCACAATAATTTCGAATTTCTTGTATCTTACCACTGTCATATAAGTCCATAACTTGTGACCCATCAACTCCAGTTTTACCAGGGAGATTAAGTACTGCACAAACTTCATTCATTTTTACTTTCGCAGAGGCTCCGAAATCAGAGAGAGACTCAAGTAGATCACAATGCCAATCACTACTATATCTTTGATTGTAGCTATTCCACTTGTCGCCAGCTTTATAAAAGTATTCTGCTTGAATGCCATGGACCATGGCACGGTATTTTAGCACCGGCATATCAAAAGTACGCCCATTAAATGAGATCAATCTCGGTCTTTTCTCTGATATGTAACTGAAAAATCCCTTCACTAGTTCTTTTTCACTAGAATTTAGTGTACCACCAGAACTAATTTCTTGTAGTTTGAATGTCTCATAACCATTCCTGTAGCTTATACTGCAGGATAAAAAACTGATAACTACAATATGATGGAGAAGCTGATGAAGGAAAGGATTGTATCCATTTGTTATTTCGAGATGATACTTTGTCAATGCATCTCTTTTCTCTTTCATACTACTACTATCACTGATATTAAGGAGATTCTTGCAGGAGCTTACATCTGGTATAGTTTCAATGTCAAACACCAGTAAGGAATTAAGCATTACTTATATATTCCTCAGGGTGGTCAATCCAAGACCGTACTTTTACAAATAAAAATAGATGGACTTTGCGCTTAAATAATTTTTCTAGTTCAGCGCGTGCATCGATACCAATTTTTTTAATGCAGCTACCATTCTTTCCTAGCACTATTTTTTTATGACTCTTTTTTAGCACAAATATGATCTGTTTTATGACTAAACTCTTATCTTTTTTTTCTTGAAATTGTTCAGTTATGATAGCTATAGAATATGGTAATTCCTCACGTAAATTCAAGGATAATTTTTCTCTTGTGGTTTCTGCTGATAAGAAATTTGCAGAAGAATCAGTTACTTGATCTTTCCTATAAAACCAAGGGCTCACTGGTGCAATTTCGGATAAGTAATTCATCAAATTAGAAAGTCCATTACTTTTTAGTGCTGATATTACAAAAATCTTTTCAAATCTATAAAGCAAACTCAAATCTTTGCAGGCCATTTTTATCTCAGGCTTTTTTACCAGATCAACCTTATTGATAACCAAAATGCATCTTGCTTTTGTGTGCTGTAATTGTGTGAATATGATTTTGATTCTCTTCATATTTTTAAAGTAATTGCTTACATCAATGAGTAACAAAGTAATATCATCACTTTTGATTGCTGACCATGCAGATTTAACTAGAGCTTTTTCAAGTTTTGTTCCTGCTAAAAAGATTCCTGGAGAATCAGTAAAGATAATTTGTGTTTCATTAAATATTGTAATACCCTTTATTTGTGTCCTGGTTGTTTGTGCTTTTGGAGTAACAATTGCGATCTTTCTACCTACAATGCTATTAATTAGTGTAGACTTTCCAGCATTGGGTAACCCGGCTATAGTAACAAATAAACATTTTTGTTTNNTTTCACGAAATAGATTGTAAAGAAAACTGAAGTTTAGTGTCAAGCATACAACAGTATAGATTTTCTATAAGGAGTTGACCATGGAATGAATGGGGCTCACTAACTGACTTAAGCAGTATTATTTTTTGTTTATTAGAACCTTTTGACTTAGTTATAAAGGTATAACTCAGAAGAGTTTATTTATGACAGAATAATTTGATGGATATGAAAGTATTGTATTATAGCTAACACTGGATGAATTGTTCGGCAATAACAGACTTAGTTAAATTTCTTGAATACATCAGCATCTAATACTTTTTTTATTGCAGTTGAGTATAAGCAAGGAATTATATAGCTATACTATATAGATTACTTAGGGATAAAATAACTATCAGTACCTAGGAGTTTGCACAACTATCTATACAAGCTTCTCTTTAAAATGAGACTTTTTGCTTATCGCTTAAGCAAGCACTTTACTTTTTATTATAATAATTTCTTGTGTATTGGATAATATCTTAAAAAATAAATTATCGTGTGGGATGCTTATTATAACAAATACAGATGAATCTATTAAAGCAATTGAACTGTGTTTATCTTTCCTGTTGTGATGCAGGTGATATTAATATGTGAAAGATCTTTTATCTTTAACATATCTTCCATTGTAACTCCATATGAGCTTCTCTGTAGATTGAAATAGTGCTGCTGTGTTCTAGTATACTGCCTGATACAGGTTGTACTTTTGCTATGTTTAAAACATGCTTAATATATTTAGGGATAGAGTTAATAGTATTACTTAACTACTTTATTCTTTTCTTACTTAAATGTACCTTTTATTTTTGTAAACTCTAAAACAAAGCATGCTAAAACCAAAACCGTGAGTTGTGCAGAAAGAGTTTTTGTTGAAGCGACATCAATTTCTGGTCTAGTACGAGTATGTAATACAACATCTGACATTTTTTGATGTCACTATTTAATGTATTAGTTATGCTAATGGTTATTTATTCTGTAATTTTCCATAGCATAGCGCTTCTATAATATCTCTAGTTTTGGAGATTAAGAGCTAAATAACCTTAACTTCTTTCTTCTAGTCTTATGTTGCTATGTCTAAATTTTGATATGAAATTTCTAAATATGCCAGGATTTGAGCAACACCTTTCAGGTAATACTTCGCTATTAATATAGTTAAATAAGATGATTCACGTTCGACTATAGTAATATGACTTAGCTTAGAAAATAGTTTTTCGTTAGCAGATATTGATTCTGTATACTTTTTATAAAATTGATTTTGTTGTTTTATTTAATGTGTGAGGTTGCTTGAAAATTTCTTTTAACGTGAAGCTAGGGGTAACCATTTTTGCTAATTAAAAAATTGTTCGGACTATTACTTTCTGTGTTACGTTCAAACCGTACATCGTTATTATATATGACAACTATGCTGAACTTTATTACTGCAATGTCACCATCTTCCGGATGGGATATTCTTTTTGCTAGGTGCTTAAAGTATTAGAATCGGACGTAGCAAATAAAGTATTATAGTTATAGCTTATTGTTAAAGGTGGATTTCTTTTTGCAACAAGTAAAGCATCTAGGTATTCTGCAAATAATAAGACTAAAGCGAATGAGCTATGTAAATTGCTTGAGCTATTAGATAGAGAATCAATAGGCAAAAGCCCATTATTAAGATATATAGTTAATATATTTAGTATAACTTCCGTATCAGTGTCAATATGAAACTGTATTTCCTTTTTTCTAAGTTATTTTTTAGCAAATTGCAATTCTCAGTTATTCCGTTATGGAAATAATAATGTTATTTGTATAGATAGGATGAACCTTTTTAAGGTCTGAACTCTGTGCCCAGCGAGCATGTACTATGCTAACTGTGTACCGCTGGACATTTTGCTATTATCAACAACCTCAATAACTTTTCAACTCTGTTTTTTGATTTTTGACTTCCATCTTGCTTTATTGTTTATATTACTATATCTGAAAAATAATACTTGCCATATTCAAACCTCCGCAATCCGATTAGTAAAGTTGGTATTATCAAATTGTCATCACTTACTACATCAAATATCCCACACACAACAAAGTTTTAGAGTTACAAAGTGTTTTTTACTTTTACTTTGTTTTATCCTTTTTTACTTTTGTCTGACTGACTTTTATTTTTTTGTCTTCCTTCTCGATTTTATTCTTTTCAGTTGGTTTGACTACTACTTTTCGAACTTCTTTATTTAAAACTTCAGATATAGCAGATTTTAGAACTTTTATTTCGACCTTTGGCGCTATTTCTATTACAAACTGTGCATTTGCTTCGTCAAGCTTGTTGACTTCGCCTATTATTCCACCGGAAGTAACAACAGTATCACCACGCTTTACTTGATCTATCATTTTTTTAAGTTCTTTTAATTTTTTGTAGTGTGGGCGAATAATAAAAAAATAAAACACTACAACTATTAAAATCAGTGGGATAAGATTAGCAAAAGATGCACCAATGCTTGATGCATTGCTAGCTTTATCTGCTGCAAGAACTTTAGAAGTGAACATATTTAACCTAGTTTATTAGTGGTAAATTTAAGTAAACCTGCTTGAGTATTAACTATAATATCATTTCATGTCAAGTTTGGTAGAAGAAAGTAATATTGTAAAAGTTACGTAAAATTATTTACTTCATATAAAAAATAATTACTGTGAATGTAAGTTTTAACTATATGATACCTAGAATAGTGAATGCTATACGGAATAACTTGTTGGTATGTTTTCCAACAGAAACGATTTATGCTCTTGCTTGCAATGCACTAGATAGCAGAGCTATAAAAAAAATATACCAAGTGAAGAAGCGTTCTCGAAATAAACCACTATCTATATTCGTTAATGATATTTCCAGTTTGGCGAGAATAGCAAAGCTAGAGGAAAAGTATACTAGTTTAGTAAATCACTTTTCTCCTGGGCCAATTACCTATATTTTACCGCTTAAAAATAACAACATATTACCAAATGAATTCTTTAAAGGTAGCGTAGGTATAAGAATTCCTGATCATCCTATTGTAATTTCAATATTGAATGAACTGAAAACTCCACTAGTTGCAACTAGTGTAAATATTTCAGGAGAACAAGGTGCATATAAAGCTAGCGGTATACCTAAATCTATCAAACAGCATTTATCAGCAGTAGCTGAAGATGATAAATTAGTTTCTGGTATAGAGTCTACTATTATTGACTTAACTCAAGATAAGATTGAGGTTATAAGGGAGGGTATGATTTCGCTTCAAATGATAAGTGAGATATACTTTTGAATAGAAGTATCTTGAAAGAAGAATGAAAAAGGTAATAGGGCACGATCAAGCTAAGAAGAAGTTAATGAATAACTTATCTGTTCAATCTTGGTTAATCTGCGGTAAAAAAGGTATAGGAAAAGCAACACTAGCAAAATCTTTTTCTAATTGGTTTCTTGTGGGAGATTGCAATGAGGTAGCGTTAGATTTGCACGTTGTTGAGGGTGATATAATAGGAGTAGAAATGGTGAGAGAAATGAAAAATTTTCTGCACTTAAGCCCTATTCAATCGAAATACAAGGTTGCTATAATAGATGGTTTAGAGGTGATGACAAGGAATGCTAGAAATGCAATATTAAAAATTCTAGAAGAACCGCCAGAAAACTCTAAGATATTTATAGTGAGCCATAAGCCATACAATATACAAACTACTATTAAGTATAGATGCTTTCAGCTAAATTTACTGCCACTGACCTACGATGAAACAAAGCAAATTGTTTCATCTCAATGTAAATTTGATGATCAAACGTTTAATGAAATTATTACTTTATTTCCTGGGATACCGGGAATGATAATAAGTGCAATAAGTAGCGATAATTATGAATCGTGTAGGTCCTTTTATAAATTCCTTCCTAATTTAAATAATCCTGAATTGATTCATAAAGTAATTAATAGCAAAATTGAGCTGGAATTAGTATCATATATGATTCAAACCTTCATTTTAGAAAGTATAAAGAAAGGTGTGAGTGATGTTAGAGTTCTGCTAAGTCAATGGAGAAAAATAGATGAGCTTTTTGTTGCTGCTGAACAACTACACTTAGATAGAAAGCATGTTTTAGCTAATGCAATTAATATCATTGCATCAATTTTATGAAAATATAGTATAGTACTTTTAATTTGAATTTATGGTTAAATCCTATTAATTTGGTGTTTGAGGTGCCCAATTTAATTGGGAATAGTTAAGTATATGGTAATCAGTAGAGTTTTTAGCGGGTGCTATGTTGGGGTATATGTAAAAAGAATCAAACTTGGTTAAAAATATAGTTGTAGGTTAAGGAGTAACATTAAATNGAAAAGGGGAAGTAGTTGTTAAATGGTATATTTACGAAGTTAGCTTTGAGCTAATACTGTAATTAGTGTATTTATCTTGTCCGAATGGTGTTGGTTGTTATATACTCGGTGATAGGTTTGTTATACGCAATCATATTATAAAGAAAAGATAAAAATTCCTGGTGGTTTCCATTATTTAAAGATTATTAAGTTAAATGATAGTAATTGTTAATTAATGTTTTATTATATTATAAGTTATGAGTTTTTTGAATATAAAAAGTATGGTCCACAATGTTTCAATTTTTCAGATGAATATAAATTTGTAGATTTTGGTAATGTAAAAAAGATTGTGATTTAAATTTAAGGAATATTTTGGTTATGTACTTAAGTTTTTGCTACATAGAGGCTTATCAAACTTAGGTTACAAGATTATATTATTGGTTTTATTTGAGTTAATCAAAAATAGATTAGTAAGAAAAGCTGGGATCCTTGCTAATGAGTTTGTTATTTTGATCATCGAAATAAGTTACGTTATTATAATTACCACAAAAAAGTTTAGATGATAATATCTCTGATCTTAGAAGTTTTGATGCAAAAATGATAAATATAGATATTAGCAGAATTGATAAATTTTACCTTATTGCAGAACGAGGTAATATAATCATTTATTTTTTAAAAAATTTAGATATAATTCAAATTTTTTGAATTTTATTATTGTAGTAATTAAGCTTAGTTCTTTGTTATGGAAGACAGACTGTTTAAATCAGTAAAAAACAAGAGTTATTTTAATAAAGCGGTTGAATGGTATTGTCATAGATATCTGTTTTGTGTAGTAGAAAGGTCTTGGATGACGGTTATGGTATTATTTCTTTTGGTATGCTTATGTTTATTACTGCTGAATATATACTTGTTGTTTCCTGTTAAAAAAGATTTAAACTTTGTTAGATATGCAACTCACACAGAAGGTGAGTTTTCTGTAATGCATAAGCTGAATTCCAATAAGAGGAAAGATGAATATATTTCTACGGCTAAGTACTTAATAAGTAAGTATATTAAGGTATATGAATCTAATAAAGATGTTGAACCAGAATACCAAAAAAATTTTATAAAAAACAATTCTACACATAGAATCTATCAAAGTTTTCAAGAAAAAGTGAATAATGAAGCTAGTGATTTGTCTTTGTCTAAAAGAAAAATTACTAATATAAATGTGATAAAATTATCTATTAACCGATCAGTTGAAGATCTAATAGCATTTTCAGGAAATGCTACTGTGGTTTTTGTAATTGAGCAAAATAAAAAGGCGAGAAATCAAATTGTTGATATCAACTTTACTTTGTCCAACATAAAAGCAACTCTAGATGGTATAATCCCATTTAAATTTATTGTTGATGGTTATAAATATGAGGTGAACGCATATTAGTTTAGCGCAGTTTTAAAATGGGCATAAAGCTTTCTCTATGATGTTCTGTAATACCATATATCTCGATGGTTTCTATGTGCTCTTTTGTTCCATATCCTTTATTTTTATACCAATTATATTCTGGGTACTGATGATGCAATTCTTGCATCAGTTGATCTCTTGTAATTTTTGCAATGATCGATGCTGCCGCAATTGATATACTCAAACTATCACCGTTTACTATAGACTTTGTTTGCCATTTTATTTTAGGTGGTTGGTTACCGTCAACTAGCACGTAATCTAATTCTAATCTTAAGTCTATCAACGCACGTTGCATTGAAAGTTTTGTTGCTTGCAAAATATTATATGAATTTATTTCCTTCACACTTGCTATCCCTATACCAAATTTTGCAGTAGATATTATTTTTTCATACAGAACTTGCCTACTTTTAGCAGTTAATTTTTTTGAGTCGTTAATTCCTTTAATGGTTGTATTTCTGTTGGTGAATACTACTGCTGCGGATATTACTGGACCAGCTAGTGATCCTCTTCCAACTTCATCTACTCCTGCTACTATTCCTGATAACTCATTTTCTAATGTAAAGTCCGGGTATGTCATAAGTTTCTATAACAAGAAAGCTACAGTAAAGGTTGAACAAGTAATAGTAATTATCCAGAATTTTACAACTATTTCATTTTCTAACCACCCATTCTCTTCAAAATGGTGGTGTATTGGTGTCATGAGAAAAATTCTTTTCCCTTTTCCATGTTTAAACTTTGTATATTTAAAGTATGATATCTGAATGATAACAGACAAAGTTTCCATAACAAAGATTGCTCCGATAATAGCGAAAAGCACTTCCCTTTTAATTAGAACACTAATCAATCCTAAGGCTGCACCGATTGATAAGCTGCCAACGTCACCCATAAATATTTTTGCTGGGTGGGTATTAAACCACAAGAAACTTAAAATTGCTCCTATAAAAGCAATACAGAATAAAATGATGCTCATACTTGCTTGAGTTACGTGCGCGATTAATCCCAAAGAAACAAAAGAAGTGATAGATTGAGTTGCAGCAAGGCCATCAAGGCCATCTGTGAGATTTACAGCGTTAGCAGAACCGACAATTACAAATGTAGCGAATGGGACATATAGATAGCCAAAGTCAATTGTTATTTCCCTAAATAAAAACGTTTTTGTAGAACCTTCAGCAAGATATGGCTTAAATATAAACATAATAACAAGAACAACTATAAATTGGATAAATATTTTAGTTTTCGCTCTTAAACCTTGATGGGTGTATGCTTTTAATTTTAAATAATCGTCAATAAATCCGATCAGAGCAAAAAAGAAAATCATAAATACCAGCAATAGAGTTTCTGGCGTTAATTGAGTCCAAAGTAAAACTGGTAATGAAGTAGAGATCAGTATTATTATCCCACCTATAGTAGGAGTGTTTCTCTTTGTGATTAAATGGCTTTCTGGTCCGCATGACCTAATCGGTTGTCCACCTTTGCTAATTTTTTTTAGAAACTTTATAAAGTAAGGGTAGAAAATGAACCCAAAAATGAACGAGTTGAAAAATATTTTTGTAGGCAAACCCATTTTATTTTGCTTCAATTAGGTATTATATCAGCTACTTATAGGTACCATAGTGCGGATGGTTTGAAAGGAGTCATTCNGTTAATATTTCTCTTTTTCCTAAGTAATTTGGAGCGCTGACAACGCCCTCTTTTTCCATTCTTTCAACAATACTTGCAGCTCTATTATATCCTATTTTAAGCTGTCTCTGAATGTAACTAGTTGAGACTTTTCGATCCCTCTGGATGATAGCCACTGCTTGTTTGTATAGATCATTTTCTTCATTATCTGTTTCACCATCAAACTCTGCAGAAGAATTTTCATCTTCTTTTATGATTTCTTTCATGTAATTTGGTTCACCTTGCTTTTTTAGATGGTTGACTATATTTTGCACTTCATCATCGCTTACAAATGGGCCGTGAACTCGAATAATCTTACCACCAGAGGCCATATAAAGCATATCACCCATACCGAGCAATTGTTCAGCTCCTTGTTCACCAAGTATTGTACGACTATCTATTTTAGAGGTAACAGCAAAACTGATTCTCGTTGGAAAGTTTGCTTTTATCACACCTGTTATTACATCTACAGATGGACGTTGTGTTGCCATTATAATATGTATTCCTGCAGCACGAGCCATCTGAGCTAAGCGTTGAATAGAGCGTTCTATATCCTTACCAGCAACAAGCATTAAGTCTGCCATTTCATCTACAATCACTACAATGTATGGAAATGTTTCCATTTTAATTGGCATTTTTTCAAATAGAGGCTTACCTGTTGTTGAGTTGAAGCCAATTTGTACAACACGTTCTAGTTCTGTTCCACTATTCATTGCTTCTGTAATCTTTTTGTTATAGCTTATTATATTACGCACGCTTAAATATGACATCATGCGATAGCGATTTTCCATTTCTTTTATTATCCACTTAAGAGCAATCACAGCTTTTTTTGGCTCTGTTACTACTGGTGTTATTAGATGCGGTATTTTATCATATATTGAAAGTTCAAGCATTTTAGGGTCAATCATTATCATCTTACACTCATTAGGATTTAATCGATAAACGAGTGAAAGAACCATAGTATTAATCGCAACTGACTTACCTGATCCTGTGGTTCCAGCAACAAGCAAGTGTGGCATTTTTGCTAAATCGACAATAATTGGTTTCCCGCTTATTTCTTTACCGAGTGCAATTGGAAGATTTAAGTTTGCATTTTGATACTCTGGCGATTCGAGTAAGTCACGTAGCATCACAATCTCTCGTTCCTTGTTTGGTAATTCTATTCCCATGGCATTTTGTCCACGAACTATTGAAATTCGTGCAGAGACTGCACTCATTGAGCGTGCAATATCATCTGCAAGNCCAATTACTCTTGCAGATTTTGTACCAGCTCGTGGTTCAAGTTTATATAAAGTTACAACCGGTCCATAACACACATTGATAATTTTCCCTTGTACACCAAAATCATTAAGAACTTGTTTCAATAAAGATAAGTTCTTATTGCTCTCCGTTTCATTCGGCTGATTTCTCTGTAAAGATTTCTCTGCTTTGGAAAGTAAATGAATGCTTGGAAATTCAAATTTACTGAGGGGTATAAAAATCTTTTTGGTGGCTTTGTTCTGTCTTCCTTTTAGTTGTTGTTTAGCAGTAATTTGAGATCTGTGTTTTTCTTCTATTACTGATGGAATAATTAAATATTCAATAATTTTATGTAATCTGAAAAATAAAACCTTTGCAGAGAGATATGCTACTTTTTTATATAAGAAGAATAGAAAGTTAGTCATTCTCTTCCAGCCAATTAACCCTATTATACCTATTGATGCTGTTATTGTAAATATATAAAACGGATAACTACTAATTAAAGCATTTCCCACTATCCCACTGTGCATGTACTTTGCAGTAATGCTGAGTGAAAGTTGTGATAATGTAGCGCATATTCCTAGATTGATTAATGTTAAGTAGAGAATTTTTGATAACTTTTTTGATGGCCTAAAGATCAAAAAATAAACTACAGTTGTAACTACTGTAATACTAGCTAATCCAAGAAATTGAACTAATATATCAGCTGAATATGAACCCACTACCCCACCCAAATTTGTTACTCTTTCATCTGTGACTGTGTTTAAAGATGAGTCTTTATAATTATAGCTAAGAACTGATATGTATATATATATTAGCAACAATAGGTATATTACTGACTTCAGGCATTTTTTTAGCATCTACTTAAAAGTAGTAATTTATTGTATATTTTACAAAGTGAATTGTTAACAGCAATATCATTACAGATAAATCTAATCCGTTAAACGGCCGTATGTATCTTCTAATAATCTTTAATGGTGTGTGGGTGAATCGGTTTAAAGTTTGCATCATGCTGCTTATGGTCTCATTATACATGTTGACTATATTAAACTTAATCAACCAGTTCAAGATAACCCAGCATATCAGAGTAAGACTGTAAAGATCAAGTAGCAAGTTAAGTAAATATATAATTGGATGCATACACCGCCTATCACACAAGAATTACATATGAAGATAAATATTTATGGATTCTAAATCAATCCCCTTTCTAAACTCAAAATTTTGTTTTCGTTGCTTTTATCTTTGGTATATTATAATCTGTTATATAACAAATTCGCCATAGTTTTATACTTAAAAACGTTCATACAGTTGTATATAGTATTTAAAGTAGGTTTTTTCACTAATGAGTAGCAGAGTTCTAGTTTACCATCTTGCCGTAAGTCTTGATAAATAGAACTTTACTTTAAGTAGAATGTGAATATCATTTAGAACATATTTTTGGGAATTAGTATGTCAGAGGTTGCAGGTATAAATGTAGAAATCAAAGAGCAGAGTTTTGTCTGTGGGCAAATACGTTTTAGCGTGGGTCGCACAGACCTTTTAAATACGTTATCCAGAATGAGTGGAGTGGTTGAAAAGCGCAATGCAATAGATGTTTTGGCGTGTATAAATATCAAAGCGCAACATAGCAGCATAAAATTAAAGGCCACTGATCTTGATATTTCAATATTTGCCTCACTTGCTGCAGATGTGTTAACGGAAGGAGAAGTAAAAATCTCAGCGCATACTTTACATAATATAGTAAAAAAGCTACCATCTAATTTAGATGTTCATTTTGAAATGAATGATCAGGAGAAATTATTGATATCTTGTGGAAATGCAAACTTTTCCTTACCGAATATAATTTCAAACGACTTTCCTATCCTTGAGGAAGGCAGTCATAAACATGATTTTACTCTACTAAATACGGATCTAGTAGATCTATTAACTAAAACAAAGTTTGCAGTATCACTAGATGATACAAGGTACAATTTAAATGGAGTATATCTGCATACAGATAAGCAATTTTTATACTGTGTTGGAACTGATGGGCATCGATTGTCATGTGTGAGAAAACCAAAACCTGAAAATATTAATAGCGAACTTGGTGTAATCATTCCACGTAAGGCTGTTATGGAGCTGCTGAAAGTATTAGATGATTGCAATGAAGTTAACATAAAGCTTTCAGACAGAAAAATTAAATTTACGTGTGGTGAGTATATTCTAATATCAAAATTGATAGATGGAACTTTTCCAGATTATAAGGCTGTTATTCCGGTATCTCAAGATAAACAAATGATCGTTGAAAGCAGTAGGTTAGCTAGTGTCATAGATCGAATTTCTGTTGTAGTATCTGATAAAATAAAGTTTATTAAATTCTTGTTACAAGAAAAACTATTAACGTTGCACTCAAATTCTCAAGAATGTAATGATGCAACTGAATCTATAGAGGTGGATTATAATGGAACTCCTGTAGAAATAGGATTTAATTCGCGTTATTTGCTTGATGCTTTATCTTGTATAAAAAATAAATGTAAATTTAGCTTAGCTGATGGTAACAATGCTGCAATTATTACTGATGAAAATGATCCAAATGCATTATATATAGTAATGCCAATAAGGACTTAAGCTAGTAATCTATCTTCACCAAGTATAAACCGCAAGGCGGTGCAGTAACGCCAGCAGCTTTTCTTTTGTGTTGGTTTAATATATTTAACATTTCTTGTGGATTAGTTTTATTTTTTCCAAATTCGACTAAAGTGCCGACAATGATCCTCACTTGTTTATGTAAGAACGAAATAGCAGATATTTTAACGTATATATGACTTCCATTTTGGATTATCTCGATATCATCAATTGTTCTTATCGGATTTTTGGCTTGACAATCTTTTGAGCGAAAACTTGAAAGGTTATGCTTTCCGAGCAGGTGTTTAGCGGCCTTACGCATAATGTCTACGTCGAGTGGATTAAACACTTGCCACACATAACCAGCTTCTAAAGCTGCAGGGGCATAGCGATTAATTATTCTGTACTCATAATGTCTTTTTTTTGCTGAAAATCGTGAATGAAATGCATCATCTACAGTTTCTACATTAAGAACAACTACAGGAACCGATTTTAGATGATAATTTATTGCAGTCCTTATTCTATGGAGCTTGAATTCTCTTTCCATATCAAAATGAGCAACTTGCTCTAAAGCATGAACTCCTGCATCAGTTCTTCCACCGCAATGTAAGGTGATTTTTTCGCCACTGAAATTAAATATTGCGTTTTCTATGGTTTCTTGAATTGAGTTAGAAGAGTGCTGTTGTTTCTGCCAGCCAGAGAAACTGCTACCGTTGTATTCTGTTGTTATTTTGTATCGCACTATAAAGTCTATCTGATTTTCTATTTTAATATAATTTAAGGTAGCTAATTTTTCTATGATAATGTTTTTCGTTATTAAAAAACACTTGGTAGATCATTATTATTTAATTAATATAAGAATTATATAAATTAATAAATACTCTATGATAAGCAACTCATGAGAAAGAAATAATGATAAGCAAAGAGTATTAGACAATGCTATAAGTCAAATTGAAAAAGTATTTAGTAGGGGTGTAATAATGAAACTGAAGCAAAACCCCTGTAGGGGAAATAGATCAGTGTTATATAGGATCAATTTCACTTGATTTAGCTCTTTGGTATTAGGTTTACTAAAGGGAAGTATGATTTAGATACTTTGTCCTAAGAGTTCCGGTAAGACCACTCTTGCTTTGCATGTAATTGCTGGATTCAAGAAGAAAGGGTGGTTATGTAAGTTTGTTGATGCGGAGCATGTATTGAATGTCATATGTGCTTGTAAACTTGGAGTAAACACTGGTAGTTTAGTGATTTTACAACTAAAAACTGGAGAACAAGCTCTATATGTTGTTGAATGTTTGGTGTGTTCTGTTGCAGCATTTACTTTAAGAAGTGAAATTAAAAGAGATATTGGTGATTAACGTATAGGGCTACAAACAAGAGTTTTAAAGTCATGGTCTGCAAAAACTTACCTCTACAGTTTCAAAAGTAAACCGCATATTAATATTTATTAATCAAATTTGTATGAAAATAGGAGTAGTATATGGGAATCATGAAACTACATAGGCGGAAATGTATTGAAGTTTTATNTTTCTGTAATGCTTGATATCAGAAAGGTTGGTGTAATAAAGGATAAGGAAAGTGTTACAGGTAGGAAACGAGAGTTAAAATTATAAAGATAAAGTTGCTCCTCTATTTAGAGAAGCAAAGTTTTACATAATATATGATGATAGCATATTAAGACTTAGGGAAATACTAGATGTAGGAGTGAAACCTTGGTGTGCTCAAAAAACTGATACTTATTATTCATACAATAATACATGCCTTGGCAAAGGAAGGGAAATATAAAAAATTACCTTAAAATGAATAAAGGAGTTGTAAATGAAATAGAAATCAAAATTAGGGATTTATTTAGAAATTTAGGGTGACTCTGTTATGGTAAAAGAGTAAAGCGAGCAAATTTTAGAAAATTAGTATTCTAGTTTTACCTATTTACAGAAGTAAGTGGGTTTACAAAAGCAACAAAAAAGCGCGAAGATAAAGGGAGATAAATATAAAATGGGTAAATGACTTTATCTGAAAAAACTCCTTTTTTTCTATTTTTAACTGATCTAAGTTTCTGTTTGTACTTATCCTTTTTTGCTTTATTACAATTAAGTACTAGGTTTTAATGTTATTATATTATACTATAACTGTCAATGCAGAGATGTTATCGTTATACTAATTATTCTCTAAGATAGCTAACCTAGTTGTGAAATTGAACACAAGTACTAGTTGTGTCAACTTACTAGCAAGACCAGCACAAATAATAGCAGTGTACAGTGTTAATGTTCTTTTAGTGGATCATCTTTTCAGTAAATTTTTTGTTTTTTTTTACTTTTGTAAGATTAGCATTTTCGTGCATTAATCTATAAGATTTATTTTCTTATCGATTTTGTATGCTTATTTATCGGATTTAAATTACTTTACTGATGGTTGTTTAATATTGCCTTGCAACTTTACTTATTAATTTTGTCTTTTTGTTTTGTTTTAGAATTTTTTAATTTTTCTGGTATACGATATTTAGTTTTACTTCCTTATATAACTATTGAATTTCTTTATCTTTTTCTTGTGACAACTTTTCTACTCAATTAATAAATTTTGCTACTTTTTTCTTTTACCTTGTTGTTGCTTTTTATATCACTTTTCTGAATGGTAGTAACGTTATTAGTTCTACTTCTACTTACTTTTTTTGATGTTATTATTGTATTTACTAGTTTTGGCTATGTTGATAATATAGCTTTTATATTTTCTAACGTTTTGATACTTTGCCTACTGATGTAGCTAATATATTATTAGGTTTTGTTGCTCTACTACTTAGTACAACACCTTAAAAAACCTGAAATCAAGTAATATTTTTACTGTGGCACAAAAAAAATTGTGTTAGTACACTCACAAATAAAAGTTTTCAAATGAGTAAGAAGACTGCTTGATAGAACATTAGGTGTATGTTTTGCTTTAAATGGAATATAATGTTATGTCTTTAAAGACTTACTAGAAGCTTTACTTTGAGTAACTTTGGATTTACCTTAACAGTACTTTAGCCTCCTATNCTGGCTTACCTTTTCTGTAGTGGATGTATTGCTTTACACAAGGCTCACTATATTAGTAAAATTTAAACTTTCACTATTGTTTTGACTTTTTTGAATCTTGTTTAGGTAGGATAATTTTTTCAGAAGGTTAATGTAATTTTTCCTATTTTCTAATTTTTTAACTTTTCTTGATTTTTTACTTCTACTATTATTTGGTCTTTATTTAATCTGCTGGGATATAATTTTGTCTTTCATTTCTTAAATTAGGGTGGAGGAGGAAGTTAATGTTATATCACTACCATTTGTATAAGGTCAGTATAGTGGCTTATGCCACTGCTATTGTAATTTCCATTTTACTCTTGTCTATCTTTATTATGCTTCTACTATGGTTATGTTTCTTCTTGAGTTGATCTCTTTTACTCCATTAATTATCTTTATAATATGTATTGTACTACCTCATGAGTATTTCTGAGTAGATAGTAAAATATCATATTCTGCATTTTTTATCCCTGCAGTAACTACATTTTTTATAGCTTTTGCAAACTCTTTAATATAATTAATATACTCTTCTGAATGAACTTTCTTCATATTGTCTTTGTTGCCCTTAAACTTTAATTCTAGTTCATTGATTACATTTATACTATTTAATCTATAAAAGATTACTCCTCTTAGTACTAATTTATATATTATTTTACTAATAATTTTAGGATTTTTTCTGATTTGAATTTGCTAATTTTTTTTGTTTTTTACTACATAATCCATGAAGCTATATCTACTTCTATATACTACTCCATGTAAATGGTCGTAAGTTAGAAAAATTAAATCTTGTTCTATATTCTATAATTTTATTTATAATCTATTCTAACTTTATTTATATTTTAACTTTATTAATTTTACCTAAATACTTTTCTTCAGTATTTTTTCTTGGTTTAGTACTAAATTAGTCTACAGAACTTCAAATTTGGTGAATAATCTCTTTTATCTAATCCTTTTTATTATGTTGATCCAACATCTAATAATAAGCTCTCTGTTCTTTTGCAAATGGTTCGATTATTGCACAAAACTTCTATAGAATGTTAACGAACCTTTGATTTTTCTTTATGCTCTAAAAAGCTAAACCCTTTTTTAGGATCCTGATTATTCTTATTTTTGTTCAACAACTCTTTCAATTTATTAGAATCTGTTAATGTATTACATAATTCTTCCATTAAATTCTCTTGCTCCTTACTTGAAAAGTGCACTTCAACGTGTAGTAGTTATGGTTGGTGAATTTATAACATCTAGTAAATTTTCCTGTTTCTGTCAGATGTATTAAAAACTCTTTACTTAGAAGAGTAATCTATAATATTATCACAACCGGAACGAACAGCATGACGCAAAGGTGTTTTTCCTGTATCAATCTCTTCCTCTATGTTAGGATTAGCACATGTTTCCATAGGTGAACTTGTACATTCTCTTACTTCATAAACTAATCTATACCTGGTATTACATATAGTATTATTAACTTAGATTCTTCTCTTTGAAATTTAAGGATTTTACAGATCTTAATTATTTTTGTTCTCACATAAAGAATTATTCAATTTTTAAAATGTGGCCTTCATGATCTCTGTAGGCAAGATCTTTAGATTTCTAAAAATCCCTAGTAATTCCTTACTCAACTCCTTTTGATCATCTGTTAAGTCAGATATATCGGAAGACCATATGTATTGATTATCAAATTTGCTCTTCTCTAATTTCTCATATATGTTTTAGCATTCTATTTTTAACTTCTAATTTTTCAATCATGTTGCTTTTGTTTAGATAATTTTTAGTGCTTGTTGTATGTAAAGTTTCTGATAACTGTTTATATTCGGTGATTTTTGTCATACTGTAATAAAAATATTAGTTCTATAAGAAAATAACATATTGTTGCGTTACTAACTTAGTTAAGTCAATTATATCATGCAGGAAATAGGTCCTCTTTGGCGCTACAAAAATTCATTTTATTAACTTATTTACTTTTTCAAAATTATAAAAAAATATTCACCTTTTTGAGAAAAATACTCAAAATTAACAGATTCCTAAGAAGAAAGTGAAAATTTTAAGATAAATAATTAAAAGCAAAGCTAATGATTATAAGTAATTTATATATGCTAGTTATACTAAAACTTCCATAGAAGAAAGCCTATAAGATATATCTGATGATCCCGGCGCGGATTGAACGCGCGACCTACTGATTAAAAGTCAGTTGCTCTACCGTCTGAGCTACGGGATCGCTTCATTTTTTAGCTATACCAAACATCAATACATCTTTTGTCTATTTTAATCAAACTAAAATTTTCATACATAATACATGTACTATAATGTAGCTTCTTGACAATAGCTTAGCACTTCTTGTACTCTAGAGTATAGGTTAGTTTATTCTCATAGACAACTGGGGGCATAGCTCAGCTGGGTAGAGCGTCTGTTTTGCACGCAGAAGGTCAGCGGTTCAATCCCGCTTGCCTCCACATCAAAATATTATTTGGGTGTATCGCAAGCTACTGTAGTATCTTATTTAACTAGTTGTATCTTGTATAGCTCAGGTAATCCTTTACAATACATTAATGAGTTAATAAAAAACTGCTTGTAACTAATTATTAATATTATATAGTATATTATTTCTAATTAAATTTAAATGAAAAGGTATGAATAATAATGATCCAGCTATAAATCTATTAACTAGTATTAAAAAACTATCGTCAAACAGGTTCGTAGAAGAGGTGTGTCAAAGTCAGTTTGAAGATCAAGGTAATATTTTATTTGAAGATTTTTTTGTCAAGAAAGTTAAAGAAGGAGATGTAGTAGAAGGTGTAGTTACACAAATAAATCCTAACGACGTTGTAGTTGACGTTGGCTTAAAGTCTGATGGGAGAATTTCAATTAAAGAACTCGGTTGTAGGGATGAGGTTGGTGTTGGTTCTAAAATTAGGGTGTATGTAGAAAGAATCGAAGATTATTATGGTAACGTAGCTCTTAGTCGTGAGAAAGCAATTAGAGATGAAAAATGGCATAAATTGGAAGAAGATGCAGCTACACAAACTGAGGTAAGTGGAATTATTAAACGTTCAATTAAATGCGGCTTTATTGTTGATCTTGGCGATGGAATAAGTGCTTTTTTACCGATGAGCCATGTGGACTTAAAGCAAACGAAAGATGTTAAGCATCTTATTGATACTGAACAAAAATTTATTGTGCTTAAAGTTGATAAGAAACAGGGTAACATTGTAGTGTCAAGAAAGCTGGTATTAGAAAAATTGCATGCTGGTGAAAAAATTAAATTTTTAGAATCCTTAAACGAAGGTGATATAATAGAAGGAAAAATAAAAAGCATTACTCATTACGGTGTATTTGTTGGTATTCATGAGTCAGACGTAGTTGGGGTTGTGGATGGGTTATTACATATTACAGATATTTCTTGGAGCAGAGTGAGCCATCCATCTGCAGTTTTTACCTGTGGTCAGACTATAAAAGTCAAAGTTATAAAAATAGATAAAGAAAATGCGAAAGTTTCTCTAGGTATAAAGCAATTAGAGGATAACCCTTGGCATGATATAGAGTTAAGATATCCAGTTGGTAGTGTGTATAAAGGTCATATAACAAGTATAGAAGATTATGGAATATTTGTTGAACTTAAGCCTGGAATTGAAGGTTTAGTACACTCGTCAGAAATAACTTGGGTTAAGAATAATTTACCAGTTAGTAATCTTGTAGCCAGAGGACAGGAAGTGTTTGTTAAGATTCTCAGTATTGACACTGTTAAAAATAGAATGAGTTTGAGTATTAAAAGGTGTGTAAGTAACCCTTGGCAAGTATTTATTGACAAATACCCTCCTGGCTCTATTGTTTCTGGTAAGATTAAGAATAATACTGGATTGTATATATCTATTACCTTTGATGATTATGAAATAGATGAAAATGTGGAAGGGACAATTTATGCACAGGATATAAGTTGGTCTAAGAATGGTTTAGATCAAATAAAAAAGTATAGTGTTGGTGATATAATAGAAGCAAAAGTAATAAGGGCTAATGTAAATCGAGCAAGAATTTACCTTGGTATAAAGCAAATAGAGCATGATCCTCTTATAGAATTAATAAAAAAAGTAAAGGTAGGTGGCAAAATGCAGGCTATTGTGAGTAAGAGGGAAGATAGCGGGCTAGTTGTTAAAGTTGAGAATGATGTAACTCTCTTAATAAATCAAGAGCATCTACCAGAAAATAAAAAATTTTCTATGTCAGAAGAAATAGAAGTGGAAGTGTTGGGCGTTGAAGCCTATAATATAATACTATCTGCTAAGTAATTAGAGTTTTAGCTTTATATAAATGGTAACGAAATCTAATCTAATAATAAAGATGGCAAAGATATATTCTTTCCTGGATGAGATAGTCATCAAGGCTTACACAGTTAATAGATTTTTGAGGTACTTTTAAGTTCCATAGTAGAATTGAAATTATGGTATTTATTTTTTTAATTAGGAGTTATAAGTCAAAAAAGGTAAACCATTTGGTGCATAGAAGTTTACAAAAAATCAATATCTCAAAATATATTTTCTTAGCAGTAAAAAGTTGTTTAACTTGATAAGTGAGAAGAGTTTCTATTGTTAATAGAATAAAAATGATGATTAAGTTATTGCTAGAGATTTTTAGTATTATATGTAAGTATTAGGAGTAGTTATACGAATAGTACATACAAAATATCTTATGATCTTATGAAGTGAAGAGAAGAATCGATAGCGTGAAAAGCACAAAAATGAAAAAAAAACAGGATATACTGAAGTATTAAATAGGTTAGATAAGATCATTAAACGCATAGGGGATTAGCTTCAATAAAATAAATAATTAAATTCATTATCTTACTGCTTACATTAGAAGGGAAGTCTACTTTACGAGTCATACAATAATATAATTCATAGTCATCAAGATCAACTATCTTCTCATATTCAATGAGTTCGTTTAGGGAAAATTTATCAAGATGCTTCAGTGCAAAATACCCCAAGAGTATATCAGTTTCTTTGCACCCTCTGTGCCAGCTTCTATACATCAATTTTCTTCTTAATAAAGAGATATCCGTCATTGGTATTAAACTTTCCTTGATTTAAAGGTAAAATTAAATGCTTGTCAAGCGAGCACGTTTTAATATACTTAATGTTTTGTTCAAGATTTGAGATACAAGTGGAGTTAGTTTCTAATCTTATTCATCAATTTAGTGATGTAATATATTATTTTGTGTCATTTTCTTTAATTATCTCTGTTATAATATTTGTGCATGAGTATGGGCACTATATTATCGCTAAAGCGTGTAAAGTTAAGGTTGAATCTTTTTCCATAGGCTTTGGCCCTGAAGTTTTTGGTTTTTATAATAAGTTTGGAACTAGATGGAAATTAAGTGCCATCCCACTGGGTGGGTATGTTAAAATGCTAGGAGATAATAATACAGCAAGCGTTCCAGTTAGTCAACAAGAGCTAACTGAGGAAGAAAGGTTATATTCGCTTCATACAAAACCACGATATAAGAAAACAGCAATAGTTTTTGCAGGGCCACTTGCAAACATGATACTAGCTGTTATAGCTTTTACGATATTTTTTAGTGTAACAGGCTATTATCGCACTCCACCAGTGATTGGGAGTATAATCGAGGGTAGCGTAGCAGATCAAGCTGGTTTATTGCCAGGTGATATTATTACACAGATTAATGAATATGGAATAAAGTATTTTGAGGATATTTCACGTGTGATGATGTTAAGCCCAGAAGCCAAAGTGGAAATTAGATATAGTCGAAACAACAAGGGACATAAAACTACCCTAACTCCATTAATAACTGAGGATAAAGATGTTTTTGGTGATGAAATAAAAAGAAAGACTATAGGAATTACTTCAGTTAACATAGCTGGGCTAAAACGGTCATCTTTTCTTGGAGCTGTGAGTCTATCAGTAAGTGAAACTTACCACGTTATGTACTTGACAATTAAAGCTCTTTTTCAAATTGTTATTGGTAAGAGAAGTATAAATGAAATAGGTGGACCAATAAAAATTGCGAAGTACTCAGTACAATCAACTAAAAAGGGGTTTGTTATGGTTTTATATTTTATGGCGGTCCTTTCAGCTACTTTAGCTGCAGTTAATTTGCTACCAATTCCACTACTGGATGGTGGACACTTATTTAATTATATTATAGAGGCAATTATACGTAGAGATTTAAGTCCGAGGTATCACAAATATGCAGCTACTTTTGGTGCTACCATATTATTTTTGCTGATGGTAATTGCAATATCGAATGATATAAGGCATCTTTTTTAAGATAAACATGAAAAGGCTGTTTTGCATGCTAATAGTAATTTTTATTTTTGTTCCTGTTCTGCTCGTTGCTTTAGAAAACGATAACAAAACTAAAATAAATGATATCAAATGTATTGGTAATAAGCGAGTTGGTAATCAAACAATAAGGTTTTATACAAAATTAGAGCCTGGTAGTTATGTGAATGATAATAGCTTAGACTCAATTATAAAAGATTTATATAGAACAAAGTTGTTCGCTGGTGTTAACGCTTACATTGATGATGAAAAGAATTTAGTAATAAAAGTCCAAGAAAATCCACTGATCAATAGGATAACATTAAAGGGTAATAAGCTATTTAAAAGCAAAGAACTGCTAAATAATGTAATTCAGTCAAAACCTTTGACCATTTTTGCTGAAACAAAGCTACAAAATGATCTATTGAACTTAGCCACAACTTATAGAAATAGTGGTAAGATTGGTGCTAAAATTGAGTATGAACTAAACAAGCTTGATGGTAATAGAGTGAGTTTAGTTTTTAAAATAAAAGAGGGTAAAACATCTAGAATTAGGGATATAAGATTTATAGGTAATAAAAACTTCTCTGAGAATGAATTGAAGCAAGCTGTTAAAATGCAAAGTGATGATGTATTTAGTAAGTTATTTATGGTCTTTTTTAAAGGTAAAAATCATTATTCACCACAATATTTGCTGATCAATGAAGAGTTGCTCAATAGTTTTTATTCCTCTAAAGGCTATATTAAAAATAATATACAGCCAATTATTGAGATCGATAACAATGATCAAGTTGTTTTAACTTTTTTGATCGATGAAGGAGAGCAGTACTTGTTTGGAAGCAACAAAATTAATATTAAAGCTAGAATCCAAGACTCGATCATAAAAGAGGAACTATTAGGGCTGATAACTAAAGAAGATAACAAAGTCTTTGATAAGATTAAAGTTAATAGTGTAGTAGAGAAGATAAACAAATACTTAAGTGAGAGAGGGTACATATTTGCAGAGGTTAATCCAGAATATACACAGCGTGGTAATGTTATAGATGTAACTTACAAAGTGCTGCCAGGTAAAAAGATTTATGTGAATCGAATCATAATTAGTGGTAATGACCGCACTTTAGATCAAGTAATCAGAAGTAAGCTTAGTATAGCGGAAGGTGATGCATATAATACATCTGAAATTCAAAAGTCATATAGAAAACTGGTTAGTAGTGATTTTTTTGAGACAGTAAAAATAGATAGCTACGCGATTAACGATAATGCGGTGAATCTCGACTTAAATGTTAAAGAAAAAAATACTACTTTGTTATACTTAGGAGGAGGAATGTCTTTCCCTGGCGGAGCATTTTTAAAAACTGATTTTAAAGACCGTAATTTGTTTGGTGGTGGAAAAGAACTCTCTTTTGCCCTTGAGAAAGGCCAATATTTATTTTCAACTGATTTAGAAGTTATCGAAAGCAACTTTAACGACTCTGATACATCACTGGGTGTAGGTATATTTTATGAAAAGCAAGATAAACCAAACACTACTTTCAATAGTTGTGATATGGGTTTTTTTGCAAAGTTATCATATAAAGTCACAGAAAACTTAACTAATTTCCTCCGCTATTATTATAAATATAACCATATACGGATGAATAATAAGGGTGGAAAAGATAATAGCGGTATTTCTAAAATAATACTGGACCGAGAAGGCGAGCATCACATTTCATCATTGGGGTACACATTAGCTTATAGTAAGCTGGATAACCTCTACTCTCCAAGAGATGGGTATTTATTAAGCTTAAGCCAGGATATTTCAGGGCTAGGAGGGAATGTAAATTTCCTCAAATCTGAGTTTTTGTCTTTTTATATACATCCTATATTAAGGAATATTGATGATGATACAATACTACGCTTTAAAATGGCTGCAGGTCATGTTTTTTCTTATGCTGCTAAAAAGCTAAGTATTGGCCAGCACTTTTTTAAAGGTGGTAATGAAATTAGAGGATTTGACCTTTCTGGTATTGGACCAAGGACAAAAGATAAAAATGAAAGCTTAGGAGGTAAAACTTATTTCAATTTAACACAGCAAGTGGATTTTCCACTACTAAAATTATATAATTATATTGCTATTAAAGGGTCATTATTTGTTGACTACGCAACGCTTTTTGGCCTAGATGATAAAAGTAAGGAATCTGGGTATGAGAAGGACTATTATGACAGCAAGCTTGTGAGGATATCACCTGGTTTTGGTTTTTCAATGCCTTCTCCTTTTGGTGGTAGATTTAGATTAGATTTTGGTTTTCCTCTAGTTAAAGAGCCATATGATATAATACCATCGTCAAATATTAAGTTTTCTATTGAAGCGGGAGTTTAAGTGAAGTACACACAATTGCTTATATCAGTTATTGCCTTAGTTATTTCATTGTTTGCAAGTTATAAAGCTGTGAAACAGCAACCTCAGAATGCATTCAATGCAAAAATTGTGATTGTTGATAGTGATAAAGTTATCAATGAATCTCTTGCTCTACAAAATATACAACAACAAATAAAAAAGCAAAGCTCTAAACTGCAGCAAGAGTTTGAGAGTGAGCTAGAAAAATTTAAATCCTCAAAAGAAGAATTTGAACTTCTATCAGAGGAAGCAAGAAAGGAAAAAGCCGATCAATTTAACAAGCATGCTGTAAGCGCTAGAGATAATTACGCTAAAAAAATGTCACATTTAGAAGAGAGCTATAGAGATGCAGTAGAGGATATTTTTAATAAGATGAAAGAAGTTGCTAGAAAAACTGCAGAAAAAAACAGCATAGATTTGGTATTCTTTCTCCCAAAGAAAAACCAAATTTTATACTCTATGGATAGAGTTGATTTATCAGATGTATTATTAAAAAACATAAACAAGGAAATGCGCGAGTTTACTTTGAAAGGCGTTAACTAAGCTTGCTTTCAGGTACCATGCAGTTTAATATTAGTGATATTATAAAAATACTGCCACATTCTTATCCATTTCTCTTAGTAGATAAGGTGATAGAGTGTAATCCTGGTAAAAGTATAAAAGCGATCAAAAATGTAACTTTCAATGAGCCATTTTTTGTTGGTCACTTTCCTGGTTATCCAATAATGCCAGGAGTCTTGATAGTTGAATCTCTAGCTCAAGCATCTGCAATATGTGTTTTGAGTAAAGAAAGTCGAAGCACAGTGAAAAATAAAGTTGTTTACTTTATGTCCATTGAAAATGCAAAATTTAGGAAGCCAGTTACTCCAGGAGATATATTGATTCTTCAGGCTACTATTAAAAATGCACGTTTAAATGCGTGTAAATTTGAGTGTGCTGCATATGTTAGTGAAAAAAAGGTTGCAGAAGCAATAATTTTAGCTATGTTGCAGAGTATATAAAATTTTCGTCTGTAAAAAACAGTGTATACACTGCATAATATAGCAATGCAGCTAAATTTTAACATTTCGTTTTCAAATTTATATACCCGCGATGGATTAATAAAATTAGATAAAACATTTTTAGATTACATCAAATCATGCAATGAAAATTTATTTTTTTCATTGATTGAAGCGAGAAAAAAAATAGCTTCTTCTTCGAAGTCACTCAGATTGATTTCAGCTAACTCTCCAGTGTCATCCCAGTGTTCCTTGACACTAGAAGCTAAGAGACAACTAGTATCAACTATACAAATGACTGATAGTCAACTAATTATAGACCTTTCATATTTACTTGATGAATTTATCACAAAGCTTTTTAACATCGAGAAAGAAATAGAAGAGCTGAGAAAAAAGCATGATGACTTTAATGTAATATATAAATGTAAAAGATCATTTGTTCAGCGTTATGCATTGAATAGATATGCTGATATAGCGAGTATTGACATTGATTATGTTACTAGTGAACTAAATCGCTTTTTCACTTTACCGATAACAGAGAAAAACTTTGCCGAACAGGTGATATTCTGGTTAAAAGATAGAGAAAATCATGAAAAAGAAATAGAACTTGCGGCACAATATGCAGCGTGGAGAGTGAAAAATAAACAGAGTATACTTTTTAGTATTCATAGAAAAACTGACTACGAAAATCTTGTATCATTTTCTAAAAAGAAAGTAGAAGAAGTTGAGGTGCTGTATTCAAAAAAAATAAAAAGACGATATGGTTTTGACCTAACAAGTGAAAAGGTAGACTTGAGCAAGGGATTAGATAATGCTCACTATTGCATATTTTGTCATAAGCAGAATAAAGATAGCTGCTCTAAGGGGTTAACTAATGATGATAAGACATTCAAAGCTTCTCCACTTAAAGTCGAACTACACGGTTGTCCACTGGAGCAGAAAATATCAGAAATGAATCTGGTAAAAAGCAAGGGGTACAGTATAGCTAGCCTTGCAATTGTAATGATAGATAATCCACTATGTGCGGCTACTGGATATAGAATATGCAATGACTGTACAAATTCATGCATATATCAAGAAAAGCAAGAACCTGTAGACGTACCGATGATCGAGACGAAAATTTTGGATGACGTGCTTAGTTTAACATTTGGTTTTGAAATATATTCTTTATTTAGTCGTTGGAATCCTTTAAATTTTCAGCGGCCACTACCAAAAGAAAACACTAGCAAAAACATTCTAGTTGTGGGTCTTGGTCCTGCAGGATTTAGTTTAGCTCATCATTTGTTAAACGATGGGCATAACGTTATTGCTATTGATGGATTAAAGATTGAACCTTTGATGGATAGTTTTGAGCTGATTAAAGATTTTAAACATGAAAAATTAAGTAAGCGTTCTGCCGGTGGGTTTGGTGGAGTAGCAGAATATGGTATTACTTCTCGGTGGAATAAGAATTACTTAAAGGTTATCAGACTATTGTTGGAAAGACATAAGAATTTTGCCATTTATGGAGGTATTCGCTTTGGTGGTACAGTAACTGTTGATGACGCATTCAATTTAGGGTTTGATCACATTGCACTAGCGCTTGGCTCTGGTAAGCCAAGAATGATTAAAGTAAAAAATGTATTAGCTCGTGGAGTACGCATGGCATCAGATTTTCTAATGTCATTACAGCTTACTGGTGCCCTTAAATTTGATTCTATAGCGAACCTGCAAGTTCGTATGCCGATAGTTGTTATAGGTGCAGGACTCACTGCAATTGATACTGCCACTGAAGCTTTATCATATTATCCAGTTCAAATAGAAAAGTTTCTTCTTCGCTATGAAACATTGGTTGATAAATACGGAAAAAACTACATTGAAAGGGACTGGACAGAAGAGGAATATGAAATCGCAGATGAGTTTATATCGCATGCACAATTGATTCGAAAAGAGCAAAAATTAGCAAAAAAAGAAAATAGGGAAGCAAAAATATTAGAGTTAATGCAGAACTTTGGGGGAGTAAAAATTATATATAGAAAACATCTGAAAGATTCGCCAAGTTATCGACTAAATAGTAAGGAAGTGCAAAATGCATTATTAGAAGGGGTTTACTTTGTTGAGAATCTAGAGCCGGTTGAAATTGTAACAGATAAATATAATCATGCAGAGTCGATAAGACTGAGAGATATAAAATCTGGAGAAATTAAGCATATAAAAGCGCGCTCTATCTTTATAGCAGCAGGTACTGAACCAAATATAGTTCTTGCAGAAGAAGATAAAAAAAACTTTAAATTGAGCAATGGGTATTTTACTCATCTAAATTCATCAGGGAAAGAAGTAGATCAAATATTTTCTCCTAAGATGCAAGATAAAGATAGAATATTAGTATATAATCAAGGTGGTAAAACGATTAGTTTCTTTGGTGATCTTCACCCTTCGTATAGAGGTAGTGTTGTAAAAGCTATGGCAAGTGTTAAGAACGGTTATCCTATTATTTCTCATCTTTTGAGTGGAGTTGATGCTCCTTTAACTCAGGTTTCAGCTTCGTGTACACGATTGTATGAATGTTGTAATGTAAGAGTAACTCTTACAAAAAAAGGTATCATCCAAATGACAGGTACTGAGATTCAGAAAAAATTTGGAGACCAAGCTCACGAAGAATTTTTCAACAAGATCAAAGAGCAATTTACTGCAAGGGTTATAAAAGTTCAATATTTAACTAATAAAGTGCTGGAAATAGTGATCAAAGCACCTCTTGCTGCAAAAAATTTTCAACCTGGACAGTTCTTTAGGTTGCAGAACTTTGAAACCAATAGTAGGAAAACTAACCTTGCTATGGAAGGCATAGCTGTAACTGGCACTGAAGTAGATAAGAAAAAGGGAATTATTTCTACGATTGTTCATGAAATCGGTGGTTCCACTAGTTTATGTAAATATCTCAAAGAAGGTGAACAAATAGTTCTTATGGGTCCAACTGGGTGTCCTACTGAAATTTATTAGATCTATCTAACATTAATTGTACTGTGATGTGTGTTATTTATTAATAAATTTATGTTATGATAATCTTTTTATTAAGATAATATTGTGGCATATTACTTAGTACTTATCTTTCTAAAGTAACAATATTACTAAGCAAGGGTAATAGTGCGTTTTTAGCAAAAGATAAAGAAGGTAATAGAATAGATCTCATAGCTGAGAGTAGTGCAAAAAAGGAAATTTTCTTTCTGGCGTTGATAAATGTTGACTGCGTAAACGTTGTTATGTGGAAGACTTATAGTAAGGCTATTTTTTCATAGTAGGGTATTAAGTGTGCTAGATGAGTGTAATGTGATTATCTGTTTGGGTTGACGGTGAAAATGTAAGGAAACCGTCAGTATTCTGTATGGTCCCTTAGAACATGACATAGAAGAATATCAACATTGCTGTGCAGTTTTCTTCATTCTAGTGCTAGTTAGAATGCACAATTATCAGACTGCTATTACTCAGTACTTCTTCACCTATTATTCTAGCATACGTGTATTATTAGCAACTTTATGTTGCAATAACCATTTTAATATAGATAACGTAAAATTAAGAAAATAGTTGACTTTACGCTAGTGATAAAAGGGTAATACTAAACTTTGTTTTAAAAAGTAAATAATTTACTAATTCTCGTGCATAAATTTAAAATGAATTACGCATGAGTATAGTACTATAGAGTGAACATGTTATAGTGAAGCTTACCTCACTGTTAAAACTGCCGGTCAGATTAGATCTAATCTGACCGGTTTTTCCATAACTCTAATATGATTATATGATAGTTAGTTTAATTAATAGTTAAAAGGCGATTGCATAAAGATTGATTTTTGTCTATTCATTTAGATATAATAAACCATGTTAGCTTAGATCATTGTGCAGTTTTATAAACTTTCACTGTTACTTCTTCTAGCTATATTAATAAGTATAGTATTAATGCTACCTGAAAGGTTGGGTGCAACATTAAACTGGTCTCATCCAGTTCTGAATTTTAATTTATCTTTTCGCGTCATATTAATATCTTTTTTGTTAACTGCATTTCTAGTTGTTCTACCAGCAAATAACTTGAGCTTTTCAGAGATGCTATCTTCATTTGCTTACACTGTTAGTTCATTGTGTGTAATATTATCTAAGCAGGTAATATTGGTTATCATATTTTGTGAATTAATGGCCATTAGTGGATCTTTTATTATTGCTGGTAGTAAAGATAATGGGCCTGCGGTAAGATATGCTTGTATACACTTTTTTGCTGGAGTTATGTTAACAGCAGGATTGGCAATTCAAAATTCTAATCTAGTAATAATAGGTTTACTAATAAATTGTGCTTGTTTCCCTTTCTCGTTTTGGGTTGTTGATGCATACCCTGCTGCATCGTTACATGGTACTGCATATCTTTCTTTATTTACCACTAAAGTTTCTTTTTTAACTATGCTTTTACACACTTGTATCATGCATACTGAAACTTTAGCGTTTTTGGGTTCTATAACTGTAATTTATAGCATTATATTTGCCTCTCTCGAACAAAATATCCGTAGATTTTTATGTTACGGTGTTATAGGGCAGATGGGTTTGCTTATTATTGCAGGAAGCTTGCTTAGCTCTTCGGAAAAAGCAGTACCAATTTTAACGCTGCACATAATCTTCTCTCTTGGTTACCAGTCATTACTATTTGTAGTTGCTAATTCAGTTATTTCACAAACAAAAATGGTTAGTTTCAGTGGGTTGAGCAGACTTATATCAGCCGAAAGTATGTGTTCTTTAATTGCGGTACTTACAATGGCTGGATTTCCTGGAACTGCTGGGTTTATTAGTAAGTCATGTATTGTAGCTGAAATTGAAATGAATGGTACTGGTTTAGAGTTGTACAAAAATTTGTACAAAGCTCTAAATTTATCACTTTATTTAAGTGTAGGACTCAAGTTTCTCTATTATACATTTATTGCTAAAAGCAAGTTGAAACTTTCGGGGAAAAGGGATAGTAAAATAGCAATGACTGTTTTAGCGNTTATGTGTGTAATCACTGGTAATCCTTACTTACCTATTTACAATAAATCTTTGATCTTTAACTTTGTATATAACACAGAGAATATTTGGTCGCAATTTAATTTGCTATTATATACCACCTTGTTGTTTATTCCTTTGCATAAGTTCTTTTTGCCAAGAATGAATTTTAAAATGGATGTTGATTGGACTTTCAGAGCTCTTATGCCCTATATTGTTCTATTGCTTAATAAATTAGTTTTTAAAGTAAAGAAAACATCTGCTAGCATGCTGCAAAACTTGACTGATTCACTTATTGGTTTATGCTTTAATAGTGCTACTAAACTCGAAGAAGTGCTAAATTATAACTCAGTGAGTTTTGTTTCTGCTTTTTCTCTTTTTTTAATGAGTGTTCTACTAATGCTATTATGTTTAAATCATTAACTGAAAATTTGAATTCTGTATTTAACAAGCTTAAAGGGAAATCAATCATTTCTGAGGATGATTTTAATCTTGCTATGCGTGAGGTACGCATAGCCCTAATTGAAGCTGATGTTTCTCTTGAAGTTGTCAAAAGATTTATTAGTGATATTAAAGATAAAGTAGTAGGGGAGCAAGTCATAAAAAGTATTTCTCCAGTGCAAATGATAATTAAAATTGTGAAAGATAATTTGGTTGCAATTCTTGGATCAAAGAAAAGCGAATTAAATCTAGCAGTTAAGCCTCCTGCTGTGATCATGATAGTAGGTTTACAGGGTGCAGGTAAGACAACTACTTCAGGAAAGCTCGCTTTAAAGCTAAAAAGACAGAAGAAAAAAATAATGCTTGTTTCTTTAGATGTTTACAGGCCTGCTGCTCAGAAACAGCTTGAAGTGCTTGGAAAACAAATAGACGTACAAACTTTACCTATAGTAGTGGGTGAGGGGCCTATTGCAATTACAAAAAGAGCACTGGCGGCGGCAAAAAACGATAATTATGATGTGTTGATACTAGACACTGCAGGTAGGCTTCATATCGACAACAGTATGATGAATGAGTTGAAAGCTATAAAGGAAATAACTTCACCTACAGAAGTTATTTTAGTAGCTGACGCAATGATTGGCCAAGATGCAGTGAATATTGTCAAATCATTCAATGAAAAAATAGGTGTAACTGGTATTGTTCTTACACGTGTTGATGGTGATGCTCGTGGTGGTGCCGCCCTTTCTATGAGAATGATAACTAATTGCCCAATTAAGTTTATTGCTTGTGGTGAAAAATTAAGCGACCTTGACGACTTTTATCCCGATAGAATAGCAAGAAGAATACTTGACATGGGTGACGTTGTTTCGTTGGTTGAAAGAGCTGCTGAGATAGTTGGTCAAGAAGAAATTAATAAACTGCAAGAGAAAATAAAAAAAGGTAGATTTGACTTAAATGACTTAATAAGGATGCTAAAAACCCTAAAAAAAATGGATGGTATCAGCAATATAATGAGATTCATCCCAAGCTCGTTCACAAAAAAATTAGGCAGTGGAATACCAGATGATGGCAGAGTGAAAAAATACATAGCTATTATAAATTCGATGACTAAAAAAGAAAAGCGAGATCCAGATATTTTAAATGGTAAGAGAAGACTTAGAATTGCCAAAGGTTCTGGAACGAATGTAATGGACATCAATCTTTTGATTAAGCAATATGATCAAATAAACGCAATAGTTAATAAATTTGGTAAAATTGATCACAGTAAACTCAAAGAATCTGATTTAATAGACATGCTAGGTAGGAAATAGAGCAACTTTTTTCAAAAAAATTGCATTTTAATAGCTTACGTAACAAGGTTATTTAAGGCTGATGCTTTTCGCTATATCTCTATACTTTCTCGGAACTTGGATACCTACTTAAGAAAATTTCGATGCACTTTATTTCACTTTTTCGTTAGCCTTTTCTTCTACTTTTTTGGTTTATTTTTATCAGTGGCATAATTGCAGATTAAAATTTGTTCATAGACTTCTTGAGTATTTCTATATCTTTTCTGTGAGTACTAGTGTTCTTTTTCATGAGCTTTTCTGAAGAACTTTGAATAGTTTCATCCTTTGTTAGCCCATTTTATAATTAACTGTTGCTTTTTATTTGAAACATGTCTATTATTCTTACCATTCTGATTACGCATTTTTATATAATTGATCAAAATAATTCTTTCTTTTTTAAGTTTCAGCTTTAGGGATTTTATCAAGTATATTTTCTCTATAAAATGTTTAGTTTCTTTTCCTCTGTTAATTGCTTCTTCTTTTATTTCGTCTTTATGTTTATATGTAACTAACCCAATACAGTTCTATAGTGCTATTGTTAAAACAATCTTGCTAAATACTGTATGCTTCACTATCTAAGTAATACATCAGTTATTTTTTTCTTATTGCTAATAAACTATTAATGTACTTATTAGTGTTATAAATGCTGCTTCATGCTGCTTTCTCCATAGTTTTTTTGAATTAACAATCATCGGTTATACTTTAAAATTTTGAATTTTTCTATCATTGTCCAATCTTTATCAACTTATTTAGCTAGTTTTTTGAGTTTTTCTTTTTCTGATGGTTCTTCTAATATAGTTTTTAAGAACCCATCACTTTTATTATTGCTTAATAAATTAATTATATCTTTCGCTTTAGTTAAAGCTAAATCTTTTAGGTCTGTATTCTATTCAGAAGTTTTTTTGTTGCTTCTTTTAAATTGTTATTTTCTTAAATAAGTTTAATTAAATCTTGGGTAAAGTACTTATTGTTGCCAGTATCTGTTATGCCACCTTGTACCGTATTTAGTTTCTGTTAGTTATAAATATAACTAATTATACATAATGATTATCAATTATATTTGAGTTAATATAAAATAATTACCTCTTTCCAAATATAGAATTTGTATTACAATACCATAGATTATATAGAGATAAGGTATTCTATGAGTGAGAAAAAATTAAAAGCTGCTGTAATTTTGTCAGGGTGTGGTCACCTTGACGGCACTGAAATAAGGGAAGGTGTCTTAAGTCTGCTGGTTCTTGATCAACAGGAAGTTGAGGTTAAATGTTTTGCGCCTGATATTGATGTTACACAGGTCATGGACCATAAAGCAAAAGAAGCAGTGAAAGAAAAAAGGAATGTACTTGTAGAAGCAGCAAGAATCACGAGAGGTGAAATATATGACCTAAAAGAAGCAAAAGCTGAAGATTTTGACATGTTAGTTGTACCTGGTGGATATGGGGTTGCGAGGAATTTGTCTAATTTGGGTGAAAACAGAGATGCGGTAACAGTACTACCTGAATTTGAAAGATTAGTTTCTGAGTTTTTTATTGCAAAAAAACCAATAGGAGCAATATGTATATCTCCAGCAATAATTGTTTTTATTTTAAGTAGTAGGATTGGTAAGGAAAAGAATAGAATTAAGGTAACAATAGGAGATGACAGGGAGAAATTGATAGAAAAGCTAGGTGGGGAGCATATAAAGTGTGATACAGAATTATCAATAGAAGATGAAGAGCATAATGTATTTTCCTGCTCTGCTTATATACGTAGTGACGAAGGTACGTATTCTGTATATCAAGGAATAAAGCACATGATTGATGGTATGGTAAAAAAGTTAACAAAAGGAATTAAGTAGCTGCTTAGATTTCTTACGCAACAACTAGTTGTTGAATTTTGTGCTTTGGGGTGTATTATAGCTAAATGTAATTAAAATATGCATAGTTTTTTTAAATAGTAAGTGTAAAGGTGGTCTATATGTCAGGTGATTTGTGGGATTTTCTTGTGGATGTTCCTAGTGAAGGTTATGTAGTTGAAAGTTCATACTGTACGAGCGGTAAGTGTAATTATTATACGGGAAATATAGACCCAAATAATATTTGGGAGTTTGATTTGATTTCTCTAGATGGAAAGGCAACAAGGAAAGTTGGAGTTGATGTAATTAACTTTTCTGAGCCAAGAGTTCGTTTTAGTATGGACGAAAGTGGTAAAAAAATCAATTTAGATATTGCTCCTGAAAACTGCAAAATAACAGAGGATGGATTTCTTTGTATCGATAAGGATAAACAAGATTATAGACTTAATTTTTTGATAAAGAAAATACAGTTTACATCTCAGGTGTGACATTTAAATATAGGTGCTATTTTATTTATAGTATTTTTAGCTACATGTGCAAGCGGTCATTACTCCGATGTGTGTATATTATGAAGCTCATTAATGAAAATTGGTACTGTGTACCTTGAGTCAAGTATAGTTAACTCTTTTATAGATGATGCTATATTTGCATCTTTGTTATGTTTACTTTGTTTTTCTGCTGATCAATCTTACCTTTTATCAAATATACTTTTATGTTTGCTTTTCTGTCTGTTCTAATCTGTTACTGTTGTACTTAGTAATTTTCTTATCTTACTACTAGAAGTAGCTTCTCGTAATAGTCTGTTCTCTAATACTTTTCCTTTATTCAATATTAAAATTACGTTGTGAAATATCCCATTGTTATCTCTACTGTAGCTACAGTTTATACAATATGCGTAGGGGTTACAGCTATTTTATAACTCTGGTAGGCACTGCGATCTAGCTTTATTTACATATGCTTTAATTCTGGCAATGTTTTTATCATCTATGTTTAGTATAGTCAAGCACGTGTGAAAACAAATTTACTATGAGGGTATATACGTTTTACGTTCTCATAAAAATTTATTCAGTGCACACCGGTATTTTTTGTTATCAATACCTTCTTTGAGATTAAGTACCTTTTTATCTAGGTAAATTTTTTTTCGAAGTAAGTATTTTGTACAAACTTTCATATTCAAGGCCATTTAAAATAGAATACAGTTGTATTATTATAATCTCTGGTTTTCTTTTTTACTNTGGTATATATAATGAATGACGTTGTTGATATGGTTGTTGTTATTACTACTCTATTTCTATCCAGAATGTTGGTCTATCTGTTCGTTTTGGGGAGTGCTCTTTCTTAAATCTTCTGTAGTGTCAAACTGATTAAACGTCAAAGAAAATATGTGAAAAATGACTATTATATAAAATATAAATAATGGTACTATAAGATATGATGAGCGAAGCTTATTTTTAAGCAATGTTTGCTTGCATACCAATCTAATTTGGAAAAAGTGAAAATTATTTTATCTGAACCGCGCGGGTTTTATGCAGAAGTTAAAAGAGCTGTAGCTATATTAGGCTATTGTTTTTAAAAAAAATAAAAATGAGCGCCGAGTTTATGTTCTACATTAAATTGTTTAAACAAATATATAGTGAAGAACTTTTTAAGAGACAGTAGTTTTTGTAAATAGTGTTGAGGATATTGATAAATATAGTAGAATATTGATTTTCAGTGCATACTGAGTGCAAAAAATGTAGAAGAGGAGGCGAAAAAAAAGGGTATTTAAGTGATTGATGCAACATGTCTCCTAGTTAATAAAATGCACAAAGAGGCAAAAAGGTATGAGGATAATGTAAAGAATTAATTCTGATTAGGCATGAAACTTACCCAAAGGCTAAGGAAATTAGAGGAAGAGTAAAAATCCTATTGCTTTAGTGCAAACCATAGAAGATGTACCCGATTTAAAGGTTAATGATCTAGATAATTTATCTTACGTCACACAAACCTCTTGTTAGATCTGTGTACTGCGAGAGGGAGGAGAGTTTGTTTGAAGGTTTCAATTATGTCAGGTGGTATTACTGAAAGTGTTTAGTTTAAAATATTAGATTTAATATAAAGTACATCTTGCTTACTAAACTCTGATTATTGTGATAAGTGTAAAAGTTATTGATAGTCAGGTGTTCTTAGTTGAAGAGCAAAAGTTAAGTATCTAGAATCCTAAACAATAAGATTTCCTGTATGAAGATGAAATTAAGTGTGCACTTTTGCGCTGCTTGCAAATAAATTTTTTGCTGAGTTTGATTTTTTGATAAAAAAGCCTAAACATGAACCAGCTACTGAGCAACAGAATGACTTGCACGAATGGCAGAAATTGTTAATCTATTTACTAAAATCAGAAAACATTGTGTCAGATAAAATGGGTTTTTTGGCTGTTTTTGCCTTAGTCGTCAGTAGTCAAATTGGCTCGGGAATTTTCATGCTTCCAATTAGCCTAGCTCCATATGGCATGTATAGTCCTATAAGCTTGATGATATCAGGATTTGGCGCTATATCTCTTGCTTTGGTTTTTGCTTTGCTCTGTGCAAAATTTCCAAGAACTGGTGGTCCTCACGTTTATGTAAAACATGCCTTTGGTTCTACAGTGGCTTTTTTTGTTGGTTGGACGTATTGGATAAGCTTATGGATGAGTTCAACAGCTGTAACAATTGCAAGTGTCGGTTATCTAGCTCCTCTTTTTCATAATAATATACAAAATATACGTTTGCTTTTAGAGATGGCATTAGTTTTAGCTATTATGCTAATAAACTTGAGAGGGGTAAATACTGCTAGACGTGTTGAACTTTTATTAACCGTCATTAAAATTGTTGCGCTGCTTGTAATACCTGTGGTAGCGTTGTTTTTTTTTGATAGAAATAACTTTATAATAAGTGAGGAGATATCAAATTTTACAACATCGCAGATTCTTGCTCATTCTACACTTCTTGCTCTCTGGTGTTTCATTGGACTTGAATCAGCAACAGCATCTGCAGGATCTGTTGATAATCCAGCTAAGACGATACCAAGAGCCATAGTACTTGGTACAATCTGTGTTGCTATTATATATTTTATTAATAATTTTGCAATTATGGGACTAATAAGTGGTAGTGAACTAGCTGATTCAAGGGCACCATACGTTGATGCAGTAAAAATTATGTTTCCAGGTAATTGGCATGTAATAGCTTCTGTTGTTGCTTTTATTGTTTCTGTAAGTAACTTAAATGCTTCGTTCTTGACTGATGGACAAGTTGTCTTAGGTCTTGCAAAAGATAAGTTAATGCCAAAGCTCTTTGCTAAAAGAAACAAGCACAATGCTCCTTTTTATGGAATAATACTCAGTACTTTAGGAGTACTAGTTTTGCTTGTTCTAACATCAAACAAAAATTTTGCTGAGCAAGTAACTTCAATAATTGATATCTCTATGGTTTCGTTCTTATTTATCTACTTGATATCTAGTTTTGCCTTTCTTAAGGTTGCTATGCAAGAGAAAATATATTACAAGTTACTGATTGGAGGCGTGACTATACTTTTTTGTTGTTGGATAATATATGAAATTCCTATCAGTACATTGTTAATGTCAAATTTATTCCCCTTAAGTGGCACACTTATTTATTTATTTTGGTACCGCAAGTCTATAAGGTGACCATTTTTTCTAATGGAACGAAGAAGTATTGTGTCAAATAAAATAGGTTTCTTAACTGTTTTTGCTTTAGTTATTAGTAGCCAGATTGGTTCTGGAGTTTTTATTCTTCCGATTAGCATTCCACCATACGGTATTTATAGCCTCATAAGTTGGCTAATATCATGAGCTGGTGCTGTCTCTCTCGCTTTAGTATTTTTACTACACTATGTACAAAGTTTCCAGAGACTGGAGGTCCTCACGTTTATGCAAAACATGTTTTTAGTCCCACAGTAGCATTTTTTGTTGGTTGGACTTATTGGTTAATCTCCTGGGTTAGTATAACAGCTCTAGTAATTGTAGGTGTCGGTTATCTTATACCACTTTTTTATGAGGATATTCAAAATATACGTTTGCTTTTAGAGTTACTATTACTTGCAATTATTACGTTAGTGAACTTAAGGGAAATAACTACTGCTGGATGTGTTGAGCTCCTGATTACAGTTATAAAAGTTTCTGTGTTGCTTGCAATACCTGTGGTAGCGTTGTTTTTTTTCGATAGAAACAACTTTATAATAAGTGAAAAAATCTCAAATCTTACGATATCACGAATTCTTATACGTTCTACACTCCTGACTTTATGGTGTTTTATTGGAGTTGAATTGGCAACAGCACTGCAGGATCAGTAGATAATCCAGCTAAAACCATACCAAAAGCTGTAGTACTTGGTATAATCTGTGTTGCTATTATATATTTTATTAATTGTTTTACAATTATGGGATTAATTAATGGCAATGATTTAGCAAATTCAAAAGTACCGTATGCTGATGCAATAAAAATTATGTTTTCTGGTAATTGGCATTTGATTATTTCTGTAATTGCATTTATTTTCTGTGTCGGCAGTTTAAACGCATGGGTTTTATCCAGTGGACAAGTTGCTTTTGGTCTTGCAGAAGATAAACTTATGCCACAGTTTTTTGCTAAAAAGAATAAGCATGGTTCTCCTTTTTTGGCAGTAATAATTAGTTCAGTTGGAACTGCAATTTTGCTAATTCTTACTTTAAGCAACGATTTTGCTAAGCAAATTACATCAATTATTGATTTTTTTGTAGTTTTGTTTTTACTTGTTTACCTTACATGCAGCCTTGCTTTTCTAAAGATTATTATAGAGAAAAGAAATTATTACAAACTTTTAATCGGCATTGTAGCAACAACTTTTTGTTGTTGGGTGATACATGAGATTCCTGTGAACACTTTGCTAATCTCAAGCTTATTTACTGTAAGTGGTATACCTCTTTACTTATTTTGGTATCGCAAAGTTTCTGCACAATTTGATAGCTAGAACTTTAAATGATCGATATTCATGTTTTTTTCTTCTTTGTCCACTTGTTTGGCATTACTCTTCTTAAGCTTGTTCTGCCTGCTTCTTCTATATATTTATTATTTATGTGAGTCTCATTTTTTGCTTTACTGAAGTGATCTGTTTGTAATCTTAGTTTATATGTTTTTCTTTTAGGTGTAGAAATTTTTGCTAAAAACTTTCTTATTGCTGGTATTGATTTTGAGAAGCCTCTTGGTTTTTGAAGGTTGTTGTTCTATTTTTGCAAGCTGTGTTTTAATAATTTTTAAAGAGCGTTTTGGATTGTTGATTCATTAATTTTTTTAGTTTTTTGAGATATAGCTGATACAGATTTTACCTTAGTTTCATTATATCCTTTACTCATCTCTTGCTTTATTGTGTAATAATAACTAAGTTACAATTAGTTTCAAGGTAAAGGTATTAAAATGATTGTAAACTTTATTAGTAAGAATGTAATATGCATTTAAAGTTAGAGGTTTATCTGTATGAAACATAAGATTGCTGTTGTTGGAGCAACCGGAAGAGTAGGACGTGAGGTACTAAGTATACTAGCTGAGTTTCAGGACAAAAAAAAATTTTCAATAGATTTTGTTATTGCATTTGCGTCTAAGAAATCAGAAGGAAAAAAGGTAAGTTTTTGTGATGAAGAATTGACTGTTTCATGCCTTGAAGGCTATGACTTTGCTGGGGTTAATATAGCTATTTTTTGCGCTGGATATTATGTTTCTGAAAAGTACGTACCAGTTGCAACGAAGGCCGGGTGCATCG
>NZ_JABUMP010000001.1:918413-919585 GCF_029169405.1 Wolbachia endosymbiont of Onchocerca gibsoni | reverse complement strand
ACTTAAGGGAAATAACTACTGCTGGATGTGTTGAGCTCCTGATTACAGTTATAAAAGTTTCTGTGTTGCTTGCAATACCTGTGGTAGCGTTGTTTTTTTTCGATAGAAACAACTTTATAATAAGTGAAAAAATCTCAAATCTTACGATATCACGAATTCTTATACGTTCTACACTCCTGACTTTATGGTGTTTTATTGGAGTTGAATTGGCAACAGCACTGCAGGATCAGTAGATAATCCAGCTAAAACCATACCAAAAGCTGTAGTACTTGGTATAATCTGTGTTGCTATTATATATTTTATTAATTGTTTTACAATTATGGGATTAATTAATGGCAATGATTTAGCAAATTCAAAAGTACCGTATGCTGATGCAATAAAAATTATGTTTTCTGGTAATTGGCATTTGATTATTTCTGTAATTGCATTTATTTTCTGTGTCGGCAGTTTAAACGCATGGGTTTTATCCAGTGGACAAGTTGCTTTTGGTCTTGCAGAAGATAAACTTATGCCACAGTTTTTTGCTAAAAAGAATAAGCATGGTTCTCCTTTTTTGGCAGTAATAATTAGTTCAGTTGGAACTGCAATTTTGCTAATTCTTACTTTAAGCAACGATTTTGCTAAGCAAATTACATCAATTATTGATTTTTTTGTAGTTTTGTTTTTACTTGTTTACCTTACATGCAGCCTTGCTTTTCTAAAGATTATTATAGAGAAAAGAAATTATTACAAACTTTTAATCGGCATTGTAGCAACAACTTTTTGTTGTTGGGTGATACATGAGATTCCTGTGAACACTTTGCTAATCTCAAGCTTATTTACTGTAAGTGGTATACCTCTTTACTTATTTTGGTATCGCAAAGTTTCTGCACAATTTGATAGCTAGAACTTTAAATGATCGATATTCATGTTTTTTTCTTCTTTGTCCACTTGTTTGGCATTACTCTTCTTAAGCTTGTTCTGCCTGCTTCTTCTATATATTTATTATTTATGTGAGTCTCATTTTTTGCTTTACTGAAGTGATCTGTTTGTAATCTTAGTTTATATGTTTTTCTTTTAGGTGTAGAAATTTTTGCTAAAAACTTTCTTATTGCTGGTATTGATTTTGAGAAGCCTCTTGGTTTTTGAAGGTTGTTGTTCTATTTTTGCAAGCTGTGTTTTAATAATTTTTA
>NZ_JABUMP010000001.1:787204-918404 GCF_029169405.1 Wolbachia endosymbiont of Onchocerca gibsoni | reverse complement strand
AAGAGCGTTTTGGATTGTTGATTCATTAATTTTTTTAGTTTTTTGAGATATAGCTGATACAGATTTTACCTTAGTTTCATTATATCCTTTACTCATCTCTTGCTTTATTGTGTAATAATAACTAAGTTACAATTAGTTTCAAGGTAAAGGTATTAAAATGATTGTAAACTTTATTAGTAAGAATGTAATATGCATTTAAAGTTAGAGGTTTATCTGTATGAAACATAAGATTGCTGTTGTTGGAGCAACCGGAAGAGTAGGACGTGAGGTACTAAGTATACTAGCTGAGTTTCAGGACAAAAAAAAATTTTCAATAGATTTTGTTATTGCATTTGCGTCTAAGAAATCAGAAGGAAAAAAGGTAAGTTTTTGTGATGAAGAATTGACTGTTTCATGCCTTGAAGGCTATGACTTTGCTGGGGTTAATATAGCTATTTTTTGCGCTGGATATTATGTTTCTGAAAAGTACGTACCAGTTGCAACGAAGGCCGGGTGCATCGTAATAGATAACGGCTCTTACTTTAGAATGAAGGAAGGTATACCATTAATCATTCCAGAGGTTAATAAGGAAAAAATCGCAGAATATAAAAATCACAACATAATATCTAATCCAAATTGTACTGTAATACAGATGCTGTTAGTATTACATCTATTACACCAAAAAGCAAAAATAAAAAGGATTGTTGCTTCAACTTATCAATCAACTTCTGGTGCAGGCAAGGCAGCAATGGATGAACTTTATAATCAGACAAAAAAAATATTTATGAACGAAACTAAAAAACCCGAGATATTTCCTAAGCAAATAGCATTTAATTGCATTCCTCAAATAGGAGAGTTTATGAAAAATGGTTCTACAAAAGAGGAATGGAAAATGCAGGAGGAGACAAAAAAAATTTTAGGTGAAGATATAAAAGTAACTGCAACTTGCGTCAGGGTGCCTGTTTTTATTGGTCATGCTATAGCAGCACATGTCGAGTTTAATCAACTCATAACTGAGGAGCAAGCTCGTGAAATACTCAGTAAGGCTGAGAATAATGGAATTTTAGTGCACGATAGGCGTGAAGATGGCGAATATACAACTCAAATTGATGTAGTACAGGAAGATGCAGTATACATATCACGTATTAGGCAAGACAACACTGTCAGATATGGATTAAATATGTGGATAGTAGCTGACAACTTGCGCAAAGGTGCAGCACTAAATATAGTGCAGATTCTAGAGATTTTAATTAAGGAATACTTATAAATTAATAACTTAAATCTATATTAACATGTCCCATTTTACGCTTATCTCTAACCTCTTTTTTCCCGTATATAGTTAAACTAGCTTTTTTATCGCTCAAATACCTATTAGAATAGTATATATTATTACCTATTATGTTTTTTGTCATGCAAGGAAAGCGCAATACTATTTCTTGCATAGGCAATCCGCATATCACTCTGACTAACTGCTCAAACTGACTAATGTTACATGCATCTAAGCTCCAGTGGCAAGAATTATGAGGCCTTGGAGCAAGTTCGTTAACTAGCAGCTCATTATTTTTGGTAATGAAAAATTCAATAGCTAGAATTCCTATTATATCAAGTGCATGTGCTATTTTTCTTGCGACTTGTTGTACCTCTTGAGTTAACTTGTTGTCTATTTTAGCTGGTACAATTGAAGTATCGAGTATTCCATTAACATGATGATTCTCTGCTATAGGGAAAAGAGCCATTTTACCTTTTCTATCTCTCGCAATGACTATTGAAACCTCTTTTATTAAGTCAATACTTGCTTCAAAAATATACTGTGTCTTCCAATCGAAAGAAGCAAATTGCTTTACTTCAGAGTCGTTTTTGATTACATATTGTCCTTTTCCGTCATAACCCATTTCTGTCGTTTTTATCCTTATTGGATAGCCAAAAGTGTTTCTGCTTTCTAACATCTCATCATAATTTTGTATGCTTTTATAATCAGCAGTTTTTATACCTAAATCTCTAATAAAGTCTTTTTCTCTAAGTCTGTTTTGTGAAATATATAGTGCTTTTTTACTAGGATAAAACTCTACATATTGAGATATAATATCAACTGCATCACATGGAATATTTTCAGATTCAATAGTAACTAAATCTATATTACGTGCAAAAGATTCAAGCGCCTTTTTGTCGGATAAGCTTGCTACTGTTAAGTTATTAGCAACAAAGCAGGCTGGATCATCCTTAGCGTTGGCAAAAATATGTATTTTTTGTCCAAGCTTTGTTGCAGCGATAGCAATCATTTTACCTAACTGTCCACTACCTATTATTCCTATCATCCTTTTGCTAAGCATCTGTTCATATTATACTGCTAATTAGAATACGACAATATGCTTGAAGAATCCACGAGAATAGTGTATAACTAAAGTATTGTTTTCTCTATTGCAATAATGACTCTAGAATATACGCTTACTACTAATTCTGTTGAAGTGACAGTTCTACCAGTTTATATTGAGGAGCAATCGATCCCTTATGAAAACTGCTATGTGTGGATGTATAATGTTAAGATAAAAAATAAAGGATCATCAGCTATTCAATTGCTAAGCCGCCATTGGCAAATAATAGATTATAAAGGAAAGGTAAATGAAATTGCAGGTGTTGGTGTTATTGGAGAACAGCCTGTGATTAAACCTGGAGAAGTATTTAAGTACACAAGCGGAACTTACCTAAATGCACCATCTGGAATAATGCAGGGTAAGTATGAGTTTCTAAATGAAGGAAGCACAAAAACTTTTGAGGTTATTATACCACCTTTTTCTTTGGATAGCCCATATATAAATACTAGACCACATTAGGTGGCTATTAATTTCTGCAAAAAGTTTTATTTTTTGTTTTCATCATCAAGCTTAAACAAAATTATTATAGAGATTAAACCTATTATAACTATCATCAAAGAAAATGGGGCAGCTTCTCTGTAACGTTCATCGCTTACAAGCTCAAATATTCTAGTTGATATAGTCTCAAAGTTAAATGGCCTTATAATGAGTGTTGCTGTGAGCTCTTTAATAGTATCCATGAATACGAGTAAAAATCCTGATATTATACTTTTTTTGATGAGAGGAATATGAATATTTAAACATGTGGAGATAGGTCCATGACCCATAGCGTGTGCGGTCCACTCAATTTCGTTTGGCGTTTTTTTGAGTCCTGACTCAATTGCTCTAAAAGATATAGCAAAAAAACGAAATAAATATGAGTAAATTAAAGCGCCAATGGTTCCTACTAAACTAATTTCCTTAATATATTGAGTAGCAAAAGAAGATATTTTGCTTAAAAATATTATTATACTAATCGCAATAATTGCGTTTGGAATTGCATAACCTAAAGAAATGAGACGTGCGATACTATTAATTACCCTATTTTTTCGTGCCGTATACCCGATCATTATTGCGATGTTAATTGAGATTAGTGCAGTAATAAATGATAAACTAAAACTGTTTGCTATTATGTTATAGAATTTTGACTCATATATGAGAAATCCATTTTCTATACTCCAATATATGAGTGGAATAATTGGAAAAATGAAACCTATTAATATTGGCAATACACATATGATGTAAGCAAAAATCAATGGTAAGGTACCGCTTATACTTCGCTTATTGTGGTAGTCTGCATTAGTATTGATTGCAGAATAGGATATTCTTCTTTTTTGTAGGATTTTTTCAATAGTTGTTAGTACTATAATGAAGGTCAATTCTGCAATTGCTAAAATAGTTGCTGAATATTTATCATGTAATAAAAACCAAGTGCGATATACTCCTGTGGTGAAAGTGTCAATTGCAAGAAACTGTGGTGTACCAAAGTCTGTAATTACTTCCATTAGTACTAAAAATAGTCCACCTATAATTGATGGGCTTATAGAAGGTATTATGATGGAAAATAGGCTCTGTAATGAGGAAACTCCAAGTGTTGATGCAATAGTAACTGAGTTGCTAACATTTTTTAGATTTGAGCGGACTAGTATGTAAACGTATGGATACAAACTGAATCCCATTACCAATATCCCACCACCTAAAGATTTAATTTCGGGAAACCAATAATCGCCTTTGTTCCAGTGAAAAATTTCTCTTAACAAACTTTGTATTGGACCTGAAAACTCCAGCGTATTGACGTAAACAAACGATACTATATATCCAGGGATTGATGTTGGAAAAAATAAAGCAACTTCAAAAAATCTACTTCCAGGAAATGAAAAAAAAGTGGTTAGCCAGGCCGGCACTACTCCAAATATAAAAGATACACTTCCAACTCCTATCATTAAAATTAATGTATTTAGTATGTATTCAGGGAAAAGTGTACTGATGACCCACACGGAATTTGCTGATTCTGTAAGTAGGATTGATATTAATGATAATATAGGACAAATAAATAGTATGCTTACTAGAAATAAGAATATATTTTTAAATATTCTTAAAGGCATTAAATTCAATTCACGCTTAATATTAAAATGTTATATACAAAAACTGAAGATATCCAGAGAAGATCTATTGAATGCTTTTGTAACTTTATATATTATGCTTTAAATTTGTGGATTAATAGTTATGAGTTTTGTTGTTGCAACTTTTTATCACTTTGTAGAACTTTCTAATTACTATGACATGAAAGACACAATAAAAGCTGTATGCAGCGACCTTAAATTAAAGGGTACTATTCTTCTTGCAGAAGAGGGTATCAACGCAACTATATCTGGTGAAAGAAATGCAATTGATAAGATGTTTGATTTTCTACGTTCTGATTACAGGTTAAAAAACCTTATGTGGAAAGAAAGTACAACAGAATTTCAACCATTTAATAAGATAAAAGTAAGGTTAAAAAGAGAAATTATAAACTTCGGTATAGGTAATCTTGATATTTCTCTTAGAGGTAAGTATATTGATCCAGAGCATTGGGATGATTTTATCTCTCAACCTGATGTCTTAGTGATAGACACACGAAATAAGTATGAAGTAAAATTAGGTAAGTTTAAAGGTGCAATCGACCCAGATACTGAATATTTTCGTGAGTTTCCTCAGTGGGCAAAGTCTTTCTCTAAGAACAAAGATCTGAAGATAGCTATGTATTGTACAGGTGGAGTTAGATGTGAAAAATCTACGGCATATATGAGAGAACTTGGGTTTAACAATGTGTACCATCTTAAGGGTGGTATTCTTTCTTATCTTGAAAAGACTCATAATAAAAATGATAATTGGGAAGGTGAATGTTTTGTTTTTGATGATAGAATTGCTGTTAATAGCTCACTTGTTCCAAGTGACAAAATAAAATGTATGTTCTGCCTAAATCGAGTTTTAACGAGTAGACTAAAATCAGTCTCACGTGGTCAGGTGATTTGCTCTGATTGTGAACTTCATGATTAGAAGAAAGTTTCTGTGATGAGGTATTTCTGTTTTCTGTATCTTCTTTGGTAAACTTAAAGTTGGGGTTAAATGTATTTCAAAAGGTAGGATAATTTTCATCTACACCATTACCAGTAACATTATTGGAGTAATCATAATCTCAGTTGCGCGTTAAATCACTCTACGTAAATAGCTTAAAAAAAGTGCTAAAAAGCTGATTCTAACATAGAAAGGTATATCTAGCTGGCAGAGGCCTCGCTAATTATTTCCTTATTCTTAGCAGAGAAAGCAATTTTTGTCCTATTATTATCTTTTATATTATTTAGCTACTGCTTTGAAAAGAAGTTTTACTGTATCAGGATTATTGGAAAAAGCAGCATAATGCAACGCAGTTTTTCCTCACCCTATTTAATACTCATATGGATATCTCTGTGAAGAAATAGTACATTTCTGCCAAANTAGTATCTTACAATGGTGTAGATCCCTCTGTTTGCTATTAACATTAGCGCTATTATTTAGGTTTTAGGTATTGGGCATGGTTGGAATAATTGTTCTCAATTGCTCAAATAAATTTGAGAAAGTTTTTTGCTTCATCAATTCTTTTTTATTATTGTCTAATAATCTACCTTAATCTTTATTGGATACTCCTATAATTTAGGTTGTATTATTTAGGCTTGCTTTTTTCTAAGCGGATAAAACTTTTTTATCGATTTTCTAGTATATGGACATATTGCGTTGTTTTCCTTTTTTTTATCCATTGTGAAATTGCATGGTATCCATAGATATTCTTTGATGTTAAATTACCGCCATGCATTATATTTTTAGTAAGTTTTAATATTAAGTTAATTATTTTTCCCACTATCGAGGAAAAAAATGTTTCTTTCCTCAAGACAATTATTGTTTCTTTCAATTGCCTTTTCAATATGTTAACCTATTAAATGCTCGTAATTTACTGGTTTATTTTTATTATCAGGATACTCCTTTAAGATTTTATAAGTCATAGCCTCTAATACCATTTAACGTAATTTAACTTTTATATATATTAATAATTGATAATTATTTTTAATTAAAAGTTTGATATTTTCATTCTTCTTATGAAGAACTTAAATATATGCTCTTTAAATATTTACTTTTTATTCTTAATCAAATCTAAGGCCTTCTTCAGGTCTATGCCTTCAATATCTGCATTCTTGCCTAAAGCGACTTTTGTTTTACCACTCTTTATATAAAATCCGTACCTACCATTGTGAATGAGAACTTCTTTTCCATTTTCATTAAGCCCGAGAGATTTTAGCTCTTTTCGTGGGCTGTTTGCGATAATTTGTACAGCTTCATTCAACTGCGTTTCTAATACTTCTTTTAAGCTCTTTTTAAGAGAGAAGTATTTACCATCATGGAAGATATAATACCCGAATCGTCCAAGGCCCATTTTTACTTCTTTTCCAGTGTTTGGGTGTTCTCCAATTACTTTTGGCAAGGAAAGTAACTGTGTTGCGGTGATTAGATCAATATCATTAATATTTATGTCTTTTGGTATAGACCTCGTTTTTTTCTTTTCTGATTCATTATTAAATTCTAAATAAAATCCGAAAGGACCTTTTTTAATTACCACTTCTTGCCCTGTCACATTATCTATACCTAAACTTTTTGGGTATTCTAAATTGTCATTGCTGCCAGTAATTTTTTTTGTATGATTACATATAGGGTAGTTAGAACATCCAAGAAACACTCCAGCTTTTCCAAAGTTCAATTTCAATGAGCCATCAGAACAATTAGAGCATTTTTTATCTATTTCTTCCTTTTCTTTCTCCGAACAAAACCAATCAACTACCAGGTCGTGAATGCCATCGAAAATTTCATCATGCGTCATTTGCTTAACAGAGTTTACAAGATTAAAAAATGGTATCCAGAAATAGCTTAGTTCTTTTTTCCAATCTGCACGTCCATTCGAGATTAAATCAAGCTTTTCTTCCATTTGTGCTGTAAAATCATATTCTATGCAATGCTGAAAGAAAGTTTCTAAAAATATGGTAACGATTTTACCGCGGCTGCTTGGAATAAATCTTTTGTTATTCATTGTAACGTACTTACGGTCCTGCAGTACAGAAATAATTATCGCATAAGTTGATGGACGTCCTATGCCGATTTCCTCCATTTTTTTTACGATACTTGCTTCACTGTAACGTAGTGGCGGTTGAGTAAAATGTTGTTTTAGGTCAACAGAAATCAACTTGCATGTCTCACCTTCTTTCATGGTAGCTAGAAGGCCTTCATCCTCGATATCCATATTATCATTATAAACTTTATAGAAACCATCAAAAAATATGTTTGATCCACTAGCTCGTAAAATTATTTTCTTATCAGTAGAGCTAATTTCAACTGCTACTTGATCGATAATCACTGATTCCATCTGACTTATAATGGNTCTTTTCCAAATTAAATCATATAATTTAAATTGTTCTGGTGTTAAATAGCTCTTAATGCTATCTGGCGTTCTATTTATGTCGGTTGGGCGAATTGCTTCATGTGCTTCCTGAGCGTTTTTGACCTTTTTTACATATTGGCGGGGAGACTTTGGTAAATATTTGTTGCCATACAATGATTTAATCAACTCTCTAATTGAGATTATAGCCTCATCCGCAATGTAGAATCCATCCGTACGCATATAAGTTATCAGTCCTATAGTCTCACCGCCAATATCGATACCTTCGTACAAGTTTTGTGCTATGCGCATAACATTTTTCACATTAAAATGCAGCTTATTTACTGCATCTTGCTGAAGACTTGAAGTAATAAATGGAGGTAGAGGACTTCTCTTAACTTGCTTGTGCTCTACTGTTCTTATAGCGTATTGCTTTGATTCAATATCTCTTACTAAGTTTTTTGCTTCTTCTTGATTCTTAATATCAAATTTTTCTAGCTTTTTATTGTTATAGTAGCTCAGCATAGTAAAAAATGTTTCGTCTTTGCTATTTTGCATTTCTGCCTTTATGCTCCAGTATTCTTGTGATATAAATTTGTTAATTTCATCTTCTCGTTCGCATATAAGCTTAAGTGCAACAGATTGCACTCTTCCCGCAGATTTGCTTCCCGATAATTTCGTCCATAGAAGTGGTGATAAGCTAAATCCAACTAAATAATCCAAAGCTCTACGTGCTTGCTGTGCACGCACTAAGTCCATATTTATTTTGCGGGGATTCTTGATAGCCTCTTGCACCGCCATTTTTGTTATCTCGTTAAGAACTACTCTATGAATGTTGCTTTTGTTATTGATTGCTTTCCTTTCTTTTAATGCTTCTACTACATTCCAGGCTATTGCTTCTCCTTCTCTATCTGGATCTGTTGCAAGGTATATATCTGATGTCTTACTTGCTTCCTTAACTAATTCTTTTACATACTTTTCTGCTTTTTTGATAATCTCATACTTTATAGCAAAATCATTATCTGGATCAACAGAACCGTTCTTCACTGGAAGGTCTCTTACATGTCCAAAAGATGCAGCTACTTTGAATTCTTTGCCTAAATACTTACCTATCGTTTTTGCCTTTGCAGGTGACTCAACTATTAATAATGCCATATTATTATATTAGTACTTAAAGATAATATGTTGAGGAATATACGGTGAAAAGTAAAAAAATATTTTAATTGTTATTGTGAATTGTATACAATGAATTATTGACTGTTATCAAAATCTTGAACATTGCTGTTTTCAATTGCTTCTGAAGTCTTACTACAACAATATATGCTTGCGGTGTCAGCCAGATAACTAATTTCAACTTGCTGTTCCAGATACTAATATTTCTAGGTAAACTAGAATGGCTATTTTCTGAAATAGTGCTAACTACTGTTAATATAGAAGCAGCTATGATAGTAAATTTGCTACTTTTTGTGTTTTATGAACAGATTCTTTGTTAGCCACCGTCCTTGAGGAAGTTAAGTCGTTTTTCTTCCTTATCCTTCAGTTAGTAAGCTCAATAATTTTACAGTTATAGCTATTACTGTTTTAATGCTTTAATGCATATTCCACTCTCTTTTTTCTTTAAATCACTTTAACTTAATTGATATCCTTACGTTTTTTAGAACAAATATTCGGCACTTCCGAGTGTCTTTTTGTTACCTATATCCTGTATGATAAAATTGTGAATTCCAATACTTAATGGCTTCTTTTTTGGATACTGATCAAGAACAATACTGCCTTTACTTATCTGGAAGAAATCCGTACTTATTTAAGTAACATTTACTTGTCTGAATTAGATAACTCATAAAAAAATACAATTTCGTATGCAACTAACGACATCTAATAATTATTATTTTATTAAAAATAAATATTAACACTTATTTATATTGTTTTTCTATTTATTCAGTGCTTTAAATAGAATTGTTCTGTTTTTATAGCATACTTATAACTCCAAAACTACATCATTGTTGTTGATCCGTTTATAGAGATGCTTTCTCTTATTCCATGAAATTGTTATTATCTAACTAGATTCTATAATTTTTTTCTAAGGTTTCATGAGTGTAATCTGTACTTGTAGAAATATTATTATTAAGATCTAACTAAAATTTAGTAACTAGGTCACTTATAAATACACCGGAAGATACAAACTTACTTAAAGCTTTTTTGCTTTCCTTATCAATCTCATTATTAAGTAAGTTAAACTATTCGAAGTTTATCAGTCGGACATTAGCTAAAATTTTTATATCTTCATTACTAATATCATTGTCTAATAAATTAAGAAAAGTAACTTCTGTGAGGTTACGGTTTGTTAGAACCATTTGTTCATTTATCGTTAATATTATTACCATGCACAGATCAAGTTTGGTAAGCTTTATATAAGCTTAACTAATCCTTTTTTGCATCTTCGTTATTAATGTTGCAAAGTTTAAAAAGAAAGCTCTGTAGTGCCCTATTTAACTTTATAAAAACTTACTAGATTGCTTGTATTAAATTACAACATAGCCAACATAGAAAGTCTATAACTATCAATATGTTTCTTAGAATTAATTCTTTCTACTTATCTAATATCGTATAAATATACTAGCTAATACTTCAGAAATATCAATTATGTAAAAACTTATAAGAGAATACCGGGCTTTATTGTACCATAAAAAACAGTTATTTTCTGTATTACTTCTTTGTTATCTAAGTAGCTATACTGTGCGATATAGCTTTTATATGGCCTTGTTAAAGGTGTTTGTTTTAGTATAATACAGCTCTTTTTATGCTTATTGTCTTGATGTGCTTGCTGATAAATTAAACTCTGAATGTCAGTTTAATCATATTTATGATACCTTTCTAAGTTACTTGAATGATACCTTTTTACCAGTTCATGAGTTGCTTTAATATTTAAGGAATTTACTAAGTAAAAAAAGATAAAACCCCATAAACTAGCATCTATTTTCAAAGTTAGTGCTTCTATGCTGTCTTAAATGCTATGTAAGCGCATTTCAGATTTATAGGTCAAAACTTAAAAATTTTATTAAAGCATAAAAAGCCAACTAAATGTTTTAATTATTATGCTAGGAAAGTTGGCAAAATTTATCAAGTAAGTTTCTCATTTTTAATGTTGCAGTGTTTGTATAGTTGTCTATGCACAGCTGGTGTTGAAATTAACCTAGCTATAAACTGGAACAGTAGAGGAGAATTGAACAAATATTACTCATCCATATCGCTACTAATATCCTTTATCATACTGTAATTGCCTTTTCTGAACCTATTTTTTAAAGATGCAACTCCACTTTCACTAATTCCACTTAAGCTTAATGCTGCACCACCTAATTGTAGTCCCATTTCGGATGTTTCAGGGATAATTTTACTAGCTCCTAAATCTCTGTAGATCTCTACATTGCTCAGATCTGGCAGGCGTATTATAATACTTACATGCGGGAAATTTGCTGCAACTAGAGAGATTATCTTTTTTATAGTCACTTCGTTCTTTATTGAAATCACAAGAGCCTGGGCTCTTTCTATTCCTACTGATTTTAAAATTTCATATCTTGTAGCGTCTCCAAGATATATAGGAAAGCTATCATTTTTTCCTTCTTTGACTATTTTTGACTGAATGTCTACTACAACGTAGCTTAAGTGCTCTGCAGTAAGCATTTTTGTTACCATATATCCTACCCTGCCAAATCCAGCAACTATTACATGATTGTAAAGATCTTGTGTGTCTGTTTCGACAGCTTCGTCGTCTAATATTACTTTTTCAGTGCTAAATGAATTTGCTATCCACTCTCCAAGTCCTGATAAAAGAGGAGTGAAAGCCATAGTTACTGTAGTTACCATCATAAGTACCTGAGCGATTTCACTTGGTAGTACATCTAGCTCATCTGCTAGACGGAATAGAATAAATGCAAATTCACCTCCTTGTGCAAGCAACAACCCAGCTTGTATAGCAAGTGCACTTTTAAATCCAAAGAATCTACATAATACATATATCATAGATGTTTTTAAAACAATAAGGATGACTGACAATAAAGTGATTAGCGGTAGTTTACTAAGCAAAAGATCAATATCGATAGACATACCGACAGTCATGAAAAATAAGCCAAGGAACAGATCTTTAAATGGTAACACTGCGTGTTCTACTGAATGTCTGTGCTCTGTTTCTGCGACTAACAATCCAGCAACAAATGCACCTAGTGCCATTGATAAATGAAATTGCTCAGTAATAAATGCTGCTCCTAGTATTATTAGGAGTGTTGTTGATATAAAGACCTCGTTGCTTTCCATTTTAGCAATAACCGAGAATAAGGGCCTAAGCAACAACCTACCGGTTATAAATATCAATACTAGTGCAATAGTTGCTTGTATTAGTGAACCTACTAGTGAACTTATCAGGCTATTTTCAGAGTTACTGGTAAGTAAGGGCACTAATACTATTAGAGGTACCACTGCGAAATCTTGCATTAGTAGTACTGCTATTGACAACCTACCAACTTGGCTTGCTTGAGAACCTTTTTCCTGCAAAACCTGCAACACTATTGCTGTTGAGGATAATGCAAGTCCGCCACCAATAACTGCTGCCATATTTGTATTCACTCCAAAAGCGAGAGCAATGCACCATATTGCTACCATAGTAACTATCACTTGAAGAGAGCCAAATCCAAATACATGAATACGCATGGCGATAAGGCGTTCAAATGTTAATTCAAGACCTATGATAAATAATAGAAAAACTACACCAAATTCTGCAAAATTATCCATTGCTTTAGCTGAGTGTATTAGATTAAACCCATGAGAGCCAATCAATGCGCCTGCAACAAAATAACCGAGCACTGGACTGATATTCATTTTCCAAAACGCTATAACTATAAATACAGCAGCGGAAAGTAAAATTATAATATCAAATAAATACTGAGAGCTGCCGTGCATGAGATGTTTAACCTATGGAACCGGACCACTTAATTGAACAACCGATACTTGGCTTTTGGTTAACTGGAGAATTACCAGTTTCTGCGATAAATTTCATAGCTTGAAATAAATCACTACTACCTATTTTGTAGTTTTGAACTTTTTCTTTTTTTGCATTGTTGAAGCGTCCGCGATAGCGAAGTTTCAAATTAGCGTTAAGGCCAAAAAAGTCAGGAGTACAAATAGCGCTATACTCTTTAGCTACTTTTTGTGTACTATCAATTAGATATGGAAATGTAAATTTATTTTTCTTAGCAAAATTGATCATATTTTTAAAGGAGTCTTCTGAATGTTCATTTATGTCATTTGGCATTACTGCAACAGTGTTAACCTGATAAACTTTTTTTAATAAATCAACATCGCTTACCAGATCGCTAATAATTGATCGGACGTAAGGACAGTGGTTGCATATAAACATTACAATAAGACCATTTTTGCCGCGACAGTCGTTTAATGTATAGTATTTGTTATCTACACCTAAAAGATTAAAATCCTTTGCAGTAAAGTCTAAATCTACCTTGGGGGTATTCAGTGCAACCATAGCCTAAAGAGAGTTATATATTACATGTAGTTTATGATCTTATTGCTTAAATGTCAAATGATCCTGTGTATACTATTTACATGTTTTTTTAGTATTTCAATTGTAGAACTTATGTTTATAACATTTGAAGGAATAGACGGCTCTGGCAAAACAACACAATCTGAGTTGCTTGCAAACCGTCTTAAACAAATTCGCGGTGAAAATTATGTGATATTGACCAGAGAGCCAGGTGGGAGTAGTTTCGCGGAGAAGATAAGAGGAATACCTTTGAGGGACAATATTGATCCTATCTCTGAACTTCTGCTATTTGTTTCAATGAGGTATGAGCATATGAAAAAATTAATACTACCAGCTCTAGGAGAAGGAAAAATAGTAATTTGTGATCGGTTTATTGATTCAACGATTGCTTATCAAGGATATGGGTTAGGTGTTGACTTAAAACTGATAGAAGATCTCCATGAGTTACTAAGAATTAGATGCCCAGATATTACGTTTATTCTAGATATTGATGTTCAAGTCGGATTAAACAGGGTAAATTATAAAAATAAATATGAAGAGATGGATATCTGTTTTTATGATAAGGTTAGAAGAGGATTTCAAGAAATAGCATTAAAGAAGACCAATAGGTGCCATATTGTCACTCAAATTGAAGTTAAAGACAATAACCAAGTATATAGTGAAATCTATGATAAGGTTATTATTCCAAGGATTAGTTTTTTTAAAGTAGAATCTTAATTTATATGGGTAACTAAAAGAATATACGGACGGAATGGGATTCGAACCCATGGTACGCTTGCCGCGTACGTCAGTTTTCAAGACTGATGCCTTAAACCACTCGGCCATCCGTCCATTTTTTTTTTACCATAACATTCGATTTCAAGCAATCTATAAAAATTTCACTTACCTACACAAAAACTGTTAAATATATTACTCAATATTTCTTCAACATTGATAATTCCTGTTATCATACCAAGTTCAGACGCAGCAAGCCTTAAATCTTCGGACATTAGCTCAATTGGATTGTCTATACTAAAACGTTGTAAATGTTCTATAGCTTTCTTCATGCAATTTCTATGTCTTTGTCGGGTAATCACAGGTGTATCTTTATCGTAACCAAATTTTTCCTCTACTTTTTCTTTAATCACAGAAATTAGTCTCTCTGTACCTGTTCCTTTTAAAATAGAAATGGGTAAGAAATCTATACCATCAATTTTTATATAATGATCGTTGCTGATATCATCAGCTTTGCTCAACACGTAAATAGTATTGCCTTGACTTGGTTTCATAAGAGTGGTTGATATTGAAATGCATTTCTGGACTTCAGTTTTAATGACAGTAGAACTATAGGGAAATAGCTCTATTTTTAAATCAGCTTCACAAGACTTCTTTCTTGCTCGGCTTATGCCTTCTGATTCTATTGGATCTGAGCTTTCACGAATTCCAGCAGTATCAGAGAGGATAATTGGATATCCACCAATGTCAATATGAGCTTCAAGTACGTCTCTTGTTGTACCTGCATATTCAGAAACAATAGCTATATCACGTTTAGCAAGGAAATTAAATAGTGCTGATTTGCCAACGTTTGGTTTACCAGTTATTACAATATGTAAACCCTCACGTAACCTTTCACCTCGCCTATTATCATTTAAATGATCTTGTATTGACTGCATAAGAGCTTGCACTTCATTATTAATTTTTTCTAGTTCATTTTTTTCTATTGTGACATCTTCTGGAAAGTCTATATATACTTCAATTTTTGATTGTATCGTTATTAATTTCTTCCTCCAACTGTTGGATAGCTTTTCCAGTTCTCCTGACATCTGCCTAATTGCTTGTTTAGCTTGCATTTTTGTCTCAGAATTGATCAAGTCTGCGATTCCTTCTGTTTGCGTTAAATCAAGTTTGCAATTTAGAAAAGCCCTGAGCGAAAATTCTCCAGGTTTGGCCATAACAAAAATTTTTGATAATTCCTCCAAGATTATTTTTATAACTGCCTTACTTCCATGCACTTGCAGCTCTATAATGTCCTCACCTGTAAAGCTGCTTGGAGCAGGAAAATAAATGATTATTCCATTATCAATCAATTGACCTGAATCGTCGTATAAATCGACTAAAGTAGCAAACCTTGGCTTAATATCTTTCTTAATATGAAAATGACTTAAAGCTTTAAGTGCATGATTACCTGAAATTCTAATTACTGCAACGCCTGACTTACCAAATACAGTTGATAAAGCGAAGATAGTTTCATCTCTATTTGTCATACATGAGCTAGTTTATTTCTTAGCAAGATTACATATAAGAAGTCAAAATACCTAATTTGGGAATACTGAAAGTTTTCTTACTCTATTAGTTTATACTAATATAATATGGTATGTTAAATAGATTGAAGTGTTTATGAATATGTTATGAAGAGAATTNTTTAAAAATTATTTATTAGCTAGTATCAATTTTATACTTATGATAAAATTGGTTATTAGTAAATAATCTTGTTTATGTGTAAAACACTAATTTTGTTGTTGGTGATGTTGCCAATTAAGTTGCTTGCAGTTGAAATTGAAATTGTTGCAGATGTAAATGGTGAGCCAGTTTCAAATTTAGATGTTGAAAAACGTATTAATTTGATAAGTTCATTGTTCGGCACCAAAGATGGAAGGGAACTAAGGCTTCAAATTCTTAAGCAGTTAATAGATGAAATTATCATTATCAATGAGGCGCGAAGGTTAAATATAGAATTGAGTAGTGAAGAGTTAAATAATGCTACCATACTATTTTTGATTCAAAACTTTAAGATTAAGACTGATAAAGTCGATCAATACGTGAAAAAATATAATATAGACCTTAATCTTTTGAAAAAACAGATAGAAGGTCAACTGTTGTGGGGTAAGATCATTGAAACGAGAATTGTACCATTTATCAATGTAGGCGACAAAGAAGTAAGTGATGCACGAGAGCAAATAGAAAAGCCGGATTATCTTATTATGCTCCAAGAATTTATAGTTCCTAACCGGAGAGACGAGAGTGTTTATAGTACAGCTGAAGATTTAGTGAAGAAATTACGTAATGATAATAACAACTTCGTTCCAGAAACTACAATAAAAATGCGTAAAACAACAGTTAATTTAAATCAACTGAAAGGTAACCTCAAGGGCATTCTAGAAAGATTAGAAACTGGTGACGTAGCAGGTCCAGTCAATCTCAGCGAAGGCTATTCCATTATAAAAGTAATAGATAAAGTACAACTTGATTATGCGCTGTTGGAAAGTACTTTAGAATTGAAACAGATTATAGTTAAAGACTCAGAAGATTTATTGAACAATCTCAAGAGGCAAAAGGTAAATTGTTTAAATTTTGATGAATTGGCAAGTAATCTTAAACTGCCAAATTCAAAGGAATTTAAAATAAAAGTAAGGAGCTTAAATCCTCATTTACAGGCTTTATTTAGTAAAATAGGTATGGATGAAATAGTAGAATTGAGAGAAAATGGCACCATAAGGTTGATGATGTTATGTGGTATTAAAAACAATACGGTAGATGTAGAAGCAGTTAAACGGCAGATATATCAACAAAAGATTATGACACAAAGTAATTTGTTACTAGAGGTTATGCGTAAAAATGTAGCTGTTAGTTATCAATATAGCTAAAGTATGGAGATTATTCGAAATAGAGTATAGGTTGGTTGTTAACGTATCAATTAAGCTTTTTTGCCAATTACCACAACATTTTCACTTAGAAAAAAGTAATTAGGTATAGCCATATTTTTTGGTGCAGGTCCTCTAATTACTCTGCCTGATGTATCATAATATGAACCGTGACAAGGACAGAACCAACCATTACCATCTTTTGTAACATGATTAATTGGCACACATCCAAGATGGGTACATATTCCTATCATAATTAACCATTCATTTTTTCCCTTGTGTACTCTTTGCTCATCTGGCTCAGGGTCTCTTAGACTTTCCACATTGGCAGCTCTTGCAGCGTCAATTTCCTGCTTTGTACGTCTGCGAATAAGTACTGGTTTACCTTGCCATTTTACTTTCTTTTCTTGCCCTTNTTGAATGTTAGATAAATTAACCTCAACTGTGGACATTGCTAAGACTTCAGAGGAAGGGTTCATAGACTTAATCAATGGCCAAAAACTACTTGCAGCTCCTATGCCTGCCATAGCGCATGTAGTTAATATTATGAAATCTCTTCTACTTTTATCTTTAGTAGAGTCTTTAACAGGAAATATTTTTTTATTTTCCTTGCTTACCGGTGGTTTTTTACTTTTAGTTAATTTCTTGTTCATTAATCTCTATTTTGCTGTATAGTCTATATTTTAATCTAAATGCTGTAGATTAATCAACAAAAACTTGCATTTTTTACCNTTTAGCTATGCCTATGCTGCATTACTACAAAATCAAAAAGAAATAGAGCCTTCAACTTCAGAAATGCTATCTTCAGTGGAACCATGATCTTCAATCTTTGCTGCTGACACCACCTTCTCTTTACTTTTTGTTTTAAATAGAGTGACACCTTGAGTACTACGTCCTGTAATTCTGATTTCATTAACCAAAATGCGAATTAACTTTCCTTTATCTGTAATGAGCATTACATTATCACCATGTTCAACTGGAAAGCTGGCGATAACATTACCGTTTCTACTAGTAGTAAGTATATTGGTAATACCAACACCGCCTCTATTGGTTACCCTATACTCGTATGCAGAAGTTCTTTTACCAAAACCATTTTCAGTTATAGTTAGTATAAACTCTTCATTAATTGCGAGCTTTAAGAATAATTCATTATCTATTCCTAAATCATTCAAGGTCTTTTCTAATTTAGGATTGATAGAGCTGCTAACTGCAGATTCCAGCCTTTTTGCGAGTGGGATTTTTAAGTAAAGCTCTTTTGTTTCTGTTGTGACGCCTATGCCATTTAGTATAGTCATGGATATCACGCTGTCATGTTTTGCAAGTTTTATGCCTCTTACGCCATCTGAATTGCGGCTTTTAAATCGGCGCACATCGCTTACGACAAATCTGATACCTTTTCCAAGCGTTGTTGAAAGTAAGACATGATCAATTTCATTACATACTTTAACCGATATTAGTTTATCTCCTTCATCGAGTTTTATTGCTATTTTCCCATTATTTGGAATGTAATCAAAGTCCGCTAAAGAGTTGCGTCTTATGTTTCCATGAGCAGTAGCAAAGACTATATTCTGATTCTCGTCACTCTCACTTGGCAACGGCATTATATTGGTGATTGTTTCACCATCAGCAAGAGGAAATATATTAACAAGCGCTCTTCCACGTGCAGTTGGTTCTGCAAGTGGTAACTTATAAACTTTTAGTCTATAGACTCGACCAATATTGGAAAAGAATAAAAGACTAGTGTGAGTATTTCCAACAAATAGTTTTGTGATTACATCCTCTTCTTTTAATCCTTGTCCTAATTTCCCTTTTCCACCACGACGCTGAGTTTTGTAGTGAGAGAGTTTCACGCGCTTAATATAACCATTCATAGTTACGGTTACTACCATATCTTCTTTTGGAATGAGATCTTCGGCTTCAATATCTGAATCTGATTCTTCTATTGTAGTTTTTCGTGATACGGCAAATCTGTTCTTTATTTCCTGTAAATTATTTTTTATTTCTTTCATTAATTTTTTTTCTGAACCGAGAAAAGCGATATATTCTTTTATCAAGTTGACCGTTAAATTTAGCTCAGATTCTAATTTACTTTTTTCAAGGCCCGTTAAACGCTGCAATTTCATGTCAAGAATAGCTTTTACCTGTAGCTCAGTTAATCTATAATACACTCCATCTTTTAAAAAACTCATGCTATCTGAAATTAGTTCAATAATTGTGTTTATTTCAGCTGAAGTTTTCCATTCTTGATTCAAAAGCTCTTCACTTGCTTTTTCAGGATCTTTTGCACCACGAATAATTTTTATTACTTCATCTATATTTAAGACCGCAATGTAGAGCCCTATGTATATATGAGCTTTTTCTCTAATTTTTCTTAGACGGAATTCTGTTCTTCTTGTTAATGCTTCTTTTCTAAAATCAACAAAAGCTGCTATGATTTCTTTTAATGACATTAAAGCAGGTCTGTTATTATTGAGAACTAAAGTGTTAACACTAAAACTACTTCTTAGGGGAGTAAGTCCTAGCATTTGATTCAGTACAAAGTCTGCTGCAGTGTTTTTTCTAAGATCAATCACTACCCTAATGCCAGTCTTATCAGACTCATCTCTAATTCCTGTTATACCATCAATTTTCTTTTCTTTTACGAGCTCACCTATTTTCTCAATTAGTTTTACTTTATTTACTTGATAAGGTATTTCATCAATAACTATTGCTTGTCTATCCTGTGGTAGATCCTCTATATGGGTTTTGCCTTGTACGATAATTGAACCTCGACCTGTGGCAAACGCTGACCTTATTCCAGACTTGCCAAGGATCGTTCCTCCAGTTGGAAAATCCGGACCAGGTATCACTTCAAGTAGCTCGTCTAGAGTAACTTTAGGGTTATCTATATATAATATACAGGCATCGATTATCTCGCCAAGATTATGGGAAGGAATATTAGTTGCCATGCCAACTGCAACGCCGCTTGCACCGTTTACTAATAGATTCGGAAACTCTGCAGGTAATACTACAGGCTCTGTTTCATTTCCATCATAATTTGGCCTAAAGTCAACCGTATCTTCATCAATATCATTCAATAGAAAGTGTGACATTCTATGAAGCCTTGCTTCTGTATATCGCATCGAAGCTGGTGGATCTCCATCTATTGAACCGAAGTTACCTTGTCCATCAATAAGTGGTAAAAGTAGAGAGAAATCTTGGGCCATTCTAACTAAGGAGTCATAAATAGCCATATCACCATGTGGGTGATATTTTCCCATTACATCCCCAACTATACGGGCAGCCTTTTTATATGGCTTGCCAGCGTCATATCCAGCTCTTGACATCGCATACAATATGCGTCTATGGACTGGTTTAAACCCATCTCGCACGTCAGGTATAGCCCGGCTTATAATTACGCTCATTGCATAGGAGAGATAAGAATCTTCTAACTCTTTTACTATTGAGACTGGTACTATATTATTTTGCATTTTTTACATTTTTTTGATCAAAGCAATTTCAATATTAACATTTAGTTAAGTAAATGGTCAACTAGGAACCAGGCTGCATTTGATTCTACTTTTTGTTTACAACAATAATATTGAGTTATAAAATAGTATTTTGAAGTTATTTTAATATTGTTAAAGGGGCAATTAGCTCAGCCGGTAGAGCATCTCGTTTACACCGAGAAGGTCGGCAGTTCAAGCCTGTCATTGCCCATTAGCGTTGATCTTGGATAACTATAATAATATTCAAGCAATAACCTATTAGTTATGCATAACGTTTTTTGTATCTAATTATTTATTCAAAATTTTTTATTTTTTCTGTGAATCTCTATATTTTTTAAAAAAGGTAGATGCGATTCTGGAAAAAGTAACAAGCTTTAATATTATATAAATGTATTTTACTTAGCTTTATTACTACTATATATTATAATATCTACTTAAGCTAGAAGGTACAAAAATTCCTATGCACTGAATGATACCTTTTGCTTATGCAAGTTATCTTAGTAAAAATAAATGTTCATAAAATTATATGGTGTATGCTGAAATGATAAATTGTAATTACCTTACTTAGGTATAAAGAAACTTGACTTTAACATATTTTTCATGTACACGTTATATAATTAATAGATTTATTCAATTTATAGAAAACACTAATGATTAAAGATTCAATTATTTTGAACTTTGAGATAGAAAAAGGCAAGCCCATAATATTACTTTTCTGAAGTATGAAGCGAAGCTTATAAATGAAAGCAAAGATCTTTTGCGTGAGAGGCTTAGCAGTATAGTTCAATTTGGTAACTTAGATAAGCCTGAATCTTAATCGTGAAAATTTCTGTATCTATTATACTAAATATAGTGAATTTAATGGCAGAAGTGAACTGTATATTAACAGTAATGATGGTAGATATTTAATATCTGATCTTCCACTCAATCATTACAAGTTCTCAATGGAGGTATCATTGGATGAAGGAACGATAGTAGACTATGGATTTTACTTATGGTATGCAATTTATAACCCTAACCTCTATAATAAGGTACAAGAAAGAAGTTTTGATGATGGAAGTGAATTGTTACCGATTGCATTGAATGTGTTAGATACTTTTCTAGGTAACAAGAGTGGATTAACCACACAAGATATATTTTTACAGATGCAAAACAAAATTGCTGAAGAAGAACTAAAATTGGTAAGAGAGGAAAGACAAGCAGAAGAAGAGTTAGATGGAAAGAGTAAGAAGTTAAAGGCTTATAAAAAAAAGGTAAAGTTATTTTGTTTAGAGTAGCAAAAGGCCATAATATGAGCAACGGCTGCTCCACAGCAGTTTTACAGCTTGACAAAGGAAGTAATTAGATAGTCCTCGATGTAAGTATTATATAACAGAAGTATGAAGATAACAAATATTTATATTGTATCAGCTCTAGTTATGTTATATTGCTTGACTACAGGAATTTATTTTTTATTTTCAATAAAAGCTCTTATCCTGAACTTGAAAGCGGATTTTATTCAATATGTGAATTGAATTATGATAACTATGCTAAGCATTTAAACGGTGAACCGTCTTTTAGTGATAATCGATTATCTGAAAAANATCTGATGGATTTAAAGAAGGTAACAATCAGGTAAATGTAGAAGTTGCACTTAGTGATAGCTTTATGAACGAAGAAGTTTCAATAGAAAGCAAAGTTAAGCTTGGGAGAAAAGAGAAGTTGAAGAAGATAAAAACGAACAGAAAGAAGCTACTATAACANGTATTATAAGCGATATGAAAGATGATGATATAGAAAAATTTAACCCACCATTTAAAGATCAGAGTAGGAAGTCCTATTGAGATGGGAAAGTGTCAAGCAATACTGCAAGCTCAAAATCAGGGTATGGATAATTTTTATTAAAACTTAAGTAGTCAGTATATTATTGAAAAGTGTGATTGCGATAAAATGACTGCTCTATATAATAAAGTTTATGTACAGGGTTCTGAGCTTGATAAAAAGCTGGTTACTCTTTCTGAAGCTTATGTTGCAAATAATCATTTGTTTATTAAAGGCCAGGATTTTNGGAAAATAAGTGCTTTTAATGAGGTGTTCTATAAAAGCGATAATTTAAATATAATATAAAAATAAACGGGAATTAATGGTAAAAGAGCTGATGCATAATCTTCAAGATTGCTTATAAAGCATGGACATTAGCTCATTCCATTCTCTTTTGCTGATTCCACTTTCTTCTCTAGTAACATTTTCTCCTTTAATCAGCTTGCGAATTACTTCTAGGCCAGATCTTGGAATGTAAGCTGACTCTAAGCAATATTCAATGAAAGCACTGTGAGCTAGCGGTACCCACTCCTTTATTATATCTAACATAATTTCTGCATAGACCCTGATTTCGTATTGAGCATGTTTGTCAATTCTTAGCTTCAAAAAGTGAAAGAGGTTATGTAGATCTACTTTCCAATAAAATTGTGTGTAGTAATTAAGCGTTAAATTAGTTCGAGCAATTTCCCTTGCAAGCCCTTGTTCAATAAACTTCTCATAATGAGAATATGCTAGATTAGAGTCATTTATTAAAGAATCTATTATTTTTTTTGAGGTATTTAAGTCAAAAGCTTTGCCTCTGCCTTGTTTGTTATTATCAGATTGTTTTGCAATCTGTTCTGGTTTTGGTATATAAAACTCATGATCGAGTATTGAATATCTTGCAGAATATTCATTCACATTTGCAGTCCTATGTCTTATCCATTGTCTTGCAACAAAAATCGGGAGTTTCACGTGAAACTTAATTTCACACATTTCAAATGGAGTTGTATGGTAATGTCTCATCAAATATTTTATAAGTGCTTCATCTTGATTTATCTGTTTTGTTCCTTTTCCATAAGAGACACGAGCAGCTTGTAGTATGGCACTATCAGAGCCCATATAATCTATTACCCGAATAAATCCATGATCTAATACTTTGTATTTTTTGTATAGAATTTCGTCCATTTCTTTCACTGTAGTTCGCTTAGTTAAATAACGTTCCTCATTCATAACATGTTTTTAAGATAAAATGGAAATATCAGCTCCACATGAATTGAGTTTTTCATGCATTACTTCATATCCCCTCCATAAGTGATGTGAATTACTTATCGTAGTTTCTCCGCTAGCTACCAAAGAAGCGAGTATCAGAGCCGCTGTTGACCTCAGGTCAGTAGCATATAGATTATTAGCTCCGTATAAGCTTTTTATTCCGCTTATAGTAGCTTTGTTTTTCTTTATGTTTATGTTAGCACCTAATTTTCTCAACTCACTTGTATGTGTGAACCTATTCTCAAAAATGTTTTCTTCAATGACAGATGTTCCATCAGCAATGCACATTGTGGACATAAGTTGTGGTTGCATGTCACTGGGAAAATTAGGGTACGAATCTGTTGCGACGTTGATAGATTTAATAGAACAGCTTTTTCTAGAAACAATAATACCTTGATCAAGTAATTCGATCTTAGCTCCTATGGTTTCCAACTCATTTGCAATGCATCTTATATCAGATAGATTTATTCCTTCTAACATCAACTCACCACCAGTTATTATAGCAGCTAGTGCATATGTACCGGCTTCTATGCGATCTAATATTATTTTATGGACACACCCATTTAATACCTCGACTCCTGTTATTGTAATTTTTTTATTGTTGATTTTAATATTAGCTCCCATTTTCTTTAGAAATTCTATTAAATCTAGAATTTCTGGCTCTGTTGCAGCATTGTTTATTGTTGTCACCCCTTCTGCAAGGGTTGCCGCCATTATTATATTTTCTGTTGCGCCAACGCTTGTCTTCTCGAATGTAATCTCTTTCCCTTTTAGTTTTCCTTTCACTGCTACAATTATATTACAACCATCAATTTCAATTTCAGCTCCCATTGCTTCTAATGCTTTGATATGCATATCAACGGGACGTTTTCCAATATTACATCCACCAGGGAAGACTGTTGTAATTTTACCAAATCTACTGAGAATTGGACCCAGCATTAGAAAAGATGCTCGTAGCTTACTTGCAGTTTCATGTGATATTATGTAATTATTGATATTGCTACAATCAATTTCAAAAATATGATTTGCTTTATAGCCTTTGTTGTACATAAAGTTTACCTTCGCTCCAAGCTTTTCGAGCAATTCAGACATCAGATGTACGTCAATTAGATTAGGTACGTTATATAAAGTTACTGAAGAACTGCTTAATAGGCTTGCTGCTATTATCGGCAAAATAGCATTCTTTGAACCGTTAATCTTAATTTCTCCAACCAAGGGCTTACAATTACTCTTTACTAATATTTCATGCATTCAAATAAGATAAACCTTACTGAATAAGTATAGTAAATCGATAGTAAAAGGCNAACTTTACCTATCATTGCAGATTATAACAAACGCAATAGCGTAATCTCCATCATCACTTAGAGAAAGATGCAATATGTAGTCTTTAGAAATAAAATCCTTGCTAATGGTAAGATATGGCTTCCCTTTTGAATCGCTATATATTTCTATATCTTTCATTGTAATGCCCTGGCTGAATCCACTGCCTAACGCCTTAACAAAAGCCTCCTTTGCTGCAAAGCGCTTAGCAAAATATTTTGCACGTATTTTTTGACTTTTGTACTTTCTACTTATCTCTATTTCCTGCTTAGTGTAGATTTTATTGAGGAATTTCTCCTCATACTTCTGTAGTATCTTCAATATTCTTGATATATATACTATATCAATGCCAATACCGCGTATCATTCTGTGGTAAAGCGGTTTATTGCTTCTTCAATCTGAATTTCTTTCACTTCTCCAGTTACTCTATTTTTTATTTCAACTAAATTTTTACTTACTGCCTTCTTTCCAACAATTATCTGCCATGGCAGGCCTATCAGGTCCATTCTAGCAAATTTCACTCCTATGCTTCCTTCTGTATCATCGTAAAGCACTTTATCGCTTTTCAAAGTTTTGTATATTTTGTTTGCAATCTCTACACATTTACCAGTTTTTGTTTGTAGGTTAATTAAGCCAATTCTAAAGGGAGCTATTGCTTCTGGCCAGATAATTCCTTTATCATCATGGAAAGCTTCTATTATCGCACCAACAAGCCTTGAAACTCCAATGCCGTACGAGCCCATATGTATATTGACATTTTTTCCATCTTGTGTAGTAACTTTTGCGTTCATTGGCTTTGAATATTTATTTCCGAAGTAAAAAATATGACCTATTTCAATACCCTTGCTAAGGCTTAACTGTTCTTGTGGTATAGGGCAAGTTTTAGTATGATGTATATTATCTGCAACTGCGTATATGCTCTTTAAACTCTCAACATCTTCATTTTTCAGTAATTCAGGAAGTTGATTGTCATAATATAAAGTGCTTTCACCTGTGCTTGCCAATATATGAAACTCGTGGCTTAAATTTCCTCCAATTAGTCCAGTATCTGCCCTAACTATAATTGGAGTGAATCCCATGCGCTTGAAAATTTTTATATAAGTTTTGTACATTGAATTGTATGAATTCAGTGCATTTTTATAGTCTGTATCGAAACTGTATGCATCTTTCATCAAAAATTCCCTACCTCTCATAATACCATAACGTGGTCTTACTTCGTCACGAAACTTCCACTGAATTTGATATAAGCAAAGTGGCAAATTTTTGTAACTCTTTACCATGCCTCTAATCAAATCAGTTGCTACCTCCTCATGAGTTGGACCAAAAAGCATATCGCTCTCATACCTGTCCTTGATACGTAACATCTCCTTGCCGTAATTATTGTAACGCTCTGACTCTTGCCAAAGATTTGCTGGCTGTACACAAGGCATTAATACTTCAATGGCACCAGACTTATCCATTTCATCTCTGATGATACCTTCAATATTTTTAAGCACTAAAAGGCCAAGTGGCAACCAAGAATAAATGCCAGATGCTATTTGCTTTACTAAACCTGCGCGTATCGAATATTGATGAGAAGTAACCTCAGTATCAGTAGGAGTTTCTTTTAAAGTTGGTAAGTAATATTTAGATAAGCGCACTTAATAGATTTGATTATATTAGATAATCTTAATACGATCAGATTTGTAAGTAAACTTATTTTAAAGATAAGAAAGTGTATTATATCTTTTTTCTTTTCTTCTAATTTCCGAATCGACTCATACGTTCTTTAAAAGAAAGAGTAGATGGATCTTGTACCTCACTATTCACTAGATCTGTATTGCTCTTTTCCTTTATAAGAGAAATTTTAGATCTCATTTGTAAATTGGTTGGCTTTGGTGACACGGAAGGCTTATCTGTTTTTAGTGCAGAGTGTAATAATGATACGAGTTCAGGCTTGATGTCGTCACCGGACCTATAACCACTTTCGGGAGTTATGTTTCCTTTTTCATTGTCTGATGGGAGAGCCTGAGGTGTATACTTTTCCTTGTGTTTTGTTAGCCTCTTTTTTTTCGGTCTTTCTTCATCTGTACTCCAACCTGAACTACTATTAAAACTAGAACACTCACTTTCGCTGTCTGAGGATTTGATTGCTATTCTCCTTCGTGCAAGTGCGATATTAAGAATCAAAACCATATCTTGATTTTGACCAGTAGTACTAGACTGCTTTTGCTGTACATTTGTATTTTTAGTGTGCCTTAGCTTAACTCCTTTTTTTATCTGCTCGAGTAAAATATCTTTACTGCTTCCTTGGTTGGTATCATTACCAATTCCAGCTTCAAGCATGTTAGAGCCATTAACTTTTTTTGATGAAAGGATTTCACTTAAGCTTGAAGTAAGAGAAAACTGCGTAGCAGCACTGTGTGGTGATCCTGCAGCGTCAGTTTGTAAAACAGCTGTGTCAGGAGCTAATGAAAGCTGTGTAGAGGTGTATATACTTGATTTATTCTTCAAATCAATATCACTATCAACTTTTATTTGTGATTCACTACCTTGCCTCTTAACAGTTTTATTAAAACTTTCTTCAATTGATCGCTTTTCAAGCAATGATTTTTTTATCATTTTTTTTGTTTGCTGTTCCTCTTTGAAAGTTCCTCTACTGAGACTTACTTCTTTTTTATTACTAACTTTAGAAACACTGAGTTTGATAAGATATGCTACTNNAACCAGTGTAGCAACTGCAAAAACAATAAAAATTGTCAAAGGAGCTACTGTATTGACTCTAGAATTAGAAATTGTTGTAGTGATACAAGGAAGATATTGACCAGCTGTAAAACTTAATGCAGATGATGCTAAAATAGTAATTAATGGTTGAAATACAGTTAACTTAGTTTTGATAAGTTCCCAGTGATTTGTACTACCTTTTGATAGCGTAGTAGTGGATATATACATTTTCTCTCACTATTAACATCAATATTAATGATAACAAAGCTATAAACAGTTGTCAATGGTTTATAGATAAGTTAAATAAGTTAATCTTTGTAAAAATCACTTTTTAAACATGTGTTGTAATATCTCATTAGCTATAGCAATATCCTGGCGTGGAGCTTTACCATATTCTGTAAATACAGAGACTGCGTAGCGTGGGTCATGATAAGGGCCATAAGCGATAAATAGTTTGTGACTTTCACCCTTAGAGTTTATTTCTGGTGTACCAGTTTTACCGGCGATTTGTATACTGCTTGTAAGTACAAGCCTTCTTCTATAGACTCCAATTTTAGAATTCACCACGTCAGACATAGCTTTTTGAACTATTCTAAGATGTTCATAATCTATATTAATATTAGGAAAATCTCGTATCGTTTTACTTGTTTTAATGTAGGGAATTACCTTTTTCCCTGTTGCAATTCTTGCTGCAAGGACTGCAAGCTGCAGTGGTGTTGTGAGCAAATATCCTTGTCCTATAACTAAGTTTATAGTATCGCCTAAATACCATTCTGAGTATAACTTTCGTGAACGCCAATCTCTATCAGGCAATAATCCTGGAGCTTCTTCCTTAAATGTTTCAATTAGTGGACCACTACCAATACCAAATTTTCTAGCCATTTCTACTAGAGAGTCTACACTTATTTTTTTTCCTATATTATAAAAGTAAGTGTTACATGAGAGAACCATTGCTTCATTCAAAGACACACATCCATGAATTTTACTTTGCAAGCAACGGAATCTCCGTTCACCTATTTTCATATAACCATTACATGAGAATTTTTCTTCTGGGATAATTATTCCATCTTTTAAACCTGCAAGTGCAACTATTATCTTAAATATTGAGCCAGGTGGAATTTGGTATGATAGTGCACGATTTATAAGTGGTAATGAAGGAGCATTTAGGCTTTCCAAAGTTTCGTTCGATAATCTGCTAGTAAAGAGATTATTGTCATAAGAGGGTGAGTTATATAACGCTAAAATTTCTCCGTTATTTACGTCGATTACAACTACAGAGCCATTGTGATCTTTAAATATTTCTGCAATTTTTTTTTGCAAATCAATGTCAATTGTCAACTGTACATCTTGACCGTCCTGCTGTGGTATATTCAACAATTCTCTCATGACACGGTTTTTAGAATTGACTTCCTGCTCAGACTTTCCTGGCTCACCTTTTAATATATTATCGTATGTATATTCAATACCACTTACTCCTGTCTCACTCGTGCCTTGCTGTTTTTTTGTATACCCTAGTGTATGAGAGCATATTGAACCGAAAGGGTAATAACGTTTATAAAAAGCGGTTACTTTTATTTCTGACGACTTTGCTATCTTAGATTCAATTTCTGATAATGTTTGCAAATCGACTTCTTTGTTAGAGGCCTTTTGTCCATTAAATGAAACAACATAAGAAATTTTGTTTGCTGCAAGCTCAATGCCATTCCTATCTAAAATTCTGCCTCGCATAGGTACAATAGTAGCGATTCGTATCCTATTATTGTTAGATAGTGCTTCGTATTTTTTTCTGTTTCGTATTTGTAAATTATATAGTCTGCAACTGAAAATCGCAGAAATGGTAAGTTGGATACCACCTAGTATAAATGCCCTGCGGTTAAAGACTTTGTTTTTTGTTCGCATAGAATCTCTTCAAACATAGTTTTGTGATACGAATATAAAAGAACGAAAAACTTTGATACATAACTATATGATTTATAAAGATAGTGTATTGAATATTATAGCAATGAAGTACGAAGATGTCATTTGACATACATCAACCATAAGCTAAGTAGCTTACAGAAGATGCAAAAGTTACTTAACAAGTTTTTACAGTCTTCTTAAGAAGAATTGAAGGTGTTTAGTTATCTTCAATCTGTGAGGTAAAATGACAAAAATATTAAGTAATTGATATTCTATGTTTTTATTTTTGAACTATGTGAATCTTATATCTTTACGGATCCATAGGTTTTTACCTATATAAGCTAAAACATGTTTTATAAAGTGTTTAAGCAGCAATGCCGATTTGTAGAATTTAGAGAAAGAATAACCATCTACCACAGGGTTTCTTTTGCCGGTTTTTTTTGAACAGTAAATTTCTTAAGTATCTTTAAATGCAGCTAAATTGCGGTTATTAAACGTTTAAAACATAAAAAAATGCTAACGTTTTAAAACGAATATCAACCTTATTCTCTTTTACTTTTTTCATTTGTTAATCTTCTTAACATTTATAACTAAAACGATTAATGAATTGGGTAGAAAGTTATTATTCCGGTACATGAATGGAATTCATTTTTCTAGGTTATATCTTTTTAAAAATCAAAAATAAGCAGGGGAAGTAATATTATATCTAGGTATATCACATTCTAACATCTGTACACTATCTAATTTAATGAATCATAAACTATGATTTCTTTTGATATACTTTTAGTTTTAACTACACTACAAGCCCTTTTCTCTGACTTACTTAAGGTGACAAGTTCTAATTAGACTTGTTAATATCTGACTATATAAGATTAAACTTTGATTATATTTGATTTATTGTTGTGATAATGGAGCAATTGCATTGCTCCATTATGTACATTCTTATAACTCTTTTGCTAGTATCTTTGGTTTATTGCTTTTATTAATTCAGGAAATTAACTATTCATGATATCAAATACATACTCAATTAATCGGTGTTTTTAATTAAATTATTGTCATACTATTCATATGGCGGACAAAACTATTTTATATTATTCTGCTCTATTATGTTTTTTAATTGCCATGTTTGTCTTTTAAAACACTTGAATTATTTCTCACTTGCGAATAACATCAATTTTCTATGTGACCAAGAATAGCTCCAGCTCATGGCTTGCTTTATGGATTTTTCTACTATTTCAGATATTTTTTGTTTATACGTTCATAAAAGAAGAAGTGTTGCTTTTGCTTCATAGATTTTTTAGAACATTGGTAGTATCACATGTTCTATTGTTGGAGATCTATTATCAAATGTAAGTACAACAAATTTGCCATTGCTACTCAGCAATTTTTTTATATTGCTTATATTCTTATATAATAAAATTATAGATTATGGTTGGATCCACGGTGCGGTAAATGAAAATTATAATAGAAGCTTGTACTTGAATATAGCAAAAGAAAGATTATTATTAACTATATTTCAATTTTATCATCCTAACTAATCATATTACTGCAACTATAGGTCTTGGCATATAAAACTAGAAGCATCAATTCCCTTCTGTAAACAAGTAGCAATAATAGTGTTTACCATCAAAAATGCGATAGTCATTGGGCCGACGCCTCCTGGTACTGGAGTAATAGCTTTGGCTTTTTCTTTTATCCCATCAAAGTCAACGTCACCTATGAGTCTTGGTTGCCCTTCTGTGTTTACACTATTTATGCCAACGTCAATTACTATTGCGCTTTNTTTTATCCAGTCTTTTTGAACAAATCTTGGCTTTCCGACTGCTGCGACTATTATATCTGCCTTAGAGCAATATTTAGCTAAATTTCTACTCTGTGAGTGTAAGATGGTAACAGTGCAGTCTTCTTGTAACAATAGGTGAAACATTGGCTTACCCACAATATTTGATCTCCCAATCACAACAGCATTTTTACTAGAAAGGTTTTTTTCAATTGATTTAATTAAATATAAACAACCTTTAGGAGTACAAGGTATAAGACAATTTTTTTCACCTTTAACTAGTCTACCGACATTTTCATCATGAAAGCCATCTACATCTTTTTCGACATTTACTATGTTAATTACTCTGCTTGTATTAATATGACTTGGTAAAGGCAATTGTACTAAAATGCCATGAACAGATAGATCTGTATTTAATTCATTAATCTTTGTAATTAATTTATCTTCTGAAATACTGTCAGATAAAACAATAGTTTCAGAACTTATACCTATTGATTCTGCTTTTTTTTGTTTATTGCGAACATAGATCTGACTTGCTGGATTGCTTCCCACAAGGATTACTTTAAGGCAAGGAAAAATGTTGTGTTCTCTCTTTAAAACATTAATTTTTCGTGATAGCTTTTTATGTAGATTACTTGCTATTTTTTTACCATCAATGATAATTGACATTTGCTACACTCCTTGCCATTCTTTGAGGTTAGGTAATTTAATATCAAACAAATTCAATACTTTGCCAATAGAGTGATTGATAATATTTTCCAAAGATTTTGGCTTAATATAGAAAGCTGGCACTGGTGGAGCAATAATTGCTCCCATCTCTGTTAGTTTTAACATGTTTTGTAAATGGCCAAGATGCAATGGTGATTCTCGCACCATAAGAACTAATTTTCTTCTTTCTTTTAATGTTACATCTGCAGCTCTTGTTAATAAATTGGAAGTAATACCTGATGCAATTTCAGACATTGTTTTTATAGAACATGGAGCGATAATCATTCCTAAAGTTTTAAATGAGCTACTTGCTATCTTTTCTCCTATTCTTTCCTCAGAGTAGTAAAAATCTGCAAGTGATATGATATCCTCAAGTTTTTCTGTAACTTCATGATTTATGGTTATTTTTCCAGCACTACTTATTACTAGATGAGTTTCGTAACTTGATTTAGTATTATTCGAGTGCGTGATGCTGGAATCTGTTGTAGTAAGTTCAAGAGATTTACTGACCTTTTTTAATGTCTCTAAAATACGTACACCATAAATAGAACCAGATGCTCCACTTATTCCAATTACAATCCTGTTATTCATTTAATCTTCTTCATAACTGATTTCTAATGTACGCTTATAAGTACCAAGTAACATTTCCTATTTTTCTCTATTATCATTATTCATTTTTTTAGTCTAACAATCTGTCTCATCACTTTTGTATCCCAAACTTTATCTGTAGCTTTTGCATACATGTCACAAATGTGGTTTTATATGTCTTTCTTTTTTTGTTCAAGTTTTTCGATTCTCTTTATGTAGCTTTTTAGCTTATCAGCTATTATTTTTACTGCGCTTTTCATAAAACTAAATTAATTAATTGCTGTTACAGTATTATCAATTTTCGCTCGTACTTCAATAGCAGTAATAGTGTTTTTATCTTTTTTTAAAATCTTAAAATAAAAACCATACATGGAGAACTCTTCACCTTCGTCAGGAATACGTTCTATTTCATTTACAATCATGCCTGCCAAAGTTGTAGCCTCTTCATCAGGAAGATTCCAATGTAACTGCCTATTAATGTTCCTAATAGTAGATTTTCCTTCTATGTGATACATATTATCAGATATTTTCTTTATGAAATTCTCTGTGATTAAATCGTGTTCATCAGAGATTTCTCCAACTATTTCTTCTAGAATATCCTCAAGAGTTACGATTCCCTGTAGGGCTCCATACTCGTCAACAACAAACGCAAGGTGTTTCCTGTTTTTACGGAAATTATGCAGTTGCACGCTAAGCGGCGTACTTTCTGGTATAAACCAAGGTTTTGACATAACTTGAGCAATGTTAACCTCTTCTGTTCTGTTATCTTTTTCACGCAAAGCGTTTATTAGGTTTTTTACGTGAACTACTCCGATGATGTTATCAGGTTCTTTTTGCCATAATGGTACCCTACTGTGACTGCTGGTTAAAATTTCTCTTATTAATTCTTCCTTATTTCGATCTATATCAAGAGAAAATAGGTTTCTTCTGTGGGTCATGATTTCTGATATTTCTGTCTCAGCTAAATCAAGTATGCTGTTTAGCATATCTAAGTCCTGTTTTAACATGGTTCCTTCACTGCGATGAAGAACAATCATATTACGCATTGCATCTGCTGTAGATATTACCTCTCTGTCTTTGTGAGGACCACATAATTTTAAAATGAGATTAACAATAAATTGAATACCTGACGTCAATGGAGAAAAGATCTTGACAAAAAACAGTACAAAATAAGCAGAAAATGATGTAAACTTCTCAGGGTTTTGCATGGCGTAAGTTTTTGGTAATACCTCACAGAACAGCAAGATGCAGAATGTCATTGTAATTGTTAATAGAAAGACGCCTTCGTTCCCAAAAAAGTTTATGACTATTGCTGTAAGTAAAGCGGAACAGGTAATGTTAATAATTGTGTTGCCGAGTAATATTGTACCTATTGTTAATTCCTTTTTATTTAATAAATGGTCGATTACCTTGGCTTTTTTGTTACCATCTAGCTTTAATTTATTCACTCGGGAACGGCTAATAGAGGTTAATCCTATTTCTGCTCCTGAAAATAAAAATGATAAAATCAGCAAAACAAAAATTATTGATAATACTAAAATCAATAACTGACTCATTAAAGTGTAATATTACTGTGATAAAAAACAGAGTTAATTTTGTTTACTATAAGAAGCATTTGTAAATTTGAAGTTCTGTATGGCTAGGTTTTATATACCTAAAACATTTACATATTTTTAACCTCAAAAAATAAACTATAGAGTATATCGCATGCTGCATCTACATGTTTACCCTCAGTAATAAGTGGAGGGGTTATTCTTATTACTCTATTATTTAAAACTCTAGTTATTATTAAGCCTTTGTCAAGAGATCGGATAACAATTTTATCAGCAAAAGGTACTTTGATCTCTACTCCTATCAATAAACCTTCTTCATGAATTTCTGAGATTATCTTTAGAAATTTTTTAGCTAAAGGTAGCAATTTCTCTTTCAGATATTTACTAACTCTTCTAACATGATTAAAAAAACTTTCTTTTAGCATTATATCAAGCATTGCGTTACTGACAGTCATAGCAAGAGGATTACCGCCATAGGTTGATCCATGAGTTCCTGGGGTAATCGCTTCTGCTATATAGCCTTTTATTAAACATGTAGCTATAGGGAATCCATTGCCCATAGCTTTTGCACAAGTTAACATGTCAGGCTCAATTTCTATGTTCTGATAATAAAATAAAGAACCGATATGTCCATATCCACATTGCACTTCATCAAAACACAAAATTATTCCTTGAGCTCTTGTTATTTCTCTCACCTTTTGCAGGTACTTTACATCTAGAATATACACTCCCCCTCGCTTTGTATAGATTCTCAAAACACAGCAGCTGTCTCATTACTGATCTTTTTCTCTAGTGCTTTGATGTTTCATTTCTTGGCTCTTTATCGAAACCAGGAAGGAGAGGAGCGAAGCCTTCGCGTAGTTTCTTGCTTACTCCAGCAGAAATTGCAGCAATACTACGTCCATGAAAACCTACTTTGATTGTAATAATGCGATAACGCTTTTCCTCACCTTTTAAATAAAAATAACGACGAATAAATTTGATTGTGGCCTCTGTTGCCTCAAGTCCGCTTGAGCAAAAAAACTCATCTGCAAAAGTAAGTGCTGTTAAACGCTCAGCAAGCCTTTCCTGTTGAGGAATGAAAATATTAGAGCAGTACCACAATGAATCTAATTGTTTCTTCAACTTGTTTATAATATATGGATGGCAGTATCCCAAGGAAGTTGGGAAATACCTGCAGCAAAGTCTAAATATTTTTACCATTTTTATCAAAAAGGTATACTCCTTTTCCTCTGACTATAGGAATGTTAAACCTATTATAGGCATTAATAATATAGTTCATTTAGTGTTGCAGTATTATCAACAATTTTGTAATTATACTTGTGTATCATTATCAACAAATAATTAATGTTTGTAAATTAATTACATCCAAGGTATAGATTACGAAGGAAGATGGAAATATTCTTTAATTCAGAGCAGAAAAATGTTACTGTGGATATGGTACGTGTGATAAGAAGTTTTATCACTAATATAACTTCTTTTACTAATTTTAATACTATGATCAGAAAGTTATCTGCTGCATAGGGTAACAAAACTACTGAAGTAGTGCTTGAGTAGAAATAGTATAATATTTAAAATAGATAATAAAAACCTATTCTATAAGAAGCTGATTAAGCTTTCTACTATGTATTGCAGATTAAAGAAAAATGGTAATATATGTGTTATTAACTTATACGTTGGTATGGTTGAGGGGGGAACAATATTAATGATTTAAGGTTGCAAAAAGAGGGACAACAAAGTAATTTTATATTATATATTATATAAAGGAAACTCGCTTCTAAAGGTGAAAATGTGTGATAAAAATAATAAACTTATTAAAAAAGGCCTTATCATAAAACAAGAGGTTATCAAAGTGAAAACAGGAATAATATTGTTGAAACACTTGAATCAGATAAAGTGATAAAAACTTTGCTTAAAGATATAATAGATGATTTATATTTTTATATCAAATTATATATTTCTACATATAATTTGGCATATAAAGTGCTAAAAATTAATTTTTATGATAAAATTGATCCAGTGCTATAGAAGATCATAAGAGAAAAAGGTGGCTTTATTCTGCAATAGAAGTTAGTGATACGTATCGTTTATATCAACAAGAATGAAGTTCTTCTTTCAGCATATGATGACTGTTAGTATCAGTATGCATAAAATATATGTAATGTACTGACAATAAGCGAAATAATAATGGATAGCTTTAAAAAAGCTATAATGCAAAGAAGGAATTTACTTTGTAAAAAAAGGGAAAAACTATTGGACAGTATCTATGATAGCAAATATTGTCTTGAATAGTTCTACTAATAGCTACTTTGCCAAAAATAGATTGATGTGATACTTGGCTGGCTGGAGTTGGTCATACGTAACCATATTAAAAAAGGTTGTTAAGTCTGATAGTAATTATAAGCTAACTTTTTGTAATATACTTAATACTAGGTAAACAGCAGATTCTATCTCTCACAAAGGTGCTATAATGTGACTACTTTTACTGTAGAGTTATTTTAATAATGGCTTTTCTTATATGGTCTAGTATATTTGATCAGTAGATAAAGAAATACGATAAGTTAAAAAAAAGTATCTGTTCAAGAGGTGCAAAATAAACTAAGTGAGATATCATGAAAAGATAAACATAAGAGTAGTAAAAGGTGAGTTTACACCAAATGGTGTAACCTTAACGCGTGACGCGTGGTTTATGTTTCTTTTTTCTAGATACTAGTGTTAGAGATATTTAGATGATAGCCTTAATAATCTTTACCTTTTTTAGCTTTTATTTAAGAATATTGTAGCTAAATAAGTTTTAGTGTAAATGTGACTTCTTTAAAATTTTATAAAGCCCTACTTAAAAGGGTCGATTTCTTTTTTAGAGTTTATATAAAGGTGGGTTGTAAAGTAGCATAGATAGCGCTGTAGTATCTCTTATAGACAAAAGAGCATCTAATCTTATTGATTCTTAATATAAATGTTTGTTATGTAGAAAATATTTTATTAGAGGCTTTGCGAAAAGTTTCTATGGAGAAGACTATAGAAAAATAGCTAATAATTTTGAGAGTATGTGTTTTTTTAATAGAATGAAAATAATGATCTGTGAAATAATGTGGAACTTTTGTATAGTTTCTGGAGACAGTAAACATGTTCTTAACTTGTCTTTAATGATGAAAACTAATTTGGGAATTAGTAGAGTAGGAAAACGTCTTGCTTAAGCAATTAAAGAGGAATGGAAAAATTGTGAATACAATTTTGCGTAATCAGCAGCAAGGAATGTTTCTTGGACTCAGCCTTTATATATGTAAAACGTAACTTTGAGTAGGATACTATACAATAAGTTACTAAACTCCATCAATAATAAGAATATAATTTCTACACTAGTGCAAGGTATCAGCACTGGTTATATGTACCTAAGCTTAGTAAACAATTTGGAGTAGTTTTTCATGGTTAAAACAAGATGGCACTGTTGTAAGTATGTGTAAGATACTCAAAAACCAGAAGAGTTTTTAAAAAATTATAAATGCTTTCTATGAAGCTTATTTTTATGGTGTGCCAACTTTAGCTTGCTGTAAGTAAAGAATACAGTTTTACTTAAAAAGTAGCAGCTGCTAACTTTAAATGTAGATTTACTTCATTAACGTTTAGGAATTGAAGTCTTAGAAGGTGTAGGTGGTAAAATGAATTTTAATTAGTTGATAAGTAAAGTTTGATTAGAACATTTAAAACAAATTAATTTTATTATACCTGNACTATAGTGTGTGATAGGTTTTGATTTCTTGATTTGCGTGAAAGATCTAATCCTAAAGGAGGGTAATTGTGGTGAATTTAGCACAAATCAAGTTACTTAAGGAAATGGCACTATTTTAGTGTCTGGTGATCTACAAGAAGCTTTGCTTTGTTTGAAGGCTTGTTTCTGCTTTTAGCTCAATGAAAGCGATAAATGAAAATGTTTACTAGTGAGCTTTATGGGTTTAAAACTCTCGGTAGAGACCTTCTTAATTTCAGTACTAATGCTCATCTATATGAGGTTTTTTACTTTTCTTTACTGACTTTTTTATGAAACTTTCTAGTAACTGTAATCTTCAATTCTATAACTATATAGCTGTAACAAATACTGCTATGTTAGTGATAGCTGAGGTTTAAAGTAAAAAAACATTTCTATTAAGATTATGCTGTATCTAAGATTAACTAATGAGTTAATCTTATTGTTACCTACAAAAGAAGCTCTATAGTATGCCTGTTTTTTTACAGAAACTTTCTACTAATTCTCTTGATATCTACAACTTCAGATAATTGACGGTCTAAAATATAGCCTTTAATATACTGGTTAAGGATATATTAAGTTTCCTTATTAAGGGTAATTTGTAAATTTTAGCTTTTATCAGCTTCAAATATTTGCTCTCTAGAGCAAACAACAAAAACTTTGCGAAGTGTAAGTAAGCGATGAAGCTAACTTATGTAACTCGGATTTAGTAGTGAAAAACAATGTCCACGAGTAAAGTTTTACGTTGTTACTTTTACGTATTATAATAAGCTATAATTTATAGGAAAACAAAATTGAAAAAGTTAGAGAGATTAAAGAAAAACTTGGTAGCAAGGACAGGAAGGTTTTTATCTTCATTATTTTTTTTGCTGTTGATTGCACTATCAATACGTAGTTTTTTATTTGAACCATTTCATATTCCTTCTGGGTCAATGAAAAGTACTCTGCTTGAAGGAGATTATATTTTCGTTAGTAAGTATTCATATGGTTATAGTAGGTACTCTTTTCCATTTTCTCCAAGCATCTTTAGTGGTAGAATCTTTTATACTCCTCCAAAGCGTGGTGATATAATCGTTTTCAAACCAACAAGAAACGACAGCATCAGGTTCGTTAAGCGAGTAATAGGGATACCAGGTGACAAAGTGCAAATTATAGAGGGAGAATTATACCTCAATAATCAAAAAGTAAAGCGAAAGCAAATTGAAGACTTTTTTGATTATGAATCAAATCGTAGCATACCAAGATACATAGAAACTCTTTCACATGAGAGGGAACATGAAATTTTAATAGATAATATTTTCAATGAACTATCATATAATAGCCCGACTTATTATGTACCTGACAATCAATTTTTTGTTTTGGGAGATAACAGAAATAATTCTTTTGATAGTAGGTTTTCTGAAATTAGTTTTGTACCAATGGAAAATATAATTGGGCGTGTAAGCATAGTTGGTTTATCGTTTAAGTTGGAAAAGGTTAATTGGTTGCCATTTAATTTCAGAATACCTATTGCTCTGCGGTTGAATAGGATATTGCACAGTATCGTATAAAACTCTATCTATTTATTAATTTACACAACTTTAAAGAGGAATTTTTCAATTCAGCGATAGCGTTATTAATTTTGTTCAAGTCGTTTCCCTGTAAAGCATTTTTTGCGTTTTGCAATAGTTTTTTTAACCTTTGATTAATAGAAAGACCATTGTTGCTTTCAATCAGATGTATAAACTTACTTCCATTGACTTTTGCTTCTGCAAGAGAACGAGCTTTCATATCTTTATCAAAGTTATTTATTGATTGGTTAACCATGTCTTGAATATCGGTTTCACTTAAGCCAAAACTTGAATTTATTTCAACCGTTTGTTCAATGCTAGTGCTTTTTTCTCTTGCAGTAACAGTTAATATTCCATCAACATTAACTGTAAATTCTATTTCAACTTTTGCAGAACCTGCAGGTAGTGGCGGTATTCCTTTTAGTTCAAACTGTGCTAGAGACTTGTTATCTTCTATCATTTCGCGTTCTCCTTGACAAACGTGAATTTTCATTGCCGTTTGCCCGTGAGCGTAAGTCGTAAACTCTTTTGTTTCTGAAACTGGTAGTGGTGTATTTCTTGGTATAATTTTTTCAACTATTCCTCCCATGGTTTCTATGCCAAGTGATAAGGGTAAAACGTCGAGGAGAATATTCCTATCTTTTAAGCCTGAAGTTAAAACATGAGCATGTAAAGCTGCTCCAATTACAACTGCTTTGTCTGGGTCTACATCACTTAGTATTTTATTTCCAAAAAGTGTGACTAGTGAATTTTGTACTAATGGTACTTTAGTTGCACCACCAACTAAAATTACTCCTTTTATACTATCAATTTTAAGATTTATATCGCATATAGTACGAGTGGTTATGTTAATAGTCTTGTTAACCAATGGGGTAATTGCCTGTTCGAATTCTTCTTTAGTAATTTTGCATTTAAATAATTTACCGTTGATATTGAAGCCAAAAATGCCTGATGTATTTTCGCTTAGGTATTCCTTGACAAGGCGTGTGTTATGAATTCTAATGTTACTAAGGTATGTAACATCGGGACGTTCTTCACTTAAACTTTCCTTTTCTCTATACTTAGAAAGCACAATTGAACTTAGTAGGTGATCAAAATCATCACCACCAAGTTCGGTATCACCGCCAACCGCAAGGACTTGAAACACTCCTTGATGTAACTTCAATATTGAAATATCGAATGTTCCGCCACCTAAGTCATAAACTGCGTATATTCCACTGTTATTATTCTTTTTAATCGAATGAGAAAATGCAGCAGCAGTTGGCTCATTAATTAAGCGAAGAACCTCTATACCAGCTAATTTTGCTGCATATTTGGTTGCATTACGTGCTGAATCGTCAAAGTAAGCTGGCACAGTGATTACCGCTTTTTTTACTTTTATCCCTGTGGATTTTTTTACTTTTTCGCATAAAGCTTTTAATATCTCGGCAGAAATTTCAACAGGAGTAAGATATTTATCTTCTGCACATTTTATCCTAATAACTTTTTCACTTTCCTCATCTATTTCAAAATTGATACTTGCTTTATTCAAATCTTTGACATTTTTACCCATTAAGCGTTTTATGGAGTATATTGCACCTAGGCCAGCATCATATCCTATTTTAAATATGTTATTTTTATATGAAATAACAGAAGGCAGTAATTCTCTCCCCTGCTCATCTTTAAATATTTCTACGTTACCATCTTTATTGACTGCAGCAATTAAAGAATTGGTGGTACCAAGGTCTATCCCAAAAACTATTTCATTTGAATTTGGTTCAGAGACTTGAATTGGACGCATTTTTCTTTACCTCTTCAAATGACTTATATAGATACTTCAATCTTAAAACTTGCATTACAGCTTCATCAAAATTTTTTATAGCAAAAGCATTAATTAAGTTTTTAGTGCAGTTTTTTATCTTTTCATCAATTATCTTACTTGCAAATTGCAGGTTATCGCAATCTAGCAAGTACTCTCTTATTTCTATTGATTCATTTAGTATCTCGGAATTTGTATGATTCTCTTGGATTTTCACGCCAAAAAGATCCAGTAAATGTTCGGCCCGTTTTAGTGGGGACTTTAGCACTTGGTAAGCTTTGTTTATACTTTTCATGTTTTTAGACTTTCCTTTATTTATATCAGTCTTGCTTAGTTCAATATATTTTTTCTCTAGCTCATCAAAGTTGATGTTGAAAGCTGGCTCAATTTCAAGCAATGAAAAATGGTTTCTAAACATGAAAACTTCCTCCGCAACCACATTTTCCTTTCTCATTAGGATTTTTGAAAATAAAACCTGATGAGAATTTTTCCTCTACATAATCTATTTCAGAGCCAAGGATAAACATGATAGATTTCGGATCGATTAATACCTTGACTTTTTGACCGTTACTGCATCTTTCTTCAATTACCGACTCTAAAGGGCGAGTATCATATGCATATTCGATGTCATATTTTAAACCGGAACACCCTTTTTGTTTAATTAGCACTCTTATTCCTATTGCTTTTTCTGATTTTTTAAAGTTATCATGCTGTTTTTGATCCAATAAATATCCTATCCTTTCTACTGCATTTGTAGTGATGGTGATAGGTTTTTTATCTTTCTTTACAGCATTTACTTTTTGATATTCGTTCATAACTTTTTTAGTTATTACTTTTACTTTGTTTACTTTGATAATCATGAATAGCAGCTTTTATAGCATCTTCAGCAAGTACTGAACAGTGTATCTTTACTGGAGGTAAAGATAATTCTTTCACTATTTGAGTGTTCTTTATCTGTGTTACATCTTCAATAGCTTTACCTTTAATCATCTCCGTGAGTAAAGAGCTTGAAGCAATAGCAGAACCACAACCAAAAGTTTTGAATTTTGCATCTTCAATAACACCTTTGTCATTAACTTTTATTTGTAGCTTCATGACATCTCCGCATGATGGTGCACCCACTAAACCAGTGCCAACGTTTGGATCATTTTTATCCAAGGAACCAACGTTCCTTGGATTTTCATAATGATCTAAAATTTTTTTGTTATAACTCATAGAATTACCCCCAATAAACCACTACTTTACATTATAACACATTTACTTTAAAGACTAAAGAAAAACACACTTGTGATTAGCACATTTTACTCACAAAAGATGACACACGCAAGTATATTTGCTTTACAAATACATGTAGTACATGTAATTTTTTACATTAAGTTTAAATTTTAAAAGGAGTATTTACTTGAGTTTGTTTGGTAACTTTTATAAAGGCTTGTTAAAAACTTCTTTTCGCTTTAGCAACGGGGTGAAAAATATTTTTTCTGGCAAAAAAAAAGAAATAGATCAATTGCTTTTGGATGAGCTAGAAGAGCTTTTAGTGAGTATGGATGTTGGTCATAAAACTTCTAAGTTAATTATTGATAAGCTTGCAAGTATCAAGTGTGATAAGGAAGTTGAGCATAACGTTGTTACGCATCAGTTAATCAATGAAATAGAAGCTATATTGAGTCCTGTTATGCAACCGCTTATTTTGAATAAGAAACCGCATATAATAATGGTATGTGGGATAAATGGTAGTGGTAAAACCACAACTATAGGCAAACTCGCGTATAAATATAGAAAGATGGGAAAATCTGTTGTGCTAGTTGCATGTGATACATTTAGAGCTGCTGCTAGTGAACAGTTAAATATTTGGGCAGAGCGTTCTGGTTGTCCTATCGTTATTGGAGAATACGGAAGTGATTCTGCAAGTTTAGCATATAGAGCTGTAAGTCAAGCTATAAAAGACAACATTGATGTTGTTCTGATTGATACAGCAGGCAGGCTACAAAATAATGTAAACCTTATGGAAGAGCTATCAAAAATGTATAGAACAGTAAAGAAATTAGATGATACTGCCCCTCATGATGTTATTTTAATTCTTGATGCAACTACTGGCCAAAACGCTTATAGCCAATTAGAAGCATTTAGTAAGATGGTGAGTGTGACTGGGCTAATTATAACGAAGCTAGATGGCACTGCTAAGGGTGGAGTAGTTATTGGACTTGCAGAAACTTATAAAGTGAAGTTGCCAGCTATAGGAATTGGTGAAAGTATAGAAGATCTAAAGGAATTTACTGGCAAAGAATTTGCTAAGGCGTTGTTTAACTGTGATTGAAGATTTATCTTAACTCTTTTATGTGGTTAAACTTAATTATTTTGTTATCATGAGATAGGTAGTTGCTGTTTTAGGTATAGTATAGTTTTTAAAAATTCATAATTTTTTACTTTTTTAACCTTTAGATTAGCATGTGGAATATTCTTAATTAATTTTGCTTGAAAGTATAACTTTATCATAGTTTCTTTAAGAAGCTGTTAATATTAAATTAACTATTTTTTTTAAAAAAGGTATAGCAACATCAGCTGATAATTCCTATGCTTTTAGTTTCTCACAAGACTCAGGTACACTTCTTTTTTATGTAAAAATATTTTGCGACAAGTATTTAACACTGTAATGATTATAGCTAATCGATATTAATATCCCATTCAATTACTACTCTTCTTGGGTTTCCGTATTTGTTCCTGTTATCTAACTCTTGGACTTTTAGTAGAGTCAGTCTAGAACCATTAATTTTATAAATATAGCATTGCCGACATCTTTTTTGCTATTGGTATTGTCTATTAGAAATGACGCTGATGGATGTCAATGGAGGTATTAGTTCTACTTCAGATATTTCAAAAGTGGCTAACTTCATTTCTAGGGGGCAGACCTATTTTAAATAACGTACGAAACTTGGTGTTGATTGCTATTTCCGCTTTCAAAATACAATACCGTATTCACCCTATGTGTTCTAAAGTTTTAAGGTCCTGCTGTTTTATCCATTCTTGGTTATATGGCTAATCATTAAAAAAAATATCATACTATTTTGCAAGAATGGTCAACTCATGAGCTCAGGTGTGAACCTGTGTTATAATGCTTAGTTCTAATGTAGATTTAGCTTTACACATTGTTTGTGAGGATTGATAATTAAAAATTTTAGTGTTTTTATTTTTCTATTGTCATTATTAGATCAGCTAAATATACTATAGATTAAAGCTTAATTTTTTGGTTTCTTTATCTTAGGAAGCTTTGCTCTTAGGTTGCTCTAAAGACTTTTCGCACAATACATAAAAATTCTTGAAAGAAGAAAGTTGTGCAATATTAGCTGTAATTCTAAGCGAAAGGGTAGACTTTCCAAGTTAAGTTTAGGTTCGCCATCACAGTTGAAATGCTTGGTACCTTAAACAATATCTTCAATAGAAACTCTATTTGACTTTTTTATTCTTATTAAAAGAAGTTTAGAGGGTAATAATTTTACATCTGGTAACGACTTTTATTAAAAGTGGTATGGATGTATTGCTTACTTCTGTTTTTACTACTATTTCTTTAATAACTATAGTCCAATTGTCACATGCGATGAATCTTTTACCCACCTACAGTGTACTTTGATTGCAGAACTAACATATGTGTACAGCTCTCATAAAAGCCAGGTTACTTTCCATAATTACAATAGAGACTAGCTAAATAGGTAAAATAAGTTTAAACAGCGAAACCTCATAAACCTTGTAATATTAAGATAATTTTCATAAATTTGAGCATGATGCACTTCAGACACTCTGTCATATGTACATTGTAAGGTGCAAAAGTTGTATAATAATTTATTTGACTTGAACTGCTTATTATATAAAGTTATAAGTAACATATGAATAAAGGTTAACATGGCAGTTAAAATAAGGTTAGCAAGATTTGGTGCAAAAAAACGCCCTTTTTATAGAATAATTGTAGCTGATTCGCGTGCACCAAGAGATGGACGTTTTATTGAAAGAATAGGGCAATATGATCCAATGCTAGCGAAAGACAATAAAAATCGTGTTGTGATAAAAGCTGATAGGTTAAAATATTGGCTAAGTGTAGGTGCGCAAGCAACTGAAAGAGTATTATGGTTCATCAAAAAGGGTCTTTTAGCTTTAGAAACAGAAAAGAGAAAAATGGAACCAAAGGAAACAAAAAGAAAAAAAGTAAAAGAACAAGAGGCGTAAGTCTCTTTAATGCTGTCAGTAAATAATAATGATATATTAGATAATGTTGTATCTTCTGATTTGTCAGCTATGAAAGATTTTATCTTTAATAGTGTTGATAATGAAGATATTAAGCTTGCTGCTGATGTTATATCTCACCTTGTTAAGTCAGGTGGAAAAAAAATCAGGCCTAAGCTCGTCTTTGTTATATGTAAAATGCTTGGCTATTCTAGAGAGGATAGAATTAAAGTTGCTGCATCGGTAGAATTCATACACAATGCCACTTTGCTTCATGATGATGTTCTTGACGAAAGTGAAGTGCGTCATGGAGTTGAAACAGCAAATAAAATTTGGGGGAATAAATCAAGCATTTTAGTCGGTGATTTATTATTGACTCTGGCATTTAGGTGGCTCATAGAGTGTGAGAATTTAAACATTATTTCTATCCTATCTAGGGCATCGCGTTCACTTGTGAAGGGTGAAATAAAGCAGATGACGACATGCTTTAATCCTAACACTATTAGGAAAAACTATTTTGATATCATTGGAGAAAAAACAGCATCTTTATTTTCTGCATGTTGTGAAGCCGCATCTGTGATATCTGGTGCTACAAGTGATGAGATAGAGAGATTAAAGAGTTTTGGATTTAACTTTGGCATGGCATTTCAAATAATTGATGACATGCTCGATTATACTGCTAGTCAAAGTGCTTCTGGAAAGCAAGTCGGAAAAGACTTTTTTGAGGGTAAAGTTACTTTACCTGCCATTATAGCGTATGAAAAAAGCAGTACGGTGGAACAAAAATTTTGGGAAAAATGTTTTTCTTCAACTGAACGCGATTTTGATCAAGCATTGTACTATATTAATCACCATAATGCTGTTGAGCTTTCTATAGAGAAAGCAAGGCATTATATTAGCATAGCACAAAATAATATTAGTACTTTTTCTGATTCTCCTTATAAAACTGCTTTAATTAACTTTTTAAATGCGAGCATAAAAAGACAAACTTGGCTAGTTCTTGATATTTTTAGATTAATTGCTATATATTTATTAGGTTCTTAGGGGTAATGGTATGTCAAGTGGTAGTAAAGAAAAGGGGAAGAAGTTTACCGATGTGGTAAATAAGCAGAAGAGTGAAGGTCAGCAAAATGATAGCAACAACCAAACTAGTGATTTGGACGAAGATCTCAGTATATTAAAAGAGCGCGCAGCTCAGCTTGAAGATCATTTACGCCGTGCTGTTGCAGACAACGAGAACGTCAAACGTATAATGCAAAAGCAAATCAGCGATGCAAGCGATTATGCAGTTACACAATTTGCACGTGATATAATAGACTCTTGCGATAATTTGAAGAGAGTAATGGAAAACCTGGAAGATGGTGATCCTGTTCATGAGGGGATTAAAGTAGCTCATCAAAAAATTATGAGTGATCTTAAAAAATACGGAATAAAAGAAATGGATCCAATTGGGGAACTCTTTGATAGTAATTTGCATCAGGCTATTGTGGAGAGAGAAGATAATGAAAAAGAGGTTGGCACTATCATGGAGGTTTTACAAACCGGTTATACTATTAAAAGTAGGTTACTTCGTCCTGCAATGGTTGTTATTTCCAAGAGATCTGCTGATTGTGAAAACAATTAGTAAAATAATGTGTAATATTGTTTTTTCAGGTGTTCAACCAAGTGGTATATTGCATTTAGGCAATTATCTTGGTGCAATTAAGCAGTGGGTAGATTTACAGGATAAATATAAATCTTTTTTTTGTATTGTTGATTTACATGCAATTACAACCAATAAGCTTTCTGCAAGCGAATTAAAAGGTAATATTTTAAAAACAGCAGCAGCTTACATTGCGTGTGGAATAAATCCAGAAAAGTCCATTATTTTTAGTCAGTCCACGGTTAGCGGCCATACTAAGCTGGGTTGGCTGCTTGGGTGTTATACGCCAGTTGGTTGGCTTAACCGTATGACTCAATTTAAAGATAAGGCTGGTGATGGCAAACAAAGAGCATCTTTGGGGTTATATAGTTACCCGGTACTTATGGCTGCAGATATATTGCTGTATCGAGCTAAATACGTTCCTGTTGGTGATGATCAGAAGCAACATTTAGAGCTCGCACGTGATATTGCGTTAACTTTCAACAGTTACTATAAAATTGATCATTTTATCATACCTGAAATCCTACTTTTAGATTATACATCGAGGATAATGAGCTTAAGGAGTAGTGCAAGTAAGATGAGTAAGTCTGATTCTTCAGAAGGTTCATGCATTAACCTTGATGACACCGATGATCTAATTATTAAAAAAATAGGAAAGGCAAAAACAGATTCAATACTAGGCTTTGATTTTGCTACTTTGAAATACCGCCCGGAAGTAAGTAATTTATTAAACATTTATTCAGCACTCGGTAGTTTTGATGTAAGTAAAGTGTGTGAAGAAATGAATAAACATGATATGAAGTTCTTTAAGAAAGAGTTAGCTGATTTAATCATCAGTGTCATATCACCTATACGTGAGAAGATTANTCATCTCTTAAAGTACCAATCTTATTTATATGAAATCTTAAAAAGAGGTACAGAAAAAGCAGCAGAGATTGCAGATCATAGCATAAAAGAAGTTAAGGATATTATAGGGCTTGTTCAATAGTTAAGCATTAGAGGTTTAAAGTACAAAAAACATAGATGTATTCTGTTTTTTGTGTGTTACTAGCACTTAAATTTATCAAAAGCTTGAGCTAGTTATAAACTGATTTTAGTTGCTAGATTTGGTAGTTCTCTTCTAAATAAGAATTCAGAAAAAATGCAGGATGTGTGTACATCCATGTATATTGAAGGTACGCTATATTTTTTACTGAGTTTTAGTTCTTTGATAGAAAAGCCTACAGATGAAGGTGGATTTTTTGAGTTCTCTAAATATTTTTGCCCTCAGTATAATGAGAGTATGAGTATGCGGAAGTAATTTTCCTGTAGTTAGCCAAAACAAAATTAAGTAAAACTTATTTTTTTATCGAGGATTTAATATTACCATCTTGTGGTCTATTCTGAATTTGTAGGATGAACATTGATATAAAAAATTTAGTTCATTCTTTTTCTGAATTGCTGAGTTTGAGGCCATCATCATCACGCAGGTTAGTTATATATCTCAGAACAGAGAAAAGGTGTTATGCTGCTACTTGCACCCTTGATTAAAGATGCTAGCGCATCTTATAATAAAGTGTGAGGTCTGCAGAAGATCTAGATAGTATAAGGTCACCTTGTCTATTTGTACCAATTCAAAAAGTGGTAATAAATTAATATGTGTAATAGGAGGATTGGTGATATATAGGCGTTTGAAAAGAGAAACATATATTCTAGTATCTAGTATCTTACACCATGTTTTGGTAGATTATCTGCAATAAACATAAACAGCTGGCTTAGTACCAAAAGAACTTAGCTTTAGTGCTATTCATAAAAGAGTTGCAGAATCCAAGATTAAAGAGGTTAAATTTTAATCTTGTGGTAATAAAGGGTATATTATATGTTAGTGCGTTTTTGTGTCAATATATATACTTTTACCTCTAAACCATTGACCAATATGATTGTAAATTTATGGGCATTAATTCAATAATAATAATGTTAAGTAGATTAAATACTTATGTAACTTCGATAAGTATTGTTAGAGGATTCTCTATATAGTGCTTAAAGGTATTTAAAAATTTTGCTCCCATTACTCCATCAACTGTTCTATGGTCAGCTGAAAGTGTTACTATCATTATCTCTGCAATCCCTACTTTTTCATTTATAATAATCGGTTGCTTTTTGGATGCACCAACGGCCATAATGCAAGACTGTGGCGGATTAATAATAGCGCTGAAAGCTTTTATATCAAACATCCCTAGGTTGGAGATAGTGAACCCTTTCCCTTGAAATTCTTCAGGTTTTAATTTACCGGATTTCGCTCTGTTTACTAAAGTTTTCACTTCTCTTGATATAGATAAAATACCTTTTTTGTCAGCATTTTTCACTATAGGAGTAATTAGGCCATCTTCAAGTGCTACAGCAACTGAAATATCTATATTTGAATATCTTACTATCTTGTTATCTATCCACGAGGAATTTATGTCAGGAAATTTTTTTATGCTAAAAGCCGCAGCTTTAATGATTAAATCATTAATTGTTACTTTATTGTTTTCGTTTGCTGAGTTAATCTTATTTTTGAGTGATATGAGGTTGTCAACCTGGCAGTCTACAGTTAAATAAAAGTGTGGGATATTCTGCTTAGATTCAACCAAGCGCTCTGCTATCGTCCGGCGCATGTTACTTACTTCGATTATAGTGTCTTCACTTAACCTTTTACGGCTTTCAATTTGTGTATTACCATCTAAAAGTTCTAATACGTCAGCTTTAACGATACGACCATGCGGACCTGTACCTTTTAGGTGCGTTATGTCAACACCTTCACTTTGAGCTATTTTTTTAGCTAATGGGCTTATTTTTATTCTATCTTCTACTACTACCTTGTTGGTATCTTCTTCTTTTCTAGGTCTTAGTGTTAAGCACTGGGATGATGTTGGAAGGTTAGTTTCAATTTCCTTTTCAGGTTTGATATTAGTAACAGAAGCTGAAACGTAGTTATCAAGTGCATTCCAATCTTCCTCCTCTTCCAGCATTATAGCTATCGGTTGATTCACAGGTACGCCGCTTACTCCTTCTGACACTAAAATTTTTGCCAAAACTCCTCTATCTACAGATTCAAGCTCCATTATAGCTTTGTCGGTCTCTATTTCAGCAATTATATCGCCTACTTCGACTTTGTCTTGTTCTTTTTTGTACCATTTTACAATTTTTCCTCCTGTTTTACTCATTGTCGGTGAGAGAACAGGCATTAGTATTTCTATGGGCATTAACTTTGCATTTAAAGATCTATTCAATTTTTAATTTACTCTTTATCTTGTGTCAATCTAATCGTGAATTGTTATAAATGAGTTTGTTATAACAGAAATAGAAAAGTGCAGTGAAAGGTGATGTTGCCATTTTTTTCCCGTGATGCTAAAGCATGGGTACAGAGAGGATTATGTGAGAAAGTTGATTCAGTTAGTAAAAGATTTGAATTAACAGTGGTTTTCAAGCTTTCTGTAGCTATCTCTTTGAACAGAGTAGAAAAAAAGTGTACTAATTTTTTTGATGTTCTGGGTAATCTTTTTCCTCCGTGGTGCTATTGTATTTTCCACAGAGACTATTCACCATTTCTTCGGTGGATGAGTTTATAATTCTTGTATAGTATCACTTCATTCTCTTAGCGATTAGTTCGCTTTAAAAATTAACTTAAAAATTTTACTATTTTCTTTTTTTAACTTCACTTTTTATTTTACTTTCTATGCCTGTAATATCAATCTGATCGACTTTTTCTTTTATTAAGTTGATATGTTTATAATGTCTGATATTTGGATCTTGCAACTACACTGTTAGTTATACAAAGAGTAATTAAAATCAGATATTTAACTTGCAGCACGCTTATGTATAACCTAATCTAAGTAACTTAGTATGGTATTTAGCATTAAACTCTATTAATTCAGAAGTTTTGTTTTTTAGCGACATAAAATACTTTTCTCATTTACATTAGCTACATCTTTTTATAAAGTACAGCAGTTAAACTTAAATAGTAAATTATACGTAGTTATTTTAATTAGTTACTAAAATGAGAGAAAAGCCTGAATTTTAGCTATTTTAAGTGATAGTTAAAATTTATGACTTATTATGTTATGACCCTAGCAGTTCTTTTCTGACTTCCTCTTCGATTTTTTTCTTATATTTACATTAAGGCTCCTTACCGAAGAATTAGTTATAGTTCCGAGACTATAGAAATCTTTTATTGTTTTTTTAATGAAGTCACTTATTTCTTTTTTATTGAATTTCTCAATAATAGGTTTAATCTTCACATGCCCTGGAAAGCCTTTGCTATAAACCCCTTTGCTTTTGTCAATGCAGCCACCTGTACCAGGTATACTGCTTCTAAAATCACTGGTACAACTTACCGTTTTGTTTTATACTTGATTTCACCATTTTCTATATATACAATTTGATTATCTTGTATAGATTTCAATGTATTTGCTGTTGTTATCTTTCCTTCTAGTCTTAAATTTTTTTCTATAAATTGCTGTTTTTNTTGTGACTTGTATTTTCAGGATCATATGTTCTATGTTTACTTCCGCCTGCAACGGTGATTGATTTCTTACGATCTTGCTTATCTAAACTACACATTTCTATAAAAGTAGATTTCCCGTTTTTACTTGAAATGTGGTTTTCGTTATTACTTCTTTCCTCTATAGCTCTAATTTTAATTAAAGGATAATCAGGATCAATTCTTAGTTTAGCTTTAATGTAATCTCCTGGCATTCCTGATCTTCTCTTAGTAGAACATACATGAGATTTACAGTTAACAGATGTGTCTGCTATATAACCTGCTTCACCACTTTTCCCGTGCTGCTATTTCAATAGAATCGAACATTATTGATAAATCATCTGTATAAATATCTTTATTTTTCGAATCATGGAATTTTTCACTCTTTTTCTCAAGTTCTTGCTTCAGTTGTTTCTTAGTTATTTCTTTCAATCTCTTTTTTGAACCTTCCAAGTCAAACCTACATAATTTATTAGCATAAAAGACCTCTGACGTGTTTGCTTTAATCTGCTGGTCTTTTGATTGCATGTACTTCTGTGTTTCATTGGTGTTCTTGTCTTTGCAATCCACTTCCTCATACTTCAAGTAAAATGGATTATTATCCTTTTTATTCAAATATATTGTGTTGAACGACTACATGTTTCATTAACTCAGATGCAGCCATAATCATCCTGATTACAATTTTTTTCTTCATGCTTTCCATCTATTAGATTGTATACTACTTTCAGCCCTTTACCAGATGCAAATGCTTCATCTATCTTATTATTTTGATTTACACAGTAACTGCATTCTACCTTCTTTTGCTTATTTTATCAAGAAAGAAAACATACCCTTGCCTGTTAAATATATATTCTATCCAACTCTTCTTGAGGTTTTTGTAGAAGGTTGACTGTTTCTTTTTCTTTGCTTGGGAGATAATAGAACTGATTTGATTCTTTTGAATAAACAAGCATCTTATTTAATATATTTTGTCTCCATTAGCTTTAATGGTATTACCTCACTTTCTCTTTGAAGTACATATTCCTCTGTTCTGGCTTCCAGCCAGAAAGACAGAGTATTTTGCTTTTGATATTTTTTTGTACTTTACTTTTACTTTTGGATGCCCTAAGTTATCTAATTTGCACTTACCTTCTGTATTAAACTCTTCACATTCTTCTTTAGTATCAGGAACATAACCATATTCTTTCAGGACTTAAATTGTTGCGTATTATTTTCTAATATACCTTCTATAATATTGTCAACATTACTTTTATTATTAGTTGTTTTCGCTACTATTGCTGGCTTTATTACTGTTAAAGACAAAGGGCCAATGTTTTTAGTAGAATTAGTATTAACATCGAAAGTACAGGAGCCATTTTTATACTTTTTGTTTACTTGACTCATGCAATTTTTTCTGTTCATTCTCATTCTTATCTTTAACGTATTATTCTGTTTTCTTTGCATGTTACTTTGTATTATCTCTACTACCTCAGGTTCCGGGGCTGGTGGTGCTGGAAAACAACGAACGAACTGCGGATTTTTTNTCTATGCCTTGAGTTCCATAGTATTCAGCGCAGAGCTGACCTTTTTTTCTATATGTTATAAAGTAGTATGTAGTGCTATCTTTATTTAAAATAAAATGTTTCTTAATTTCATCTGTAGTAGGAAGCTTATCATTATTATCTTCTTTGTCCTTTCTAGGAAAATCTAACTCTTTTTCAATTTTTCCATCTTCTATTGTTAGATCACTGACTATTACCTTAACCTTAGGTTCAAAGTAATCATTTATCTTCATTCGTTATAGGAACAATTTTCACCTTAGGAGGTGGGATCGTAAGTTGTTCACAAAATGGAGGCGGACTGGGAGCAAGTGGCACGGGAGTACATTTCACTTTTGTTTGATAACAAGTGTCACAAAGGTTACTATGATCTATAATGCTAAATCCCAAAATTTCGTAAACCCAGATCTACGAGCACCTTTTTGATTACAAGCACATATNTTTGCAAATCTCTCTTTTTCTTCATCAGATATGTTACTGTCAATCATACCATCTGCCCATTCCCATTCAAGGCCTTTCCCAATTTTTGTTCTAACGGATGTCTTATCTCCTTCCCAATCGATAAAAGCTGCTGCTGACACTCTGTCTCCTGTACTTTGTGTTCCATATATTTGACGGCAGGGTTCTCCGCTTTGTAAGTCATAACAGTAACTTTTTCCGTTATAAGCACATCCTCTAATTTTNGGATTAAAGTAGCCATTTACTCCTTGATCTTTTATTGCTATTATCTTAATCTCTTTTACCCAATTACCAGTAAGCATTCCTTGAAACCAAGGATTGCTCTTTACAAAAGGTGGACAATCAGCATACCCTTGATACGAAAGACTAAATATCAGAGAAGCATGAATGAAAAATTAAGTCTTACACTTTTCATAAAATACCGGTAACCATTTATTAACTTTGTCACCTTTTTCCTTTATCGCTTCATACATATACTTTATAGTCTTTTTATTAGCTGAGAGGACGTACATTTCTTGTATATTCTTCAAATCTAAATTTAAAGTTATTAACCCTTTATGTTGCTTTATTAAAAATAAACCTTCTTGTGTTGGAGTTTGCAAAATTGTATTCAGTTCCTCTTTCGATAAAGAAAATGCTTTCATGTATAATCTATTTGCATTGATATTTGGCATCAAAATTCTTGTATCGACATGCTTATCTAAGTATTGAGTAAATTTGCTAGTAAATGCTAAATTTAGGTTTTCAGTACTTGAGATTACCACGACATTTAATTTTGTCATTCTTTGCATCCAGTTATCAAACTCTTTCTCTGTGGAAAAAATATTGCTTATTTCCCATGCTTCATCTAAAACAAGTATTACAGGTGAGCCATCACATTTTGCTTCGAAAGAGTATAAAAAATAGTAAAGTATCACGGACATACATTCCTTTCGTTTTGTGATGTTTGCGGTGTTGAGAGATATAGTTTTTGTTTTCCAATCGATATCGGATTCACAACCTTGAAGCAAGTAAGCAAACTCACCATCACCACACCATTTACTTATTTTACCCCCAAGGGGTAAAAGCATCTCAGAAATTTTAGAAATAGAACGCAATTCTTTTGGTACAGTAAATATAGAATCTACAATTTTTTTTATCTTTTCTTCTATGTTTGCTAAACTTGTATCATCTATCATCTTTTTGATTAACTTAATCAGCATATTGCGATTAGAAGCGCTATCTTCAATATTTAATGGGTTAAATTTTAGGCTTTTATCTTTATATTTTGGGTCAATTATGTAATATTTACCACTCACTGCTTTAGTAAAGATTATTGATTTTCCAGTGTTATCCAATATAATAATTTTAGGATTAAATTTTCTTGACTCAGATAGTAAGAAATTAATTAATGAAGTTCTGCCAGAATTTGGAGCTCCAAGTATTGTAGTGTGACCATTGTTTTTCTTCCCATGAAAATTAAAAAAATAAGGGCTTCCTTTTTTTGAAAAAAAGATCGTCACTGCTTCTTTCCATCTTCCTCCTTTTAATGTACCTGATGTAAAGTCATGTAGCATAGCAAAGCTGCAAGCATATTTTGCTAGTATACTTTTTGGTTGCGTAATAAAAGTAAAATTGCACGGAAGTTGTGCCCAAAAATGATTTTCCATATGTAAATCAGTTCTAAACATCATCAAACCAATTGACGACATTACGGAGGATAGGCTGCTAATATTTTCAGTTAATCTATTTCTATTATCTGCAAAGATTGCAAAAATAATTTTTTGTTGACAAAAGTTAATAGCAGAAGTTTGTCCAAGTTCTATTATTTCCTTTATTCCTGAATTTTGAAGTAGAGTATTGTCCTCACTGATTTGCAGCATATTAATTTGATTTTTAAATTCTTTAACTGCTTTATTGTTACTAGTAAATAGTATTATTTCTGTAATAATAAACTCAGAGTCAAGCTGTAAACACCTGTCTATATTTTCTAATGGAATTTCCCGATATTCTTTTATGCAAAAGATAGAGCCAAACTTTTGTTGATTTTCAAATGTTGTTTGAAATGTATTAAAGCCAAAAGCTACCTTTAAATCTTTAATGTGTTGCGACAGATCTATTTCACGTATTGGATAATCTTTGTGTGTTAACGTAACGATGTAATGGAGAAATTCTGTCATTTCAGAATATACTCTACCCTCACTAAACCTAAGACCAAGCTTCTTGGCCCCGAAAGGTTTTAAATCACTTTGAATTAAATCAGTTACCTTCCTTAATTCGTGATGATTTTCTCTTAATGACAGCTTATGCTCATTCTTTATTCTACTGAGAAAAAACGAACTATTAATATACTTACCGAAATTGCTAAACACTAGTACAATATATAGCTCATTTATATAATGTAATTTGCTGTCAGTGAGCTTATTAAACCAAGTTGAATGTAATTTATCAGAAAAGTCTCCAGTTTTATTCCATTTTAAGCGGAATTTGTTACGCTTTCTAACAGTATGAACCCAAACGGTAAAATATAGGCTATTGATATTTTTTGATATACTTTTTCTAATTTCAGTTCTAAGGTCACTATAGTTCTCAGCAGAGAAATAGTCTTCTAACTTGATTATTTTTAACAATTCTCCCTGTTTTGTTAGTATGGTTTCTTCATTATAATGGCAGGAGTAAGGGATAAAATCTAAATCAATACTTTTAAATAATGCTAAATTTAATTTATTTTTCCCACCAAGCTTAGGATTAATTGTTAGTATTTTTGGTTGCATATAACATCATGTACATTTAATAAATAAAAGGTAACTAAAATACTACAAGTGATACTTAATAATCTTTGTCTTTTTTGCTATCGGATTGTAAGCTTGTACCTTTTGAGAAGTTAAATTTTTCTTTCAGGTAATCCGTTGCTTTTTCTATGCTACCAAGCATCATAACCAACACGCCAACAAACATTATTATGAAAAAGATTAAGCCCCTGAACACTATTGCAAATATCACTGCAATTATACATAACCCTATAATTGTTGAAGGACTCATATTCTCTATGATCTCTTTAACTGAGAATGAAAAAATAAAGTTTTTTATTATTTCTTGTATATCCTTTAATTCAGTACTTGCTAAATTTGCTTTGCTAGAGTATGATGCGAAACTAAAGCTCAGCAAGGCTATGAAAACTAAAACTCTGTTCAATTGAATATGCATCAACTAAATACTTCTTAAACATCTTTTAATTATAGCAACTTCCACATCAACGAGCAAGAACTGTATTTACTTGTTTACTGCAAGTATAATGCATATTTGGTTTTTATCATTATTTATTGATGTGTTGATATTAACATGATAATTCACATTAATAGATATTAACTTGTTTGATAGAAAGCTTAAATGCAATCCGGATGCTGTTATAGCAAANCTGCAGTCATAGAACAAATAACCCTGTTTTTATTAACCCCAATGTTATTTCTCTTGTAATAATGTGTATTCCTACTGAAAGAATACGACTTCTGCAAGAATAATGTAAAGATTTTTATTATTCGGTTATTTTTCAGGTAATGTACTTTTACTATTGTTTTTGTTTGTATGAGGTTTTACTCAATGAAAGAGCCATACTTTTTTATTTTTTTCTTTAGATTGTAATGGGTTACTATGACCATCTGTAATCCCAGTGTCAAGCACTGAGATTTAAAAGAAGAAAAATATAAGTTCAGGTATCACACATTGGAATAACACCATTTATTGTAAAAATAAGTGTTTATGCATAAATTGCTTTGATATACAAGAAATTTACCAAATAAAAAAGGTAAAAGTAACTCTGTGATAGATAGCATCCTTTAATCTTGAAGATTGGATTCTATGATGTCTTAAAGGCTATGTGAACCTATTTTGGCTTATATAGGTAAAAACTAGAAATTTTTGTAGAGACATAAGGTGTATATAATGCAAAAAATTAAGCATTAAGTATAAAATACCAAACTACGTAATATTTTTGTTATTTTGATCCGCACAAATTAAAGATAACTAAAAATACCTTCATTCTTGTGATGAGAAAGCTGGTAGAATTTGTCAGGTAATTTTTAGTTCTATTTTTATAGCTAGNAAAATCTGAATCTATTGGTTAACTATTTGCTTTGCTAATTGCTGGGCTTTCTGCTTCTGCAGATTTGCTTTCAATATAACTATCTGCTTGTTGGATTAACATATTCACTACTTCTTTTACAGGCTTTTCTCTATCAACCATGCCAACACTTTGACCGGCCATTAAAGATCCTGTTTCAACATCTCCTTCAATCACTGCTCTTCTTAGAGCTCCAGACCAGAATTTTTCTATCTCAAGTTGCCCATCCTCTTTTGAAATCTGTCCCTTTTGATACTTATCGATAATTTCTTTTTGATGTTTCATAAAATCGTCACTTGCTTTGTTGGCTATAGCTCTTACTGGAATTACAGGAAAATCGGCACTTATCTGTACAGAAGATACTGCATTACGTGCAGCTGATTTTATAAACACTTCCTTAAAATTTTTATGAGCAATTGATTCATTCGTGCAGACAAACAATGTACCTATTTGGCAACCACTTGCTCCTATTTCTAGGTAATTAACTATCATTTCTCCTCTCCCTATCCCACCTGCAACAAATACTGGTGTTTGCTTATTTTTAAAATGAGGCAATATTTCTTGTACGAGAACGGAAGTACTAACAGGGCCTATATGCCCACCTGCTTCCATTCCTTCTATTATTAATGCATCTACTCCCATTTTTACTAACCTCTTTGCAAGGCTTAATGATGACGCAAAGCATATTACCTTTATGCCCACATTCTTGATTTTTTCTATACTAGACTTCGTTGGCAATCCACCGGCAAGAACTATGTGACTTACTTTTGTTTCAATGCACATATCTATCAACTTATTCAAATTTGGATGCATAGTAATTAGATTTACACCAAATGGCTTGTTAGTTAGTTTTTGTGTCTCCATGATTTCTTTTTTCAGCAAATCAGGAGACATCGCACCGCATGCAATTACACCAAAACCACCGGCATTTGAGATTGCTGAAACCAGGCTTCTTTCTGAAACCCAGCTCATGGCACCACCCATTATTGCAAAATCACTACCAAGGAAATTCGCTCCTTTTTTCCAGAGGCTGCTTAACATAATAAGCTATATAATGCGTTTAAAAATATTTTGTTTATCTACGAATGTGTGCTTTAAAGCACCAATTATATGTAATGTTATAAAAAATAACATAAGGTATGCAAACATTGAATGTAGCTTGTTTGCTACATTAGTTAGCTCTTTATTTTTACTAATTAATAAAGGGATATGGAAAAAGTATTTGATCTCTATGCCAGAAGCAGAGGACATAACATAACCAGATACTGGCATCAGTACCATTAGAAAATATAAAATAAAATGTACCACTTTGCTTACATTGGCTTCAAATCGAGAAAGATTTGCTGAAAGTGGTGGAACATAACTAAAGGCGCGAAAAAAGGCTCGTATTACAACCAATCCAAGGACAGTAATTCCGCAAGCTTTATGAATAGTATATATACTGGATTTAATTTCATTGTTAACTGGTAAGCTTTTCATATAGAACATAGGGCAAAGCATGCTGATAATGAAAGCAGCCATTAACCAATGGATAATCCTTAAACTTAAGCTATATTTATTATTTTCCACTTTGACTACTCAACTTGATTGCCTTAAAGTAGCATTTATATAGTAAAAAAACTATTTTTCAATTAAAATTATTTGCTTACTGCTTTGATCAATACTTGTAAAATTATTGTAGTATGACATGGAATTATATGAGTATTGTGTTTTGAAAGTAACCATAACAGAAGGAGGGCAGCATCTACATCTATACTTTGATGTCTAAGTTCTAAGCATAGAGACTACTTTATCGTAGCTTGGCAATGACTTAATTTCTCCAATTGCGGCTAAAGTGGTTTTCTCATGTCGAGATAATAATTCTTTTGCTGCTTCTTTTACATCAGTAGTGGTAACTGCGTTAATTTTTTCTATTAGTTCATTTTTACTGATATACTTATTAAAGGTGCCATAGTAGTGGCTCAACGCTTCAACACGAGAGCTAACGCTCTCACGTGACATCAAAATTTGTGATTTTACTCGCTCTTTTGCTCTGTTTACTTCTTCTTCCTTTAGGTCACTTGTAGACAATTTTTTCAACTCCATCGTTATAGATTTTAAAAATTTGCTTAAATTGCTGCTATCTGTACCAGCAAAAATGGAAAGCATTCCTGTGTCAGTATAGCTAGAATTGAAAGAATAAACTGAGTAAGCTAATCCCTGTTTTTCTCTTACTTCCTGGAATAAGCGTGATGACATCCCGCTTCCTAGTATGGAATCAAATATTTGAAATGTGTGATACCTATCATCATGATAGGAAACGCTAGGGAAACCTATTATCAAGTACACCTGATCTAATTTACGATATTCTAAATATTCACCACCGGTGTAGCTTGCATTTTGTCTTTTCTTCAGGTCTTTTAGGTGAGTTTTTGAGAGAAAATCTTTAATTGACTGAACAACTTCCTCATGTTCAATATTTCCTGCAGCAGCAAATAGTATATTCCTGCTAAAGTAATGCTCATTTATATAGTTATTTAGATCTTCTCGACTAAAAGACTTTACAGTATCTTGTGTACCTAAGATTGGTCTACCAAATGGTTGATTTTTATAAGCTACCTCAAAATATCTGTCAAAAATAATATCACTTGGTGAATCGTTAGTCTGAAAAATCTCTTGTATTACAACATTCTTTTCACGTTTCAATTCGTCTTCTGGAAACGTGGAATTCATTAATATATCTATTAATATATTAATGCCAGTTTTTATATCTTTTTTAAGAATCTTTGCATAGTAATTAGTGCTTTCTCTACCAGTACTAGCATTGAGAACTCCGCCTATGTCATCAAAAGCTTTTGCAATTTCAAATGCAGTTCTGGTCTTTGTTCCTTTGAAAGCCATGTGTTCTAGAAAATGGGATATGCCATTTTGATTTGCGCTTTCAGCTCTACTCCCAACGTCAACTCGTATATTAAAAGCTATGGGATCAACATTATATACTTGCTCAGTTATTATGCGCAAACCATTATCTAATCTTGTTACCCGTGGTGCATTCATTTTATATGTTCTTTTTCAAGTTTTCTTCTGCAAAGTCCCAGTTAATCAAATGATTAAGAAAAACTTTTATATAGTCAATTCTGCGGTTTTGGCAATCTAAGTAGTATGCGTGCTCCCAGACATCCATAGTAAGCAGTGGCACTTGATCATAGATTAATGGCAGGTCAGAATTTGGAGTTTTGGTGATTTTGAGTTTTCCTTTTTCAAGCACTAGCCACACCCACCCACTACCAAACTGGCTTACTCCATAACTCGAAAATTCTTCATAAAATCTATCAAAGCCACCAATATCATCTTGAATTTTTTTTGCGAGAAGACTATCATCTTTAGGCTTGCTGCCACCATTTTTTTTCATTGAGTTCCAATAGAAAGTGTGGTTCCAAACTTGTGCTGCATTATTAAATATAGAAATTTTGTTACTATTGCCATGAACTTTCGTTATTAATTCTTCAATTTTCATGTCCGTATTTTCAACTAGCTCATTGAGCTTATTTAAATATCCTCTATGGTGCTTATCGTAGTGAAAATTCAAGGTCTTTGCAGATATATATGGCTCTAAAGCTGTTTTATCATATGGTAACTCAGGTAAGGTAAAACTCATACTAACCTCTTTATTCTTAACCTCCTACAATAGTATTGTAATATATGCTTTTGTACAACATGTAATTAATGCATTTTAAATGATGCAACAATAATTGTATATTCATTGAAAATGAAAATTTCAGAGATTTATAAGAATTTTAGAAAAATGCTAAATATAGAATATTTCTCTGTAGAAAAAATAATAGCAAGATTATATAAAACTATTCCTATAAATTTATCCACTGTATTGATAGTGTCGTGGTCTAAAGTGAAATTTGCTTTTAGTGTTTGCACAGTTTTAAAAGTGATGAAAAGTATGCCTATTATGTATCTTATAGTAGAATTGATTATAGTGCACTACTTTTATAGTTCTACAATCTTTATATTTCAATATTTGTATATTTGTTATATTTAATAGCAAAGAGATTAGTTGATAACAAACAGTTATTACTTGGGTTATTCGAGTTTGTTGATACGTTACTTGAAAATGTACCAGGCAAAGCAGAAGATCATAGTTGCAAGAATAACTAAATTTGTTAATATAATTTTTAATTATATTTGTGCTGCTACATTAATTAGCACATCAGTTACTTTGGCTGTTGATAAAATGTCAGGTAAATTGAGTAAATGGAAAAGCTTGAAAGAATCTATTTTTATCAAAAGATAGTAGCAGGTTTATAGTTTATGTTTCTTACATAATAAGTGCCGTGGTTTAACATTTAGCTATAATTCCATTATGCTTATAAATTTGCTGTATAGAGTATAAAGTGTGGAAGATTTTATAACTGTAAAAAAGAAAGATGATTTAATGATATCTGTTGCCAGGATAAAGAAAAAAACTTTATCAATTTTAGGATTCAATTAAGGTGCAAGAGATTTGCCGAAACATAAGAACGAGAGTCTACTTGATAAGATATTAATCAGTGTTTTAAGTGCAGAAGTAGATGATAATGTAAGGAGTTATTTAGGAAATATAGCTTAGAAACTGGCAGTAAAGCTTAACACTTAGCCAAAGTAGCCTTCTGGAAAGTTGTTTTTTATCTATGTTGAGCTTAAACTTATGTTTTTATATAAAGACTTAAGTTTATCTGTAAAGTTGAGTTACTGCTTAGTTGTACTGCTTTTGGTATTGTTTTCACAAAATGGTATTAATGCTAGAGTAATTCTGGACAAGGGAATATTTTATGTGGACTGGACAAAAAAATAGATTTGAGATTTGGTGATCCTTTTAACAAGGATTCTTTTAATATTCGGCCTAAAGATAAGATTTCGAGTTATTTGTACTTCTCTTTCTTTATTTACAGCAAGTTTATCTAAATATTTAAATGGGTTTTAATGTTGTAAACCTAAAAATGTTAGACATAGAAAAATTAGACATGAAGAATAGTATTTATCATTAAAAGTCTGGAACTTGGGTCGATTGAATATGGTAAGAAAGCTTAATTAGCTAGAGTATACTGACCAATACTTCAAAAAATTATATAGTTACTTGTAAAGTAAGTGGTTGTCGGATAAACTATGCGAATTTACGTGATGATGAAAAGAAGAATAATAGTGTTAGGTATGATAAAAACATGATCTTTTGGATTAAACCCAATATTTATTATGATTATAATAGACTTAAATTAGAGTTAAAGCAACAGATAATAAGCTATATATCTCCTGTGATTTAATAGCTTTTCAACTGAGACTTAATTATGTACAAGGGAAAATGACTTACAACATAGCGATCTAGTTGCTGCTAATCTTTCTTGTAAAAATAGTCTGTCAGATGATATAAATTTTACTGCTGCTTAACTAGTAAATTTATAAGAAAAAATCTAACTACTTGTGCAAGTGAAACTCCTAAAGGGTGTAAATGCTGTAATCAACTACTACACTGAAATTAGAGTTGTTTGATCTTGATTACATTTTTTTATATGGTAGTGGTAGTAAATTTGGGGAAAAGTATGATCATGAAGTAAACAACACACATTACACAAATGTAGGTATTACTTACTGCTCTGATTCTCACAGATTAAGCTTAACATGTTTTAATAGTGGTTAGGGTGTTGTACAAACAAACTAACATTATATACTCTAAGCCTTGAAAACTCTCTTTTTATAAGCACTTCATGCTATTCGATATAGTAAAATTTAATTCTGAAGAAACCATTAAAAAGTTCGAAACTAACTCTGATTACATGGTTTTGGTTGATTAAAGTTAAGTTTTTAATAAGTATGTATAGTGGTTCAGGTAGTTTTGTTTTACTTAATGGCTGGTTTACCGCATTATCTCCTTAATAATATTGCTATATTAAGAAATGTTGTAATTGTTAACCTTACTTGCTGATATTACTTTAGTTATGTTTTTTGGTTATTTAGTTCTAGTAGAAGTGAAAAACTTTTTGTGCTTGTTAAATTTAAGCATCAAAGGAATTTTGCTGTTTATGATGCCTTTTATTATCTTTACATTAATATTTAGCAGTGCTAACAATCTTAATCTTAGTAGTAAGCTNNAGCTATAAGATTTATATTGTTGCTTATTATAACGATTTTCATGTTGAATCTAGCTTCAAGTTTAATCGCTTACTTGATTAGGCGTTTCATCTACAAAACACTTATTTCATATAAAGTATAATATATAAAAACAATTACTCTTCATAGTCGTTTAAGCTATCCGTACTGCTTTCTAACTTTCATGTTCTTGTTTATGGATTTATGTACAGCATAATGATATTTGTATTTCTATTGAGGATAAGTGAAAAACTTTCATACGAAATATCAGGTTTGACTTTGTTTATTTGAAAGTGTTTTTGACTTCAGTTATTCAAGTATTTATACTTGGCCTTACTTTAAAAGGCAGCATGACCAGGTTTTATCTTGTAATATTCAAAAGATTACTCAGTAATTTTTGTTATTATAACATTTGTTTACTTCTATATTTTTCTCTTGTGTGGAGCGGCAACTTCATTCAAAATCCCAAGTTAAGTAACTAGTATAGGCAATATGATGCTAGCATTTATTACTGCGATGGTACTGTCTGGTAATACAATCTTGCCGCTTGCTCTTGCAGAAAGTAAAAAACGTGAAGCAATCTGATATAGTATTATTTATTGTGCCGATAACTACTAGCTTTTACCTNCGTGGGTTGCTTTTTTTATATTATAATATAATCGATTATAGTTACTTCTGGTTGTGCGTTATATAATAGACTATGTACTTTCCTTCTCTATTTTTATTGTTTAAGTTTGCTATCGTTGCGGTTCAGCAGGAGGAATTATAGTAATGTTATCTATTTCTTGAGAAGAATCTTAAGTTTTTTCAGGAAATGCTCTTGTTAATTACTGCATTATATGTAGCGTTTGATTTGATAATAATTTTAGTGAATGTTATAGATGAATGGTGCCTTTACTTTAATATTTGTAAAGCTCTATAGTAAACCTAAATAATGTCCATTTTAGCAATTGATACTGTAGGTTCTAGTAGCTCAATAGCGATAATCGATCATGGTGGTAAGTGTTTAGTAGAACACAATTCCGCCAGCAATAATCACATAGAGTCGTTTTTTCAAGTTTTAGATGCTCTGTTCAGTAGGCATAACTATACTTATAATGAAATAGATCGTTTAGTGGTAGTAGTTGGACCTGGGAGTTTTACTGGAATTAGAGTTGGTATATCAGCTGCAAAAGGCATAAATCTTGTTACAGATAAGCCATTGTATGGAGTTAGTACACTAGAAGTTCAGGCATACGCAATATCATTGCTTCGTACAAATAGTAAAAAAAATATTAGGGCTATAATTAAAAATGCTCAAGGGTTTTATACACAATTATTTAGTTTCAATTTATTACCACTATCGTATCCAACTGTAGTACGTAGCATTGCTAAATCTAAGTGTCTAGATACTGGGATGATAAACAATAACTGCACTACATATATGGATTGTAGTTTACCTGTGTTAAATGCTAGCCATGCAGGACTATTAGCCCATTATAGGCTGGAAAATAAACAGAAGCTAGGTGAAGTTAAAGCTCTCTATTAAAATGAGCCTAGATATATGAGTCTATTGTAAGTTAACCTTTTACGTAAACTCTATCAATTTGGCTAAGTCTGTGCACCTGATATGTTATTTTCTCAACTACTTCCCTTATACTCATGTTTGAATTCTCTATCTCTATGACATTAAGTGGTAGTATAAATAAATTATGAGTTCTAAATTTTTTTATAATGCTACTTATATTGGTTGCTTTCCTGTTTTTTCTCTATCTTTTTAATTTAATGCGCTTTTATAGTATATATAGCTCACATTTGAGCACTATAGGAAGAATTCTTGTATTCATTCTTTTGTTAAGTTCTATTGCTGAGTTATGTATTTTTGTGTTGTATTTATTATCTTCCATCAATTTGTCAATAAATATATAATTTTTTGATGAATTGGATAAGCTTCTATTGCCTGAAGTATGATTTGTCTAATATTATATATTCTGTCTTGTGCTTCTTCATGGATTTGGTTGTATTCGAAGATATTATCATATATAGAATGAACTTGAGTGTTATTGGAGAAGTTGCTGTTTATAATCAGTGCATCTATCATATTAGATAATTTTATTGCTGTAGAAAGCTTACCTACTTCCTAAGAAGGTAATAATATAGAAGCAGATTTTGCAATTCTACCTGATTCTATATGAAAATTTCTGTTGTTTGTTTCTTTGTGTTAATGTTTATTATATTTTATAATTTTAAAATTTATATTCATAGTAACATCAAGCTTAAGCTTTAAAACGTTTAAAATATTATATAGTAAGGTTATTTTTGTGATTAAGATATTATGTAATTTGAAAATATAAATTTGCGTGATCTTCGTAGGCTACTATATAACAGCTGCTTTTTTACTAAGAATTGACAACTCTTCTTTCCCTGATTTACTCTTGACTTTAAACTGGAAGTTAGTTTACTATGAGCTTCTTTTCTTGATATAAGCTTTCAGGAGATTTAACTAGGAGTTATATTATTAGCAAAGAGCGAGGTAAAAAGGGAAGTAGTTTATAATTATTAAGATTTTCTGTTTTACCTTAAAATAGGTGATTGTATATACACTCATCTGTTGGTGTTTCTGAAGATCAAAGGTCATTCTACATTTATCCATTTGGTATATGTTTTAGTGAGGTGAATGAAAATTTATTGATGTAAAATGTTATTTGATGGGAGTGTGGTTGAAGATAAAGAATATTAATAGGTAAAGCTAGTTATATAATCTACGATTTTATCTATCAAGCAAGAGGGGATATTCAGTAATTTTTCACCTGCATGAGCCTTCTATTGTGGTAGTTTTTTCCTTAGAGATGGATAAATTGCTTCCATAGGTATGTGGACACTGGAACTTTATATGATTAAACATCTCATCATGATGATAGTTTTTCAGTGTTTAATAATGTGAAAGAGAGAGGATTAATAGTTGATTTGAAAGAAAATTTTGTAGTGTTTTAGTGCATAATCATCGATCTGTAACGTGTAGCTGGCCTATACAAGAAGTGATGTTTTATACTTGGGAAAGCGTATAAAATTCAATGTTTAATATTAGCGAAGAATATGAAATTATTAATTTCAAGTGAAGGAATTCGCTTAAAAGCTGTAAGTAATCTTTTGTCTTTTGAAAGTAATCTTGATAAGAGATTGGCATGCGTAAATTAGACTAGTAAAAAGCAAGTTGTAATAGGCTTCTTTTTAATCCTAAATAAATTTGTTAGTTTATTATACGTTTCTTTTCATGTATAAAGTTATAGCAAGTTTTTATAGAAGGTTGTTTTATGGGTAAAATTATAGAAATCAGGGCGCCAAAGATTCTTGGTGGTGAATCAGTTACGGAAGGTATAGTCAAAATAAAGAGAAATATTGGTGAAGCAGTAAAAGTAGATGACTTAATTTTTGAAGTTGAAACTGATAAAGCAGCACTTGAATTAACTGCAGAAGCTTCAGGGGAAATAACTGAATTTCTTGTAAAAGAAAATGATATAGTAAGTCCAGGTCAATTATTAGCAAGGCTTTCTGTAAGGGAGGTGCAAGAAGATAAAAGTGAAATCCCTGCTATAAGAGACGCTCCATCAGCTCGTAAAATTATGGAAGAGAATGCAATCAGTGCAAAAAGTGTTAAAGGAACTGGGATGGGAGGCAGAATAACGAAAGCGGATGTAGTCCATATAAGTAAAACTGGACAGCCTACAATATATGAACTGCCAGAAAGTGTAATGAGTGGAGAGAGAAGAGAAAAGCGAATAAAAATGAGTAAGATAAGGCAAGTAATTGCTGCTCGTTTGAAGGCTTCACAAAACACTGCTGCAACACTGACTACATTTAATGAGATTGACATGCAAAGCGTAATGAATCTAAGAGCAAAATATAAAGAAATTTTCGAAAAGAAATATGGAATAAAGCTGGGTTTCATGTCCTTTTTTATAAAGGCAGCAGTGCAAGCTCTGAAAGAAATTCCTGAAATTAACGCTGAAATTTCAGGCGATGAAATTATATATAAACATTACTATGACATAGGTGTTGCTGTTGGCACTGATAAGGGTCTTGTTGTGCCAGTTATTCGGAGTGCTGATCAGATATCATTTGCGGAAATTGAGTTAACCTTAGCTGCCCTTGGTAAAAGAGCCCGCGAAGGTAAGTTACAGGTATCAGAAATGGAAGGTGCAACATTTACCATTTCAAACGGTGGAATATATGGTTCACTTTTTTCTACTCCGATAATAAATCCTCCACAGTCTGGTATACTTGGGATGCATTCAATACAGAACAGGCCAGTTGCTGTGGGTAACTCAATTGAAATTAGGCCTATAATGTACATTGCCCTTTCTTATGATCACAAAATAGTTGATGGCAAAGGAGCAGTAACTTTCCTTGTTAAAATAAAAAGTTATATAGAAGATCCAAACAGATTAATTTTGGGAGTATGATTCAAGTAAGTTATTATTAATTCAATGTTGTTAAAAACCTAAATATCGTCTAGTTCACTAATAATTTAACAACTTTTGGGCTATCAGGTATATGATATTTTCAAGAATAGGTAAGGACTGTTTAAACAATTCTTTTGGTTTTTGAAAATTATCCAGAGCACGGTAAATGGTAACGAAATTTGCGAGTAACTTAGCAACTTTAAAATGATTGAGGTTTATAGTGTTTTTCTTTAATTGTCAAAGCCTGTTTAAATGGCGTTTTTGCTTTCTGATGATTACTTTAAAACCCTAATTAATATATATATATCAAGGCTTTTCAGTGTAATAGCAATTTAGAAATGATTAAGATCGTAATTGTTTCTCATTATCTACTAAGGAGCTAATTCAAGCAACTCCTTTTGCTTTTTATGATTGTTTAAATCAGAGTATCTATCATCAATTCATGTTAGTAAATTTTTAAGATAATTCTTCTCTATTTTTTCTTTTCTAGAAAATTGTCTTTTGGTTAATTATCTATATTTAAATAGGAAATACATTCTAAACATGATGATAATAGTTGTTATTTCTTAGCACAATCTTCAATTTATCCCTATTGTAAGGGATATAAGGGAAACTTTCTTTTTGAGAGACAGTTTTTATTTTTTTTTTGTTTTTTCTCTTCTCTGACTTTAGTCTTGTTATTTTCTGAATTAAGTATGTATACTAAACATAGTATAATCTTTTTTGATAGTTAATATAGAATAGCTTATTAATATTCCTTATTCTTTATAGAAAGTTTCTGAAGAAGAGTTATTTTTTTGATTATCAGCGGAGATTTTTAGTTAAACCTGGGGGATAGAGTTGTTACCTAAATAAGTGCGAGCAGTAAATCAATTGGCTACCAGTAAATGTAAGGATCTTTTTTGTTGTTTTCTACTGTATGCTTTTTATACACTATTACCGCATTCTCTCTATTAGAACTGAATGGAATGTTTTAAACGATGTTTTATTAGACGATAAAGTTTGTTTTCTATCATTATAATTTTCAAATAGTCTGAAATATTTATATACGTTTTCTTTGTGGGCATTTGCTTAGGCTAAAGTTAAAGGTAATAACTTAATATCTTTGCTAATGCATCTACTTGAATTGTGTCTAGTCTTTCTCCTTTTATTCTGGTATTTAAGGAATATGGCTACTTGACTCTTAAGGTTTAAAAGCATCAGTAGAATTAGTGTTCTATGGGTTTATCCAGCTAAATTTATAATGGGAAGTTAATAATGTCTTTTTTGTAGGAAGTAAGCCTACTGTATTTTTGTAATTAGGGGAAAATTATAGTATATCAGTAACCACTAGGTACATTGAGGCTATTCTAACTAACTTTTAACATACTTAACATGATCTTCTTCAAAGACGTTTTCTTCGTAATCATAAATAATGCTTGGTTTACACCCTAATTTGATGTACTTATTGAATAATACATTTATTTCTATCTTTTGTATTAAGTCAAATTATTCCTTTATATTCTTAGAATTTACTCTAAACAAAATTCTAATGCTGATTATGTTTTATCCGGTTTCTGCCTAATATGTGAGAATAACTAATGTTGCTGTATCTAGCATACAGGTATTTTTCTATTTTATCTAGTAGTACTTTTCTGTCAATAAAATTCTAGTTTCAGATAAAGGTTTGCTAAAATTTATCTAAATTTTCTTTAGATTTGAGACTATAAAAATAATCTATAATTTTCTTAAAATAATCATCTTTTCTCGTTAAATAAGAAAACTTTGCCTCTTACATTCTTCCCATCATTCTCTACCTTCTCGCGCGCAAAATCAAAAACCGTGTCAATGTCTTGTTTTATTTGATATTTTGTCTTTGTTCCTTGCTTCTTTCTGAATAATAATATCTAATCTTGAGTGATTGGGTTGATTAACTACAAACCTTAATCTAAGTAAGAGAATTTTCTATTTCACCATCACTACTACAACTGAAGTATTTTTAGCTCAGTATGTTTTTTTATCTTATAGCATGTTTCTTTTTGACCTTCATAAATATTTAAAATGTTCATTTGTTAACTTTAACTCTTCCAGGGTGCTTCTCTAGTATCACTATACTACTTTGCTTTTCTGTGCCTTTTTAAAAATTCACATTGACATTAGTATAAATGACGAGTATGGCGCCACTGTTCTTGCATTTAGGTTTTGCTTGATCTTAAAGGTAGGATCCAAAAAGTATTTGTTTAACCCAAAATCTTCTTTTTTTTTGCAGCTTTCTATTATTTCCATTAATAAACAAATCTTTAAAAGTAGTATTTTTGAGGCACAACGTGTATTGTAGTACTTAGCTTAAACTGAGATAGTTTTTGATTTGTTTTCTTGTTATCTTCAAAAGAAATAATCATCAGAAACTTCAAAGCCTTTCATGGTTAATGCTAACCAAAAATCAATTTTACTACTTAGTTCATGGGGGTAGATATAGTATTAATAATTTTCTTAAAATTTATGACCTTAATCATCTGTTGGTCAGCTGATTCTCTTCTTTAAATATAGAATTGTTAAGTTTTTTAAAACTGTTCATTTTCTATTTACATTCTACTAAAAACTTCATTTTATATAAAAATTAAAGATTATTAAATATCTAAAATAATGTAACATATTCTTTATATACTGATGAAAAGCTTTCCAAGCAAAGGATCAGCAAGTTATTTTATTCACTGCCTTAATATGTAAGTAAAGATTCTCTAAATCGAATATGTCATTGCTGCAGGTTGTGTTTGGTAATATAATCTCATATTTAATGGGCGTTAATTAAGTTTATGTCAGATTTTGCTGTAATTTTAACAGCTATTCTTATGTTTTTTATTTTTATATTGTTGCTCCTTTTTGTAAAGGGAATGACAAATAGGAGGATAATAAAGTCTTTTAGAAAAATTGTTCAACAAATAAATGCATTAGAGCCGAAAATGCAGAGCCTATCTGATGAAGAACTTGCTAGTAAAACTGAGGAGTTTAAACAGGAATTAAAGAATGGGAAAACATTAAATAGCCTTCTCATACCTGCTTTTGCAGTTGTACGTGAAGCCTCTCGTAGGTTTCTTAACATGAGACACTTTGATGTTCAGCTAATTGGTGGAATGGTCCTTCATAATGGTATGATATCAGAAATGAAAACAGGAGAGGGAAAGACGCTTGTTGCAACTTTAGCTGCATACCTTAATTCTTTAGAGGGAAAAGGTGTACATGTTGTAACTGTTAACGACTACCTTGCAAAACGTGATGCAGAATGGATGAGAAAATTATATAATTCTCTTGGGGTTTCTGTTGCGTTTATTACAAATGATTTGACAGATGCAGAGAGGAAAGAAGCTTATAGTGCAGATATTGTATATTCAACAAATAATGAACTTGCTTTTGATTACCTTCGAGATAATATGAAATTTTCTCAAGAAGATATGGTTCAGCGAGGTTTCAATTATGCGATAGTAGATGAAGTAGATTCCATATTGATTGATGAAGCGCGGACTCCGCTTATTATTTCTGGTCCAATTGAGGAGAATAATCAGATATATAAACTCATAAATAAAATAGTTATTAAATTAATTGATTCTGATTATGAGGTAGATAAAAAGGGTAGGGCGGTGTTTCTTACTGAAGATGGTATTTCACGTGTGGAAGAGCTACTTAGGTCATATAATCTCATTTCTGAGGATTCTTCGTTGTATGATGCCAACAATATGGTAATGACTCATTATGTAGATCAAGCATTACGTGCGCATAAGCTGTTTACTGTTGATAAAGATTATATAATAAAGGACGGCAAGGTAGTGATTGTCGATGAGTTTACTGGACGCATCATAGAAAGTAGAAGATATTCTGATGGTCTTCACCAGGCACTTGAAGCGAAGGAGAATCTTGAGATTCAACATGAGAACCAAACCTTAGCATCAGTCACATTTCAGAATTATTTTCGTATGTATAATAAGCTCTCTGGTATGACTGGAACAGCAGCAACAGAAGCAGAAGAGTTCCGTGATATATATAGGCTAAATGTAGTGAAAATTCCAACTAATGTGCCTGTAAAGAGAATAGATATTGATGATGAAATTTATGGTACAGAAAAAGAAAAGTTTAATGCTGTATTAAAATTTGTAGAAGAATGCCACAAACGCCTTCAACCAATCCTTGTTGGCACAGTAAGTATTGAGAATTCTGAGAAGCTCTCTGCGCTTTTGCGAAGCCACTCTCTTAAGCATTCAGTGTTAAACGCTCGTTATCATGAACAAGAGGCGTACATAATAGCACAAGCTGGGGCACCAGGCAGTATTACTATAGCAACTAATATGGCAGGACGTGGAACTGATATTCAGCTTGGCAGAAATGCTGAAATGATAGCAAAAGTGGAGCTGAAGAAGATAAAAAATGCTGATGAAAGAGAAAAAAAATACCAAGAAATAGTTGAAAGAGTAAAAAGAGATAGGGAAATTGCTATAAAAGCTGGTGGTTTATGTGTTATTGGAACTGAGAGACATGAAAGTAGGAGAATAGATGATCAATTACGTGGTCGTTCTGGTCGTCAAGGTGATCCTGGACTTTCTAAGTTCTTTCTATCACTTGAAGATGATTTAATGAGAATATTTGGTTCTGATAGAATGAGAAACTTTTTACAAAGGGTAGGGCTAAAGGATAACGAAGCTATTCATCATCCATGGCTTAATAAGGCGCTTGAGAAGGCACAGAAAAAAGTTGAAGCTCGAAACTATGATGTGCGAAAATCTCTGCTTAAATTTGATGACGTGATTAATGATCAACGTAAAGTTATTTTTGAGCAGAGAAATCACATCTTAGGGAATGAAATTAATGGTTTATTTGAAGTATATAGTGAAGTAAATAAAGAGATAATAGAAGGTGTGGTGCAAAGTGGTTATTATGAGGATTATGTTGAAGATATTGTTAAAGAGTTCTATACAAGGTATGGGATAACGCTTAATAAAGAAGTATTAGCAGAATTTTTGAATAAACAAGAAGCATTGGATTATGTAAATGATGAGATACAGAAGTTTTTTGCTGAGAAAGAAGAGTATTTCAATAGTCAACACACTACAGATTTATGGAACAAGGTAGTGAAGCAAGTGATGGTCATGACACTTGATCATTTATGGAGGGAACACCTTTCAATTTTAGAGAGATTAAGACAAAGCATAAATTTACGTGCTATGGGGCAGAAAGATCCACTGAATGAATTTAAACGTGAAGCTTTTTTGATGTTTGAATCGATGCTTGAAAAATGGAAGGAGATCACTGTTCATCGTCTAGCTTACTTCAAGTTAGCAGATAACCAAGAAGTGAGTAAGAGGTTACATTNTATTNAAAGAAGCAATTTGCCAAAAGTCTCAAGAAACGATAAATGTCCTTGTAACTCTGGCAAAAAATATAAGCACTGCCATGGCGCGATTACTTTGATAAATTAGCAGCGTGGTTTTGTCAGTTTATTAGATATATTTTTTCATTTCTTTAATGGTCTTAATTGTAATACCTGCTACAGTTGTAGCTACAATTGGAAATAATATGCTGTGGTATACAGAGGCGGTAGAGAATCTAATAATTTAGTTATTGGAATAACAACATATGCAATAAGGACGGCCAAGTTGTGATGCTTACAATAAATAATCAACTTAAGCATATAATTTGCAATTACTTTTAATGGCGCTTGTATTATGATTAATGTGAATCTACAGGAAGGAAGTTGTGATGAGAACTGCAGTTAATGGTACTACAGAAATGTAGTTGACAATTATACTTGTTATCAGGGGTGGAGGTCTAGTTAAAGTACTTGGTATAAGACTTATTGAAATACTTAGTGTGACTTCTAATTATTGCTAATATTTTTACTATTGTTGAATAATTTAAGCAAATACTCTCTTCTTTTTATGGTTACGGTTTTCTAAGGGTTTATCTTGTATTCTAAAGTTTATGTAAGTGATTTATATGTTATAAACAACATATAAATCACTTTATTCTATGATACTAATTATTTTTGGTGGTGATACTTCATCGATCTTAAATACAGGGTTTAAGGTTACTTAGATAACAGCAAATAAAATGCAAAGAGTATTGTTAGTATCGCTTTTAGCTAAAAGCCTCTTCCCATGTACCTTGAGTTGCTGCACGGCTATATTCTGTTACTCTATTTTCAAAGAAGTTTGTATGTTCTACACCATTTAGTATTTCATCAAGCCATGGAAGAGGATTATTATTAATGTTATACATGGGTTTCAAATCTAATTGTATTAACCGTCTGTTTGCTATGTAGCGTATATAACTTCGTACTTCCTCTGCAGATAATCCTTCAACATCTCCTAAATCAAAAGCGAGTTTTATAAATTCATCTTCAAGTCCAACAATAGTGCGACATGCAGAATACAGTTCCTCTTTGAACTCCTCATTCCAAATTTCATTATTCTCTTTAATAAAAGTATTAAATAAATTGATAATTGAATTAGTGTGCAAAGTTTCGTCACGTGCTGACCAGGCAATTATTTGTCCCATGCCTTTCATTTTTCCAAAGCGTTGAAAATTAAGTAAAATTGCAAATGATGCAAATAACTGCAATCCTTCAGTAAACGCACCAAACACTGCTAGAGTTTTAGCTACATGTTTTTTATCGTGTTTTTTACTTTCCTCAAACTCTAGCATGTACTCATACTTCTTTCTTGTAGCATCATATTTTAAAAATGCTTGATATTCACTTTCTGGCATACCAATTGTATCTAAAAGGTATGAATAGGCTGCAATGTGTATGGTCTCCATGTTGGAGAAGCTTGCAAGCATCATGCATATTTCTGTTGGTTTAAATATATTTGTGTAATGTCTCATGTAACAATTGTTCACCTCAATATCTGCTTGGGTGAAGAACCTAAAAATCTGAGTTAGGAGGTTTTTTTCCATACCCGAAAGTTTAGTTTTCCAATCATTCACATCGTCAGCAAGTGAAACTTCTTCAGGTATCCAATGTATCCTTTGTTGCTGTAGCCACGCGTCATATGCCCAAGGGTAATTAAAAGGTTTATATATTGGATCTGATTCTAACAATGACATAGAGTACCTAATTATTTTCTAAAGTTAATATTATATTAAGCGATACCAAAAATCAGTCAATTTAACTTTTATAAAATTTGACTATAGGTAATTTACTAGTGTATTGTAATTTCACAGTGATTTATCTCAGAGAAATGCGAGTATTGATATACTTGGTTCTATTATTTTTAGTAAACTGTACGAACACTATTTACAATCACGGAACTCCAGACATTAGTGTTGAGTTGTGGAACAAGATAAAAATAGGTGATGACAAAGAGAAAGTGGTTCACACTTTGGGATCACCAACATTAATATCTCAATTTGATGAAAATATTTGGTATTATATTTCATATAAAATAAAACAATCTAATTTCTTAGGAAAAAGAAAGTATAGCAGTAAATCCCTGCAGATTTCATTCGACCAAGATGATAAAGTTTTAGATATGAAAGAAATTGACATTTCAGAAAGAACCTTAGCTGTTATTAATTGAAAGTCTATACTGCAGTCTATTAGTGGTGTCTTTTAAAGATTAACATATAGTGGAATGATGGTTGTTGATAACTTAAGTTATTTTAGCTTTAAATATTTAAAAACTTACTAAATAGGAAAAAGACAAGAGAAGTCCAAAGTAGATAGTGTTTAAATTGTTCCTTACCTGGAGATTTTTTACTATTATAAAGTATCTTATAGGTGTGTTTCAACTTTTGCAAGCAAAACTTAGAAATTTTATAAAGATGTGAAGTTGCACATAGTGCAAAACTTGAACGTGAGGTATTAAATGCTTTAAGTTTTTTTGTTATTAGTTTATGTAAATTACAAGAATAAATAAATAACTTTGGTGTTATAGTAAGGGAAATGGAAGAATTTTTGATTGGGTGACTTTGGAAGTGAAGAGCGGGAGAAGGGGTTCGAACCCTCGACCTCAACCTTGGCAAGGTTGCGTTCTACCAACTGAACTACTTCCGCAGTTAACCTAATTCTTAAATTATAGGTATACACAACAATTTGTAAACCCCAATATATGCTTGAAATTTAAAGGACTATATTATTATATATTTGTGTACTTAAAANNCACTTTCAATTATTATTAGTCTTTCAATATTCCGCAAAGCCTTATGAGGATATTTGTATATGAAGATGACTTACCGGGTAGTTTAATGCCAGATAACATAAGTTCTATAGCTGTTGATACAGAGGCAATGGGTCTGCTTCATGGCAGAGATAGATTATGTCTTGTGCAACTCTCTTTTAACGATGGAAGTGCTCACTTAATTCAATTCAGGAACAATTATACAGCTCCAAATTTAAGAAAAATATTAGGTGATGAAAATATAACTAAAATATTTCACTTTGCACGGTTTGATGTTAGCATAATACGCTATTATTTAGGAATTTGGGCAGTGCCGTGCTATTGCACAAAAATAGCTTCACGTTTGGTTCGCACCTATACAGATAATCATAGTTTAAAGGAGTTATGCTTGGAGCTACTTGATATCAAATTAAATAAACAGCAACAATCCTCTGATTGGGGAAGTGAGAATTTAACGGACAAACAGAAAAATTATGCTGCGTCTGATATTTTATATCTCCATAAAATAAAGGAAAAGCTAGATTCAATGCTGGAGCGTGAAAACAGAAAAGAATTGGCACAAAAATGCTTTGAATTTCTTCCTACTCGTGTTAGATTAGATCTGATGGGATGGGGAAATATGGATATTTTTAATCATCAGATGTAACAGAAGTTTTTGCTTATGTGTATAGGCTTTATGACAATTTTCATGCTGTTTAGTAATAATTTAATTGATTAGTTACTGGCAAGTGCGTTATATTGTATGAATTAAGTTAAGTATTTTATGAATGGTAATATTACATCAGTAGATGATCAAAGTTTTAAGTCTGAGGTCACTGACTATAAAGGGTTTGTATTAGTAGATTTTTGGGCTGAGTGGTGTAGACCATGTAAAAGTTTAATGCCACGTATTGAACAATTAGCCCGAGATAAAACAGGCAAAATCAAGATCTGCAAGTTCAATGTAGGTGAAGGAACTGAGGTTCCAAGTAAATGTGGAATTCAATCTATACCTACATTAATCATATTTCAAGATGGTAAAGAAATTGCACGTAAAACTGGTACAATAAATGATTTATCAAGTTGGATTGATAGTGAGATAAGGTGATGGCAAGTTTATTTTTGTGTGTATTATAAATTCTAATGAATGGGATTGTAGCTCAGTTGGTTAGAGCAGTTCGCTCATAACGAATTGGTCGTAGGTTCGAGTCCTACCAATCCCACCGTAGCATATACGCAACAACACCTTTATTGATACTCTTTAATGGTTTTTGCTGCTAAAGTAAGTTTAAAACAAAAACTTTGTATAACACAAATAGTGGGTTGACTTATCATGATAGTTTTATAGATTGTTACCTATGTGTAATGTATTGTTAGTTAATGAGCTTAAAGTATAATTATATATTTGTTTTTTTTGGACTCTAATATATAAGATAGTCTAGGTTAAGAAAGTTATTAGTACGCCATGAGAATTTATATAGTAATTTACTTTAGTAACACATCAACTAGTTTAAGTAAATCATGAAAAGAATTTTAAGAAAAAGCTTATTGTTTTATAGTATAATATTGAAACTTAGTTAAAAAACATATGAGAATCTTATCAAATAACCTGTAGCATATAACTACTATACTTTTGAGCTTCTTGTTAAGGTTGAAAAAATAGGAATGCTGGAATTGAACTTTACATTTAAGCCATTCAAAGTTCTACCTGCCTAGCTGACAAATAGAAGTTTTAGTTTAGATTAAGTTGCCTTAGCTCAACGTACACCTGATATCACTAGAACAAAAATAGCTAAATTCAAGCGTTTTCATTATATATTATTTGTTGAATAGTATATTTCTTACTGTTATATCCAATAAAACCTTTACAATATTTGGATCATGGGTTTAATTTTAAGAGGTTGTGATCTATAGAACTGCAAATGGGCGATTATCTCTCACTGCTGAATCCAGAACAACGATTAGCTGTAACTAATGTAGATGGGCCAATTTTGATATTGGCGGGAGCTGGGACGGGAAAAACAAGAACTATTACTTCAAGAATAGCACATATAATTAGAAATGGTTATGCTAGTTCTAATGGGATATTAGCGGTTACATTTACTAACAAAGCTGCAAATGAAATGGTATCGAGAGTGCTTGAACTTACAGGTGTAAGTATACCATGGCTTGGTACCTTTCATGCTATTGCAGCAAAAATTTTGCGCCGTCATGCTGAAATTGTGGGTTTAAACTCTAATTTCACTATTATTGGTATAGATGATCAATTACAGGTAATAAAAAATATTATTAATGAAATAAACCCCGACTACTTTTTAGAGAAATGTAAGATCGTCATGAGTGTTATTCAGCAATGGAAAGAAAAGTGCTTGTTGCCATCTGAAGTGGCGAGCATTCAATCACTTAGACCTTTATATGTAACTGCACTTAAAGTTTATAACCAGTATCAAGAAAGGTTGAAGTTCCTTAACTCTGTTGATTTTGGTGATCTATTATTGTACAACATACAACTTTTTGATCAAGAGGCTGAAACTCTATCCTACTACCAAAGCAAGTTCAAATATATTGTGGTAGATGAGTATCAAGATACAAATGTAATACAATATCTTTGGCTGAAATATTTAGCAAAAGGACATTCGAATATTTGTTGTGTAGGAGATGATGATCAGTCAATATACAGTTGGCGTGGTGCAGAAGTTGAAAATATTTTGAAATTTTCTAACGATTTCAAAAATGTAAAAACCGTTAAATTGGAGTGTAACTACAGATCGACATCCCACATACTTGCGACTGCCTCATATATTATTAATCATAATAAAACCCGCTTAGAAAAAAAATTATGGACAACAAATACTGAAGGGGAAAAGGTAAATCTAATAAAATTATGGGATGGCAAAGCTGAAGCAAGGTTCATAAGTGAACAGATATTAAAACTCAACAAATATAGATTTAGTGACATTGCGGTCCTGGTAAGAGCTATTTTTCAAACTAGAATCCTGGAAGAATATTTTATAAAGTATTCAATTCCCTATAAGATTATAAGCGGTGTAAAATTCTATGAACGTCAGGAAATCAGAGATATAATTGCATATTTGAGACTCGTTGTGAACATCAATGATAACTTGGCTTTTGAAAGAATTGTAAATCTGCCAAAGCGGAGTATAGGAACTACAACTCTAAAAAAGATATATAAGATTTCTCAAGATAACAAGACTTCTTTTTTTGAGGCAGCAAGAGCACTAGTCGATAGCAATCAAGTAATTGGAAGGATTAAGCTCTCACTCAATGATTTTTTAAGTAAAATTGAAGCTTGGAAAAAGATAGTAAGCGTAAAGCNGTTGCATAAATTCGTTAAAATCGTAGCAGATCAATCAGGGTATATGGAAATGCTTGAAAATGAGGAAGTGATAGGTTTAACTCGGATAGAAAACGTTAAAGAACTTATTTCATCTTTAAAAAATTTTGATAATATCACAACTTTCTTGGAGCATGTAAGTTTGGTGACGGAAGTGGATAATATGAGTGGTAATGACACTGTATATGTTATGACTCTTCATGCAGCTAAAGGACTTGAGTTTCCGTGCGTGTTTTTACCTGGCTGGGAAGAAGGGTTATTTCCGCATCAAAGATCCTTTGAAGATAAAAGTGGTAGAGCTTTAGAGGAAGAAAGAAGACTTGCATATGTCGGAATAACTAGAGCAAAAGAAAGGTTAATTATTTCATGTGCAGGTAGAAGGGAAATGAATAACCAGTGGCAATCAATGTATACTTCGCGATTTATCAAGGAACTACCAAGGGAGAATATTGAGATAATTAAGAGTAACATTGCTTACTGCTAAAATAGGCGAAATTTGCTTAAGAGATTTTTATAATATTTAATCCACTTGCTTTTCTGTTCTCCATATCAAGATGAGCTTCTATTATTTCATCGAATTTGTACTTTTTGTTAATCCTTATACAGCCAAAAGTTTCTTCCTTATCATCTCAAAGGTTTCCGCTGTAAGTGAGCACTAGGGTGAGTCTGTTATGCTTGTAATGATATATTGATGTTCCAGTAGCAAATAATAAACGTGGACTAAGTAAAGGGAGAGCTAATCGAAACATTGCTTGATATTTGTCCATAGAAACATATATGCCAAACTTTCCTAAAGACTCGAAAAANGTTTGCTTGTAGCATAGCCTATAGGATCATACACTGCACATACTCCTTTATTTTGCGTAATCTCCATAATCTTAGAAACAAAGTCTTTATCATGATAATTTATTGCATATATGCAGCCATTTTGTAAAGCTATCTTTATTTTTTCGTCAGAGCTTACAGAACCTATTACTACTTATTTTTTATCATTTGCCCATTGACATATTATCTGCCCTAACCCGCCATTAACTCCACGTACAAGCACAACGGTGCCAGGTTTTATTTTATAGGATTGGTTAATTAAATAGTGAGCTATCATACTTTTGAGTAATACTGTGGGTACAATTTCATCCGGTATTTCATCTTGAATCTTTATCAAATATTTCTGGTGTATAACACGTTTCTCACAATATGGCCATGTTGGAGCTATGCAGTACCCAACTCTATCTCCAATCTGTAAGTCATTGCTTATTTTCTTACCAAGCTTTTCGACAACTCCCACTGCTTCCACTCCAAGCGCTAACGGACGTACCAAAGTTTCTTCATCCTTTGGCTCACTTATACCTACTATTAACAAATTCTAATACTTCTATTTCTCTGGTTCTTTTAATTTGTACAGCTCTAACCATAGTGAACATCAAGAAAAAATTTTTGATTATGTTATTTGGTAACCAATATCTTGTAAAATTATTTAGAAATATATACTGTAAGATATGCATTAGTAGTTGGTAGCATAACGTTAAACGTTGATATATAAAAAAGGTAATGCATATACTAATTAATTTAGTCTATTGATAGAGTTTTTAAAACGTGTCAAAACCAACATAGAGGATCGGGGCAGAGAGATTTGAACTCCCGACCCTTTGGTCCCAAACCAAATGCGCTACCAGACTGCGCCATGCCCCGATTTCTTTATTCAGAATATCAATAACTAGATAAAATGCAAGTTTCATTTACTTACTAAAAAGCATTTGCTTTGTAAAAATATACTTCATTATAATAGTTTGCATCTTTTAACTCTTCTTAATAAGAAAATAACTACTTTTATTTTTAATACTCTCGTAAATTATCTAATTAAAGTAGTGTATCGATGATTTTATATCGATAATTTCCTATTATTCTATATTTAACATAAACTGAATTCACTTTTTAGAATTTAGAATTCCAAGCTCTACTCTTAATTGTTCTATTTTTGTGTTAAAATCATAACCTTATTTATATTTTTTTACCTTTTTTACATTAGTGCCAACAGTTTTTCTAGTGGTGTAGTCTACAACTCCTCTTTGTTAACCTGTTATTACATTAGTTTCTGATTTATATTTATTTGTTTATTTTTTTCTTTCCGTTGTTCTTTCTGCCTTTTACTCATCCATGGTAAATGTTGAAATTAGCTTTTATAGATTTTACTTTCTTTTCCGATCTTTTTACAGTTGGATTTACTTTGGTGAATAATTGATCTTTCTTGTGCTAATATATAGCTAGCTTACGTCATTTATCACAGAGATTTTAGCATATATAGGCTCTTGTTGTATTGCATATTTTCTAATTGGGATAACCTCTACTTAAACAAATTGTTATTTCTTTGTGGATGTGCTTGTTCTTCTTTGAGAAATTTATTCCTTCATAAATATATTTGTCATTTTATTTTTGATCTCTTGTTTTGCAGTAGGGTTTACTTGAGCAGCATATATATGTGGTGAGTCAATTGATTTTTCTCTAAGCTCTTTGGCTACTAGAGTATAGCAGCTGCTTAGTTGATTATCATTTTCAAAACCATCTTGTTTTGGCATGAATATGTTTATCGTCTGCAAATTGGATTTCAGTATTTTTGGCAGGTATTCCTTTCTTTTTGACAGATAAAAATAGTTTGTCTAATGCATTAAAGAGATCTAGAATAAATTTTATAGTTCTTTTGTTGTTCTATTTGGTGGCCGGGTTGGTAAGTTATCTTTGGTACCATCAGTTATACCTTATTGTATTGTCTTCTTAGAAAGAAGCTGCTTTATAATGATTAATTTTTTCTTAAATTTTATGATATTTTGTTTAGAATAGTTGAGATAATATTAAAATTGCGGAGTTGTTAAGTATCTTTATAGAGTTTTATAAATTTTGCTCTTGCCTCTACATTAGGTATGGGTGTTTTTTCATTTATATCTTTTAAATTTGCTGTCATATTTAATATCTTTAAATAGAATGTTATAGCATTTTGAAATCTGAAAGCTTGTCTAGAGTAATAGCTAAATTATAGATATAAAAAATATTATCCCGGTTAAGAGAAGTTATAGCTATCATATATTTCTTGATGTGTGTATGATTCTCCTTCTTTATGTAGGTCTAGATTTTCTAATAGGAGAGTACAGTTTTTGTGTATATCTACAATTTCAATATTTTTTCACTTAACGCTAGATCGTTGTTATATTGAGACTGTTATCAAAAATTCTTTATTAGAGTAATAAATGTTTTCTAGTCCAATTAAAGCATTTTATGATAAAGAAATTTTGTGGTGGCCTGGTAAGAAAAAAGAATAGATTCTTCGTCATCTCCAGAATTAAAGGAGCTTTTTGCTCTTTATAAGATAGAGTATGTGCTGAAATTATTACTAGAATTGTATGTAATTTTGATATTAAATTTATCATTTTTTCTTTCAATAATTTCAAAATCTTTATGTTTTTGCTTTTATATACTTAGCAATGTTATTAAAGGCTTCTTATATCTTCACAGGTTTCTTTTTCAGTATAGGTAATAGAAAAACCTCAATAAAGATCATTGAAAAAGGCTAATATATAGATAAATATGGCTTTGTAGTGTTGAACTCCAATTTTGTACGTAAACTAGTGAACTTTACTTTTCTAAACTATGTGTACCGTATTGTAAGTTTGTAAATGTTAATTTAGCTATCTTATATGATGATAGAGATATTATTAAGGTTTACCTTTTACAGCACGTAAAGTATTAATTAGGCTTGTAATCTATCACTACTGTGTTTGTAAATTTATCATAGAATATTTATTTATATTAATTAAGTAGCATAAGCTAAAATGAAATTAGCTCAATTATAAAGATGTAGAAGATTGTGTTATGGTAGTGCAGATGAGCAGAAAATGAAAATAATCCAAATCATCTAATGATGTATAGATGAATATGCATGGATAAAGTCAGCTAAGGATATCAAAAAGTTGACTATTTCTGCTATAGTATTTCTTATAAAACCTATATGATTTACTTTAACGTTTGCTTCAGTATCCATAATCCTACTTTCATAATATGACTGTATACTTATAAAAACATGTTATTGAATAACTATGAATATGCTAATTTCGATAATATCGATCACTTGTGCTGCTCTATTATTTAGATTAACATTAAATCATTTTAATATCAGGGAAGTTATGTCAACACCAATTACAGTTGCATATGGTGATGGTATCGGGCCAGAAATTATGGAAGCGGTGCTGTTGATATTGTGTGAAGCGGGAGCAAAGATCTCGGTGGATGTTATTGAAATAGGAAAACTTGTTTATGATAAGAAGTGGTCTAATGGAATTTCTCCAAGTGGCTGGAAATCTATTGAAAGGACAAAGGTGTTACTTAAGTCTCCGATAACAACTCCTCAAGGTAAGGGACACAGAAGTTTAAATGTTGCACTTAGAAAAAATCTTGGGCTATACGCGAACATCAGACCGTGCATTTCGTATCATCCTATTATAGAAAATAAATTTGGTAAGTTTGACACCGTTATAATACGCGAAAATGAGGAAGACGTTTATACGGGGATAGAGTATAGACTTACTAGTGATTCTTTCCAATGCACTAAAATTATTACTAGATCCGGTTCAGAGAGGATATGTAGGTATGCTTTTGAATATGCAAAAAAGCATAATAGAAAGAAAGTGACTTGCTTAACTAAAGATAACGTAATGAAAATGACTGATGGCACTTTCCGTGCAGCATTTAATCGCATTGCAGAGAAGTACCAAGATATAAAGGCAGAACATTATGTAGTTGATATTGGAATGGCGCGTGTTGCCACTGAACCTGGAAATTTTGATGTTATAGTAACTGGGAACTTGTATGGAGATATATTGTCAGATATAATGGCACAAATTTCAGGTTCTATTGGGTTAGTTGGGGGTAGTAATATAGGTAGTGAGTACGCAATGTTTGAAGCGGTTCACGGCTCTGCTCCTGATATTGCAGGAAAGAACTTAGCTAATCCTTCTGGACTTTTAAATGCTGCGGTATATATGCTAATTTACGTAAATCAAGTAGATGCTGCAAAACTAATTTATAATGCATGGTTAAAGACTTTGGAAGATGGAATACATACTGCTGATTTGTATAAGGAGAAGAGCAAACGGAAAGTTAGTACAAAAGAATTTGCAGAAGCTGTTGTAAATAATTTGGGGAAAAAGCCTAGGATATTGCCTGAATTTATAATCAGTAGTAATTCAGGTGATAGTAAAGTGAGTAAGATACGATATGACTATGAGCAGAACTACAAAGTGAGAAAATTAGTTGGTAGCGATGTAACGCTTGCCTGGAATAAATCAGCAGATTTTGATCAACTAGTTAAGTTATTTGAGTCAAGCAATCTAAAGGTTATAGCAATATATTCAAAGGGACTTGCAATTTGGCCAGGAAGTCTAAAGTCTTCAAGCGATCAAGTAACCTGTAGGTTTATTGTAAATAATGAGAAGAGAACTGTTACAAACAATGATGTAAATGACTTACTAATCAAACTCGAAGAAAACAGTTTTGACGTGGTAAGAATGGATAAGTTGTATTTATATGATAGGAAAGAAGGTTTTTTTGTTTAGTTATTATTAACCACTTGCGTATACTGTTTAAGTGTACTACACTTAAGTACCCTAGTATTTGTATAGGATAGATATAGTAGTAAGTTGATATTTTAAAGTTAAATTAGCCAGAGGTTGATGGTGTGGTCTTTTGTTTTAATGTATTAGGAATAAAAGCTGGGTAAGTTGTAGGTGAAGGCTATCAGGTTTTTGTTAGTTTCTAGAGGGCAATATAAAATACTGGTTATTATAAATTATCCTGATAAAATAGGGTGAGGGTAGATTTGGTTAAGTTTATGAATTTTATTGGGAACTGGAAAAGTGTATTAGGCTTTTATAGAGTTTTATAAAGTCCTTGCGTTAAAGTTAGTGTTAATGCTGAAAGTGAAGGATATTTAGTAACGTGTCAGTTTCATTATAGAAAAGAGATATTTAAGTAATTAAGTATTACTAGAGAGGTAGTTGGAAGAAATCACATAGAATTAATGTCTATAATGTAATTGACTTGTCGGTAGAATGGAGAAAGTTTCGCAAGATCTAGGATTGCGTTATTTCGAGAAAGTAATGAAGGTTAAAAAGTTAATATAAAAACTAAATCAGTACCAAGCAAAGAAGCTAGGCATGCAATTATTTAACTATATTAATTCTCTAGGAAAAGGTAAGAGTCTAATTAAGGTATAAAAGTATTAGGTATTAAAACTCGTAAAACGGAATCTTTGCTATTTATTCAGACTTTAGTGTTTTACCTTTAGCTCTATTAACTATTACAAGTGTACTATTTTTATGGTAGATGGTGGCGTTTAATATCATTTATTAATTAAGCATCTGATTTGTTTGAAAAAGTGTAAGAATTGTGTAGTTTCTACAATGCATTCAAGAATAAAATGAGCTGTATTTAGCTAGGCAGCGAACTTTATTATTAGTAGATTAACTGTAGGTATAAGTATACTTATTTCTCTATTTGTATTGGCAGTAATAATTGAAATTCTGGTTTCTTATTTTCTCAAAAAGATAGAGTTTAAAAGAAACTGATCTATTGAAATAGTATGCGATTCACAGAAATATTAATATCGATTATATTTATTGTTGAAAAGTTTTTTTGTGGAGGTGATTAGTGAGTTAGCTGGAAGGTTTCGATGAGGTAAACATTGCTCCTGTTTAGTGTTGATACTAAACAGTAGTTTAGATTTTAGGTAATTGAATTTATATGGTAAACAGTGTAGCATAAGCTTTTAGCTCTATGAATGGATCCGAAAAAAGTAAAATTGGTATTTGAAAGATTTAGCCAATCAAACCCTACACCGAAAGTAGAGCTAAATTATACTAATCACTTTACGTTGCTGACTGCGATAATTTTATCAGCACGGACAGCTGATAGGAGTGTTAACAGAGTTACAGAAGAACTGTTTAGTATTGCTGATTCGCCAGAGAAAATACTAAATCTTGGGCAGAGTGAACTAAAGAAACACATAAGTAGCATCGGTTTATATAATTCTAAAGCAAAAAACATAATTAAGCTCAGCAAAATATTGGTTGAGCGGTATAATAGTAAAGTTCCTGTAAATTTTAATGATTTGGTATCTTTACCGGGAGTAGGAAGAAAGAGCGCTAATGTGTTCTTAAATTCGGGGCTTGGCATTCCGACATTAGCAGTTGACACTCACGTTTTTAGAGTAAGTAATAGAATTGGGCTTGTGAAAGAAAAGGATGTGTTTAAAACAGAGCAGTCTCTTTTAAATATAGTTCCAAAGAAATGTCTGTTCTATGCTCATCATTGGCTAGTTTTACATGGTAGGTATACTTGCAAAGCACAAAAACCATTGTGTGATGCTTGCATAATTCATGATTTATGCGAATTTGATGGCAAAAGGTGTAAGAAGGTCTAGTATCTTTTCTTTTATCATTTTAGTATAGCCCTAGAAATATTATAATTTGAATCATACTCGAAAAGTATCATATCAAGCAGTCAGACACTAATATCCAGAAAACTTAATTTTAACTAAGTAGCTACATAATAAAGACTAGATTCTAGATCACGTACTGGAATAACACTGCTTATTACAAAAATGAATGTTTTATACATGGATTGCTTTATATTTAGAAAATTTGCTAAGTAAGAAAAATTAAAGAAGTTATATAGATGATTGCCCCAGCTCTCTAATTCTGTAAATTGGTATTTTATATTGTTTTAAATGACTTATAAGTGCGCTTCAACCTGAAAACCTAGGAGCAAAGTTAATAAAGATACAAGCTACATGTAGCATAAAAAATTATGAATGGAACACTAGCTACTTGATACTTTTATCATTTGACATGTACAGATTGAAGATAACTTAATATTTTTACTGCTCTGATAAGGGAAATGATAAAATTTATTAAGTAGTTTTTGTATCTAATTTATTTCTGTAACTACATATTCCTATACAACTTCTACTAAATTGTGCTCTCCTTTCAATTAAAGGACGAAAATGTCTTATTAATCCTTGAACTGGCCAAGCTGCAGCATCACCAAATGCGCAAATTGTATGTCCTTCTATTTGAGTTGTAATATCGAGTAACTTATCTATTTCACCGGGCTTAATTTCTCCTGTTACCATCCTTTTCATAATTCTCCATATCCATCCAGTGCCTTCGCGACATGGTGTACATTGTCCACATGATTCGTGCATATAGAAGTGTGATAACCTTTCTATTGCGGCTATTATGTCGGTCGATTTATCCATCACTATTACAGCGGCAGTACCAAGTCCTGATTGTACGGCTCTTAGTGAATCGAAATCCATTTCAACAGTGTCGCATATAGACTTTGGAATTAACGGCATTGAAGATCCACCAGGTATCACAGCAAGTAAATTATTCCAACCTCCTTGCACTCCACCTGCATATCTTTCAATTAATTCACGTAGTGGGATTCCAAGCTCTTCCTCAACATTGCACGGGTTATTTACATGTCCTGAAATACTAAAGATCTTAGTGCCAGTATTATTGGGTTTGCCAAGGGACATAAACCATCCTCCTCCACGACGCAAAATATCTGGAACCATAGCTATAGTTTCAACGTTGTTTATTGTAGTTGGGCAACCAAAAAGTCCAATATCTGCAGGAAATGGAGGTTTTATACGAGGGAAGCCTTTTTTCCCTTCGATTGATTCAAGTTGAGCTGTTTCTTCTCCGCATATGTAAGCTCCTGCACCTCTATGAATAAATATATCAAGATCATAACCTGATTTGCAGGCATTTTCCCCAATCAGACCTTCTTTGTAAGCTTCCTCAAGTGCTTTTTTTAAAACTAAATACTCGTTGTAAAATTCACCTCTGATATAAATATATGCAGCTGATGCGTTGATCGCTTTGCCAGCTAAGAGAATTCCTTCAAGTAATTTGTGTGGCTCGTACCTTAATATACCTCTGTCTTTACATGTACCAGGTTCTGATTCATCTGCATTGACTACTAGATATACCGGTTGTTCTTTTGAAGGATTTTTTGGCATAAAACTCCACTTGAGGCCAGTAAAGAATCCTGCACCTCCTCGCCCTCTTAAGCCAGATTTTTTTACCTCATCAATGATCTTTTCAGATCCTAAATCTAATATTTCTTTTGTTTTCTGCCAACTACCACGTTTTTTTGCGTCTTTGAGCAGTGGGGTTTCTTTACCATTTAAGTTCGTAAATATTTTGTCTTGTTCCTTCAACATGACTATTTAAGACTCCAAGTGGACAATAATGCTAAAAACGAGACACTCGTATTTGCTTGTTAATTTGATGAAACTAACCGTATAGAATGTATTTTGTTATTACTAATTTATTTGAGGATACATACCATGTTGAAAATTTACAACAAAAATTAAAGTGAGTATGTAGAATGAGATTTAATTGAGTTAGTAGAAGGTTTTTTGTTCTCGCTTGTTTTAACTAAATTTTCTAACTCTACGATTTCTTGTTTCAGTTACTACACAACTCGCTTGATAAGTTTTGATAGACAGAAGAAAGTGTTATGAAAGCATCCAAGAAAATAGGAAAAGCTATTGTAAAAAAAAACTTAAAAGGTGAAAGGGTACTACTGTTTCAAAAAAGACTGCTATACAAGTAGCAAGTACCTACTACAGTAAGGATTTTAGAAGAGAGCAAAAAAAGGACCTTCAGAAAATATTTTTAACATAGAGACAGCTATAAAACGGCAATTCTCCTCTATTGCGATAGATACTGATATCAATATCGAAACCTAACACAGTGAGAGAATGTGTGTCTGTTCGATAATGTTGCTCAAAGGTAAACAAGGGCTTTTAATAATCTTTTTGCTTTTGTAGTTGTTTTAACTTTTGCGCTATAGGTTAATACTTTTAATTTATGTATATAGAGTGATATATAGAGAATGGAATATGTAAGAAAGTAGTTATTTTAGTATCAAATTTATTACTAAGTGTTATGTTCTTAGCGAGAATAGTTCAAATTTTTAATAAAAGCGGAAGTTATGTTAGAGCTAATGATTAAGATATAAAAGTGCTGTTTAATCGTTGTAGTGATTCACTAAGAATTAGAGTACTTATAAGGTATAATGTTAATTATACTGATGATGTAGTACTGCTGTCTACTCTATTCTCTAACCTTAGAACAACCAATGCTTAGCGTGTTGACTACTTTAAGTAGTTTCTTAGCTGGACGTCCAACTGTGGAAGTTGAATCATACACTATAAGCATTGGTATGTAATAAGACTGTTAATACATGTTTATATACTTTTAAGTTGAAAGGTAAGAAAGAGTTACGTGCTTGTTACATATTAATTTGCAGGTGAGACAAAAAGGTAAATGGCTAATATTATCACACCATTCTTCATTACTATTGAAATCTTCCACTTTTTCCGAGGAAGTTGAACCAACAACTAATAGTTCAAAATAAGGCTAGTCTAATATAGATAGGCGTTTGTGGGTAGAGATTATTTTGTAGTTTTTCTTTACTAAATTCACTAAATCTATCTTAGACTTGCTTAAGTGATTCTGTTTTTATGAAGAGAATTCTCCTGCTATTTGATAGCTATCTGGATATTCAATTTTATGCTTCTCTCAGGGAAATATTTTTTTCCATCTAGCTTTATAAGCTCTATATAAAATTTTCTTGATTAAATTTTCATAAAGGCTTTATAGAATTTCCTTTTTGAGACTAAGTAGGTATAGTGGTATATTTCTTGTGTCCAAGATTGATTCTCCTCGGTTTTTTACTTTTTTAGCAAAATAAATGGTATATAATTGCTGGCTTTCACTTACATAAAAAGTAAAGACCGTATATTTCTGATCTGAATAAAAAAAGAAGAAGTGTTTATAGGCTCTGAACTTCTAGTAGTTTTTTTGTACACTTGCTGTTTAAACCTAAAGATAATATGTTATATTGGTTTTACCATTGGATTAAGGAGAGATTAAAATAGATTTCCTGTTAGGAGAAAATTTTAAAGCAAAGATAACTACCTTGAACATACTAACTATTAGCTCAGTATCATCTTTCAGATTCTTCAACATTATATACCCTCTACTATCAGGTATGAGATGTAAACGATATCCTTTCCATTTAGTAGAAACCTAGATGTAAGCACAGATTTATCGCCGCTTGTTAAGTATTTTTACATCATTCTCATCTTGATTTGTAATGTAATAGCTATTTTATATATAGATCTATAGTCACTGTCTTTTTCTTCAGCAATGTGTATGTTATCTTTGTATTTAAATATTCTTACTAATTAATTTATTATATATTATGTCTGGAATTGAATACAATAGGCCGGTGCTTACTAGCATTATTTTTTTATGCCCGTATAAAGTAGCTTTAGCAAAATAAGGCAAAAACAACTAAAGAATTGATATTGGTTCAACTAGTTGCTTCATTCATTTTATATCTGTTCTATTTGGACTTTAATTATAGGTCTTTTTAGTAAATATTCCTTTAGGATGCTAAATATTGAGCTCTCAATCTTACTTCTTATTTTTTTTGTCGACTGTAAACTAAACGCTGATTCAACCGCTTTTATGATTCTCTGTATGATAGCTGCATCTTCTGTTGCTTCAAAAATGCCAGGTGTAAACACTTTTGGCTTAGCAAGTAATTTATTTTTTCTGTTAACAACTGCTGTTACTACAATGGCTCCTGCATCTCTCATCCTCTTACGCATTTTTATGACATTACTCTCTGGATAACGTAGCAATATGCCATCAATACCGAAATAATCAACATCAATTGAATCAACTTTTTCCCCGTTCTCTAAGTTAATAATATCGCCTGGTGCAATCATTATTGCTTTTTCCACACCACACTCTTTTGCAAATTTTACATGTGCATGAGTGTGAAGATACTCACCATGAACTGGAATAGATATTTTAGGCTTTATAAAAGAATACATCTCCTTTAGTTCTGCTTTCATTGGATGCCCAGAAGCATGAATATTCTCTGTTTTTTCGGTGACAACTTCCACTCCCATCTCAATAAAAGCATTGAGCATATTATGTGTACGAGTTTCATTTCCAGGAATGATTTTTGATGAAAGGATCATTGTGTCACCTCGTTGCATTTTAAATGAATGATGCTTATTGTAGGCAAGTTTTGAAGTTGCTGACATTGGCTCACCTTGGCAGCCGGTGCAAATTAATAGTAGCTTTTCCCTTGGTGAATCTACCACATCTTTTGCTTCGAAAAACTGAACAGAATCGATTAAATGGCCACTGTTTTGTGCAACTTTTACTATTCTCCATAAAGATCTACCAAGCAAAACCACTTTTCTATTCAGTACCTTTGCAGCCTGGCTTATTGTTTTGATTCGTGCTACATTTGAAGCGAAGAGTGACACGATCACCAACCTTTTAGACCGTCTTATTATGTTATAGATATTATTGTAAATTTCACCTTCTGACTTAGGATCATGTCTACTCAATATGTTTGTTGAATCACAAATTGCTGCAAGTAGGTTACCTTTATCGCCAATCTCTTTTAAACGAACTATGTTAGAGGTTAACCCAACAACAGGTTTTGGATCAAATTTCNAATCGCTAGTATGGAATGCACTGCCCACATCAGTGCTAATTAGTATTGAGTGTGCTTCAGGAATTGAATGAGTTATATTTATAAACTCAACGGTGAAAGGGCCTAAATTTAGGCTACCATTTATATTTACTTCTTTCACAGGTACAATACTTTTTAATTGAAACTCCTTTAGTTTCTCTTTGAGAAAGTTAACTGTAAAATTTGTTGCATATATAGGGCATTGTAGTTCTTTCCATAAATAAGGCACTGCTCCACAGTGATCTTCATGTGCATGTGTAATTATTATTCCGAGTAAATCCTTTTTTCTTTGAGAAATAAAGCTTACGTCAGCAATAAGTAGTTCGATGCCTGGCATGGTTTCGTCAGCGAAACCAATACCAAGATCAATCATAATCCACTTACCTTGGCAATGATATAGGCTAACGTTCATTCCAATCCTGCCTACTCCTCCAAGTGAAAGAAATAGAAATTCATTTTTATTTATATTCATTAATTTTGAATTGTTAAAATGTGAAGATACCAAAACTTCAGTTCTAAATAAAGAAGTTTGTTATTTTTACATAACTAGCAGAAAATTTGAAAGTTTTTTGCCTTTTTATTTTTACTGAAAACTCATGTTCATCTATAAGATTAATGGTATATTCACTTTAACTTTAAAAAATTATTTTTAGACATAGTTAACACCTTGACTTTGCTTAGTTAGTATTTCAAATTGTAAAAAAATAGATGGTTCTATGACAACGACTTTATTAAAAAATAAAAAGGGGTTAATAACTGGAATAACAAACAAGAGATCAATAGCTTATGGCATAGCAAAAACTCTCTTAGAGCATGGAGCAGAACTTGCAATCACATACCAAAATGAAACTGTAAAAGAGAGACTATTGCCGATAGCAACTGAGCTAAATGTGGAGTTAATACTGAGTTGTGATGTTGCAAATGAAGAAACTATAGATGATGTTTTCGGAGTAATAGAAAAAAANTGGAGTACTCTTGATTTTTTGGTACATGCGATTGCATTTTCTGATAAAAGTGAATTGAGTAGTAGGTATGTCAATACCTCACTAAGCAACTTTCTCAATGCAATGCATATATCGTGCTATTCTTTTACTGCTTTAGCACAAAGGGCTGAAAAAATGATGCCAAATGTTGGTAGTCTACTTACTTTGTCTTACTATGGTGCTGAAAAGGTTATACCGAATTACAATGTTATGGGTTTATGTAAAGCAGCACTTGAAGCAAGTGTAAAGTATCTAGCATGTGACTTAGGACCACAAAATATTAGGGTAAACGCTATTTCTGCTGGTCCAATCAGAACTTTAGCATCTTCTGGAATAAGTGATTTCTGCTTCATATCAAAATGGAACAGAAACAATTCTCCACTGAGACGTAATACCACAATAGAGGATATTGGAAAAGCAGCATTGTACTTGCTAAGTGACTTAAGTAGTGGTACCACTGGAGAAATTTTGCACGTTGACTCAGGATATAATGTAGTAGGAATGAAGGTAATTGATTCGAATATAATTCAAAGTTAAGATAGGAAAAAGGCTTTTTGAAAATTGATAAATATCATCTATAATCACTTGTATAAGTCTTAAATGCTTTTATGCTCAAGAAATTAATTCGGTATTGGTTCTTTATAGAATTGATTAAAGGATTTGTTGTTACATTGAAATACATGTTCAAACCAAAGGTTACGCTAAAGTATCCTATGGAGAAGGGTCATCTAAGCCCAAGGTTTCGCGGCGAACACGCGTTGCGTAGGTATCCAAATGGTAAAGAAAGATGCATAGCTTGCAAGTTGTGTGAAGTCATCTGTCCTGCTCAAGCAATAGTTATTGAAGCTGAGGAAAAGGAAGATGGCAGTCGTTGCACCACGCGTTATGATATTGATATGACAAAATGTATATATTGTGGGCTTTGCCAAGAGGCATGTCCAGTTGATGCAATTGTGGAGGGTCCTAATTTTGAATTCGCGACAGAAACAAAAAAGGAGCTAATATATAATAAAGAGAAATTATTATGTAATGGTGAAACTTGGGAAAAGGCAATTGAACTTAGATTAAAAAAGAATAGACCCTATTGCTAAAACTGATGATAAAAGTTACCTTTTCAGCTGGACAAAAAATAGAAAAATATAGTAGTAAAATTACTATTTTTGATATATTACAATTAGGTGTTTTAGGAGAAGCTATTGCCTTAAGGATAAATGGTGAGTTATATGACTTATCACATGCAATTGAACCTGAGGTGGAAATAGAGATAATACAATTCAGTGATGAAGTGGCTTTAGATATAATAAGACATGATGCCGCTCATATAATGGCTCAAGCGGTGAAAGAGCTCTTTCCTAATACTCAAGTTGCTATTGGTCCAACAATTAAGGATGGTTTCTACTATGATTTTGCTGTGGGTCGTACCTTTACTACGGGTGATCTTGCTACAATAGAAAAAAAAATGCAAGGAATTATAAAAAGTAACTACAGATTTGTCAGAGAAGTTTGGACTCGTAAGCAAGCAATTGATTTTTTCAGTAATATAGGCGAAAAATATAAGGTTGATATTATTTCTTACATACCAGAAGGTGAGGATCTAACTGTTTATAAACAAGGCGATTTTGTTGACTTATGTCGTGGTCCACATTCTCCTTCAACTGGCATGGTTAAAGCGTTTAAACTTATGAAAGTTGCAGGAGCATACTGGCGTGGTGATTCTAATAGTCCAATATTGCAACGAATATATGGCACTGCGTGGAGAAATAAGGATGAATTGAATGCTTATCTTGGACGTCTAGAAGAAGCAGAAAAACGTGACCATCGCAAAATTGCTAAGGATATGGACTTGTTTCACATTCAAGAGGAAGCTGTAGGACAAATTTTTTGGCATGAGCAGGGCTATATCTTATATAGCATTCTTGAATCTTATATGAGAAAAAAATTAATAGATAATGGTTATTTTGAAGTAAAAACTCCTATTTTAGTAAACAAGGAGCTGTGGGAGAAATCTGGGCATTGGAGTAAGTTTCGTGAAAATATGTTTATTGTTAGTGAACTTGAGAATGAAAAGCTAGCAATAAAACCAATGAATTGTCCTTGTCACGTGCAGATTTTCAACTCTCATACTAGAAGCTATCGTGATTTACCAATACGTATGGCAGAGTTTGGTACGTGTCATAGGAATGAAAGCTCAGGTTCATTGCATGGGCTGATGCGAGTACGTGGCTTTACACAAGATGATGCGCACATTTTTTGTATGGAAGAGCAAATCAATTCTGAAACTATAAAATTTTGTGGTCTTTTGAAAGAAATATACTCAGAGCTTGGATTCAATGAAATTTCTGTAAAATTCTCAGACCGTCCAGACATTAGAGCAGGAAGTGATGAAGTATGGAATAGAGCTGAAAAAGCGCTGTTCGATGCTGTCGAAAAAACAGGTTTAAGTTATGAACTCAACTCAGGTGAAGGTGCATTTTATGGACCAAAGTTAGAGTTTATTCTAAAAGATGCAATAGGTAGGAACTGGCAGTGTGGAACGCTACAAGTTGATTTCATTTTACCAGAACGTCTTGGAGCTTTTTATATAGGAGCAGATGGGCAAAAACATCATCCTATTATACTGCACAGAGCAATTTTTGGAACTTTTGAACGTTTTATTGGAGTTCTAATAGAACATTATGCAGGACAATTTCCATTGTGGCTTGCCCCAACACAACTTGCTATTCTAACTGTTACAAATGAAGTTGACAGCTATGCTATAGAAATTAGCGGCGTTTTAAAAAAGCAAGGTGTTAGGGTTAAAGTCAATTTAACTAGTGAAAAGATTAGTCATAAAATACGCTTGCATAGTTTAAACAAGGTTCCTATATTATGGATAGTTGGTAAAAATGAAGTTGCAAGTAAAACTGTGTCAGTGAGGAATTTAGGATCGGAAAGGCAAGAATCTTTTTCTTATGAGAAAGCTGCTGAACTTTTATTAAAAGATATTAATTTGAGTTAAGGGTTAAAGTTTGCAAATCAAAAAAAACAGAATTAATAAATCTATTACAGCTAAGGAAGTACGTCTAGTTGATCAAAATGGTAATATGGTTGGAGTTGTGGCAATAGAGCAGGCTTTAGAGTCTGCGCAGAATGTCGATTTAGATCTAGTGGAAATTGTGCCTGATTTGACTCCTCCAGTATGTAAAATTTTGGACTACAGTAAACAAAAATACGATGCAAAAAAGAAAGCAAGTGAAGCAAAAAAGAAACAAAAAATATTAACTATAAAAGAGATTAAGCTAGGCCCTAATATTGGTGATCACGACTATGAAACAAAATTACGTCAAGCAAGAGACTTCCTTACACATGGACACAGGATTAAAATTACAATGAAGTTTAGAGGTAGAGAGCTCATAAACACTGAAATTGGGTTGGAGAAATTAGAACGGTTGATTAAAGACACCGAAGATATTGCAAAGGTAGAATTAGCTCCTAAACAGGAAGGGAATCAATATTTTTTGGCTCTGATTGCCAAATAGCAAAACTTATCTATTAGAAAATCGTTTGCTAGTTCTTGCTTAATTAGTAAAACATTTTCATTTTCTAATGGAACCATAGAAATTAGCACAGCACTGTAACTAGGTGTATGGAGGTTGAAGTGTGGATTAAAATATGGAACCTTATTAGAAGGAAAGATTTCACCAATCAATTTTTTTGTCTTTATCTTTAATTTGAATTACAGATATCAGACTAATTAATGCACAGACAGTAAGATAAATGCCTGCGGCAAATTTTGTTTTAGCTTTTTCTATAAGCCATATGCATACAGATGGAGAAATGCCACCGAAAACCCCTGCAGATATGTTGTGGGCTAAACTAAAGCCAGTACATCTAATCTTTGTTGGAAATAATTCACAAACGAGAGAATTGCATATTCCAAAAGATGCACCTATTGGTATGCTTATTAATAGAAAAGTAAGCATTACAATGCAATGGTTATCGTATGATAATAGCTGAAGGACTGGTAAACTGGCACAAGCTAAAATTATTAATGTGGGAATCATCACATTTTTTCTTCCAATTTTGTCAGATAGTATTGCAAGCAGTACTGCAGATAATCCGAATGTAATTTCAACCATGATCCTTACTAAATTTTTGATATCGATGCCTGATAGGATAAGTTCTTTTACAGATATATTGTAAAACATGATTGCTGAATAAATGATTGCATTCTGAGCAATGCCAACTCCAATTGCTATCGCAAATACTCTTTTATGCTCCTTGAGCAATTCTAGAAATGGTGAGTGAAACAAATTTTTATTTCGACTGTGTATTTTGTAGGCTAAGCTTTCCTCTATTATGTATCTTATTAGAAAGCCTATTACGCCCATAACAGAGCAGAAGTAGAAGAGTAACTTCCAACCCCAAATTTCATAATTTTCACCTGTAAGTTTTTTGCAAACAGCTATCATTACAAAGCATGTAATAGAACCAAGCGCACCACTGAAAGCTTTCATGCTGCCTAAAAAACCTAGATTTTTTTTATCGCTTGAGTGCTCTATTAAAAAAGCTGAATTGATACTTGTTTCTCCACCTGTTGCCATTCCTTGTATTATTCTACAAACCAGAAGTAATATAGGGGAAAGTATTCCTATTTTTTTTGCACTTGGTATTACTGCGATTGCAGTGGATGATATTGAAGCTAATATTACAGAAGCTAGCAAAACTTTCTTTCTGCCATATTTATCTCCAATGTAGCCAAAAATAAATGCGCCAAGCGGCCTAAATCCAAACCCAATTGCAAAGCTGCTAAGAAATTTGATTTTTTTTACGTGCTCATTTTCTGATGAAAAGAGAACATCACTTATTGTATATGACAAGACTCCAAATAGAGTTAATTCATACCATACAATTATATTGCAGATTATACCTGATAGTATTACTTTTTGGATGTTATTCACACGCTTTTTCAGTTTGACATAATCTATGGTGCTGTTAATCAATAACCTGCAAGGATAATTCATGTAAATGTCTACTTTTTACCTTAGAAGGAGCTCCCATTAGAACATCTTCACCTTGTTGGTTCATAGGAAAACAGATCACTTCACGAATGTTTGGCTCATCAGCAAGTAGCATAACCATTCTGTCAACTCCCGGTGCTATTCCACCATGAGGTGGTACTCCAAATCTGAATGCACGCACGAGTGCACTAAATTTTGTATCGACTTCTTCTTTGCTATAGCCTGAAATGGCAAAAGCTTTATACATAATATCTAGTTTGTTATTGCGAATTGCTCCGCTTGATAGTTCTATTCCATTACAAACGAGATCATATTGGTAAGCAAGAATGTACAGTGGATTTCTTTCCTCCAGATCTTTTAAGCCACCATGTGGCATAGAAAATGGGTTATGAAAAAAATTAATTTTTTTATTTTTATAATCATACACAAAATATGGAAAGTCAATAATCCAACAGAATTTGAAAACATTTTTATCTATGAGACCTAATTCTGATCCTAAAAGGGTACGCACTTTTCCTGCAATTATTGCTGCTTCATTTTCTTTATCGGAAGTAAAAAATATACTATCTCCAGGCTTTACATTTGTTATTTCTCTTATATGATTTAGCTTATTTTTATCAAAGAATTTGGCAATTGGTCCTTTTATAGTACCATCTTTATCAAACGTTATATATCCAAGACCTTTAGCTCCGAATTCTTTTTGCACATGCTCTATTTTTTTATCAAAAAAGCTCCGTGACTCCTTTGCTGTTTTGGGAGCGGGAATGGCTCTAACTACCATACCCTTCTCAATGTTGCTTTTGAAGATGTTGAACTTTGAATCACGGAAAACTTCTGTAACATCACTAATTGATAATGGATTACGTAGATCTGGTTTGTCAGAGCCATATTTGAGCATTGCTTCTTTATATGTAATACGTGGGAAGTTCTTGTCGACTGACTTGCAAGAAAATTTAGTGAACACCTTGTATAAAGTAGTTTCGATGACTTGAAATATGTCTTCTTGAGTTACAAAAGACATTTCAAGATCTAGCTGATAAAATTCCCCGGAACGGTCAGATCTTGTATCTTCATCACGGAAACATGGTGCAATTTGAAAATATTTATCGAATCCTGACACCATGAGCAGTTGTTTAAAAATTTGTGGAGCTTGTGGTAATGCATAGAATTTACCAGGATTTAGTCTACTTGGAACTAAATAATCGCGTGCTCCTTCAGGAGATGAAGCAGTGAGTATTGGAGTTTGAATTTCTAAAAAACCTTGTTCTGTCATGAGTCTACGGAGTTCTGCAATAATTTGTGAGCGCAAAATGATGTTATTGCGAACTTTTTCCCGCCTTAAGTCAAGAAACCGATATTTAAATCTCATATTTTCTCGGTATTCTTGTTTGCCAGAGATACTTGCTAATATGCTTTTTTCCTCTTTTGCTATTTCTTCGTCACAATGAAACTCAACTTTCGATTCAATGTGCAATTTACTAACTATAACCTCAATTTCTCCTGTGGAAATAGAGCTGTTTACTGTATCTTCAGTTCTAGCTTTGACTATTCCTGTAACAGTAATCACACTTTCTGATTTTAAATTTGATATTTCATTGAAAAAGTTTTTGTCATTGTTGAATACTAGCTGAGTAATTCCGTAGAAATCTCTTAAGTCAACAAAGATTAGATTACCATGGTTACGTTTGTGGTATAGCCATCCAGAAAGAGTAACTTCTTTTTCTACATCGTTCTTTCTTAATTCATCGCAGGTATGAGTTTTATAGCAGTTCATATTTGTTGCAGCGGTATTTTAAAGAAGTATAAGAATAAATATTGTCGCATACAAGCTCATTTACTTGTGTATTTGTATGATTTTTGAAATAAAGGAAAGTTCTGAAGTTTAGTGGTGCTTTTTAATATCATCTTTCATACTACCTTTCTATGCAAAAAATTGTGAAATTTTTATAGTTAAAGTATAATTACAGATGGCCCTTTCAATAAGCTGAGTACAAAAAATGTCATTTGGACAAATCATTGTATGTAGCGTGGCATTACTTGCTATGGCTATAGTATTTCTTTTTTTGAGAAAAAAATATAGAGATTGGATTAGGAAAATCCTATTTCCTAAAGAGGTTCTTAAAGAAGAATGCGAAGAAAATAGAAAATATAATGAATTATATCAAAAAAACAAGCGAAAAGAGCTGATGAAACGTCAAGAAATGTTACGTGAGAAGCAAAAGGATATACAGGTTTACAATGAGGATTCAAAGATACTTGATATAGTAAAACCAGTAGGTAAATGGACAAAAATGGTTGTAATTGGTAGTAATCTAATGCAGCATTTTGCACTATTGATGCATAGAGAAGGTAGGCAGAAAGGATTTTGGGAACTGTTTATAAAAGCTCAGGCTTCAACTAGTGAGAAGCATAAAGGGAAAGGTAGATAATCCATGCTTGAATGTGAAGATTTATCCTGCGCTCGCAATGGCAGAATATTATTTAAAAATCTTAGTTTCAAAGCTGAGCCAAAATCAAAGATTTTAATTACTGGTCCAAATGGTAGTGGTAAAACCAGCTTAATTAGAAGCTTGTCTGGGCTCTTGCCACCAGTATTAGGTAGTATAAGATACTGTGGAAANNAGATATATATAGTGACCTACAACCTTATGTATCTTCTATGGTCTATGTGGGACATAAAAACGCCTGTAAGAATAGCTTAACTGTTGCTCAAAACATAGAATTCTGGGCAGGAATACGGGATACTAGAGAATTAACTATGGCGGCTATTTATTGTTTGCAGTTACAACCTGTACTTAATATTAGATACGGTGAACTTTCTGCAGGATGGAAAAAGAGAGTTGCTCTTGCTCGCCTTTTGATTTCTAATGCAAACATTTGGCTGATAGATGAGCCGTTTTGTAATCTTGATAGTACAACGTGTGAATTGGTACTGAATCTGATCTCAACACGTTCTGAACAAAATGGTATAGTAATTATTACAGGACACAATCCTATAAAGCAATTATGTGATTTTATAGCGATCAACATATGTAATTTTATAGCTGATTGATCTTACTGAGAAAAAGTAGAGAGAAGGCTTAAAATGTTTCTATAAAAAGAATGAAATGTTTGGAAATGCAATAGTGAAATATCTATGTTGGTTATATTGCAAAAAATTGCTTAGCGTGTTTTTATAGCTCTACCGTACTAATAGCGTCGATATTTTAAAGTATAAAGTCTATCATATTTACTTATAGGTTTCTCAACTAAAAGCAAAATTTAGTGAAAAGTGTAGTATATCCTTCTTCAAGGAGTGTAGGTGTGTATGCATGCTTAATTTCTATTGTGTATACATATATTTTGTTAAGTTCTTCTTTTTAGATAGACTATTATGTCTACAATTTTGGATCACGCATGTTATTGGCTTAAGCCTAAAAAAAACAAAATGACACCTTTGTTTTTTATCTTTAAATAGCTGAGATTATTATGAGGTTTTTGTATATTCTATTCTAGTAATCTTAGAATATTATTTAGAGCACTTCTAAGTGCTCATTGGCAGCACTCTTTAGAGAAACTGAAAAAGCTTTTCACAACAGAATTGTTGTGACAGTATCTTTTAACAACTACTGCCAAGTAAACAAATTCTCAGTAAGCCCAGATTAAAGTCACTACAGCAAAATAATCTGTTTAACTACTTTCTGTCTTACTACACTGCTACCTGAAATGTTAGACTAAGAATGATAATCTAACCCAAAGCCTAAAAATCTTGTAAACTTATTGCTAGAAATACTAAGAGTAGAGCGAAACGGTAAATCTTCATTTATGTTGTAAATTGATCAATTAACATCAAATTTTGCTTGATAAACAAATGAATATCTTGTTTTTCTTATGAAACTTGACCTTAGTTAATCCTCCACCAACGTACAGAGCGAATTACATTCTTTCTCTATTAAAGTTGTAATATATATTGGTCATCCAGCTAAATTATTTAAGCCTTCATTTTTCATTTTAAATGTGACTCTAAAAATCTACTCTAATGTTTAGTCTGCATTAGCGTTATCACACTTTTTAATATCTATCTTAACATTATTTTTCTGCTTCTCGAGAAATGTAATACTCTTCTAGCGTAGATCACATTTTCCTCTAGCAGGGTACTTTTGGTCGTAGCTAGGTTTATGTACTTTAAGTTACTTTTATTCTCATAGTTTCCATCGGATAATTTAGTTTGAAGAATATAAGCTTTCAAATTCAACTCTTATATGCTCAATAAATGCTCTGTTTTTATCACTATAGCAAAAATCCTGGAATCATATACTTAGGATTTTATAGCTAACTTCAATTTTCTCTTCGCTATTGAAGCTAAAAACTCCTTTTGTGTTGTATATTGTCTGCATTTTCCCTCTTAGACTTTCTATGTTATTAGGTAATATTTTGAGGTGTTAGCTCTAAAATAGAAATTTTCTGAGTTATTCATTTGAATGCTGTTAGATAAGCACTTAACCGAAAAAGCAAACAAGACAATACAAATGTTGCCCTGAACTTTTTACTTGTTATTTATAGCTTCATTTATATTTCTTACTTAAGAAGCTTATTTATATCAGGGACAGAATTTTTTACACTTCAAAAAAGTAATGTATACTTTATTAAATGGAAATTCACTTTTTTTGATATGCAAAATTTTGAGATGTTAAAAAATCTAGAAGCGAGAACACTAGAAGCTGAAAGAGGAGGAGGTTCTGATAGAGTTGATAAGCAACATGCAAAAGGAAAATTAACTGCTAGAGAAAGATTGAGTATACTACTCGATGAAAATTCGTTTGAAGAATATGATAAATTCGTCAAACATCATGCAACTGATTTTGGCATGCAGAATGCTAATTTTTTAGGTGATGGTGTTATAATTGGTCATGGTACTATTTATGGCAGAAAAGCTTTTGTTTACTCCCAGGACTTCACTGTTTTTGGTGGATCGCTTGGTGCATCTCACGCAAAAAAAATATGCAAAATTATGGATATGGCAATTAATGCTAGAGTTCCTGTTATTGGGTTAAATGACTCCGGGGGAGCTAGGATTCAAGAGGGAGTAAATTCCCTTGCTGGTTATGGAGAAATTTTTCAAAGAAATGTTGATGCATCAGGAGTTATACCACAAATTTCTCTAATCATGGGGCCGTGTGCTGGTGGTGCAGTTTATTCTCCAGCATTAACTGATTTTACTTTTATGGTGAAAAATAGCTCATATATGTTTATAACTGGACCAGATGTGGTAAAAAAAGTCACGTACGAAGATGTAAGTCATGAAGATCTTGGTGGGGCGAAAATCCATACAAGTAAAACAGGAGTAGCAGATTCTGCGTTCAATAATGATGTTGAAATGTTACTGAAGGTGCGTGAGTTTTTTACCTTTTTACCAGCAAATAATCAAGAGCTTCTAAAATCTGTACCTATACCTACCTGCAATGATGTTGATGATATCGATGAGTCTTTAAATACTCTAATTCCTTATAATTCTAATACTCCTTATGATATGTATGAACTTGTTGAGAAAGTATGTGATGAAAGAAAATTTTTTGAACTGAAGCCTGATTTTGCTCGTAATGTTCTAATTGGTTTTGGTAGGATTAAAGGGAATACTGTTGGTATTGTTGCAAATCAGCCTATGTATCTTGCAGGGTGCTTAGATATTGATTCTTCAAGAAAAGCTGCAAGGTTTATAAGATTCTGTGACGCATTTAATATTCCTATTATCACACTCATTGATGTTCCAGGGTTTTTGCCAGGTACAAATCAGGAATATAATAATATAATACAACACGGGGCAAAACTACTTTACGCTTATGCCGAGGCAACTGTGCCGAAAATTAGCGTAATTACTAGAAAAGCGTATGGTGGCGCATACATTGTTATGAATTCTAAACATCTGAGAGGTGATATAAATTACGCTTGGCCGACTGCTGAAATAGCCGTGATGGGTCCTGAAAGTGCAGTTGAAATTATATTTCGACATGAAAAGGATCAGCAAGCTTTAATTAAGGAATACAGAGAAAAGTTTGCTAGTCCGTTTTTTGCTGCATTGTATGGTTACGTTGACAGTATAATAGTGCCAAGTAAAACACGGTACCACCTTCATAAAGCATTAGAGCTACTCAAAAACAAAAAAGTAGAAGGGATATGGAAAAAGCATGATAACCTACCTCTGTAATTTTCTTCTAAGTTTTTATTTTGGATTAGTCAGTGTGCCGTTACCAAGACTTGAACTTGGGACCTTGTCATTACCAATGACATGCTCTACCATCTAAGCTATAACGGCAGGGTTTATGTATATGAATAACATAAAAAAGAATAAGAAGAAAGAAGAAGAGAGAAAAAGATTAGCGAAAGCTTTAAAGCAAAATATTCTAAAAAGAAAAAAACAGCAGCAAATTAGACAAAACAGATTACTTTCAAAATTTGTTTATGATGAGGAGTTTTTGGAAAAAAGCTCTGTGGAATACCTAAGCGTATTTGAGGAAACTTTAACAGTAAAATTACCACCAAAAGCTTAAGTTTTGAGAAGATATTATGCCAGAGCTGCCTGAAGTAGAAGTGATCTCTAATTTTTTGCTTGATAAGATAAAAAGCAAGCAAATAAGCAATGTAACAGTCAATAATTGGAGGATGCGTGTGCCAGTAATAAAAAATATTGATGATGTACTAAAGAACAGATGCATAAGCAATATTGAACGTAGGGGTAAGTATATAATCTGGTATATGGACAATGATACAGCTGTAGTTATGCATCTTGGTATGAGTGGGAAGCTTATATATGCTGAAGATGATCGAGCACGGAATAAACATGATCATGTGATATTTTTATTTTCCGACAATACTTCAATAATCTTTCATGATCCAAGAAGATTTGGATTAGTTATTATTTTGAACGAAGAGGAAAAAGTAAGCTTTTTCAATGATTTTGGAATAGAGCCTCTCACAGATGAATTTAATGGAGGCTATTTACAGAAATTGCTGAAAAACAGAAAAGCAAATGTTAAATCAGTATTAATGAATAATAGACTGATAGTTGGTGTGGGTAACATATATGCTTCTGAGAGCTTATTTAGAGCCCGCATATCACCATTCAGGCCGGCACAGGATTTGAAGTACAAAGAGTGCAAAAGACTTGCTACTGAAATAAAAAATATTCTAAATGATGCAATTACTGCAGGCGGTTCAACGTTGAGAAATTATGCACAGCCATCTGGATCTGTCGGATGCTTCCAAAATGGTTTTTATGTATATGGTAGAGTTCAAAAGCCTTGCAAAGTTTGTAATAACATTATAACACTTATACGTCAAAATGGCCGTAGCACTTATTTTTGCAATGCATGCCAGAACTAAGTTTTATTTCTAGATATGACATTCTCACCTGAAAAAGATCCGCTTAGTTTATTTTCAAGGTGGTATAAAGCAGTACTTGATTCTTTATGTAAAGAGCCAACTGCAATGACGTTGGCGACTTGCAGCAAAGACTGTATTCCATCTGCAAGAGTGGTATTACTCAAGGAATACGGTGAAAAAGGCTTTACGTTCTTCACTAACGTGAATAGTAGAAAAGGAAGAGAATTGACTGAAAACCCCAAAGCTGCATTAGTATTTCACTGGATAGAGTTTTCTAGACAAGTTCGAATCGAAGGAGATGTTAAGCTTTTAGATGGCGAGCAAGCTGGTAAATACTTTTCTTCTCGAGCACGCAATAGTCAAATTAGTTCATGGTGCTCGAAACAATCGAGCGTTCTGGAAAATTGGCAAAGTTTCAAGCGAGCTATCGAACTCAAGGAGAAGGAATTTGATAATGCACAAGTTCCCTGCCCTGGTTTTTGGGTAGGATTTTACGTAATTCCGAAAGTAATTGAATTCTGGCAAGAGGGTGAGTACAGGAGGCATATTAGATTTAGATATACTCTTGTTGCGAGAAACGATTGGAAAATAGAACAGCTATACCCTTGACCATGCAACACAACTGTATGAACACTATGATTTAATAATGATTTCCACTAGGAAACAAGATAAAGACAGCTATAATATACTGTCTTTGAAGCAAGTATCTGTGGTCAGCTATGCTGTGCTGCTATAGTACACTGGAATAATATAAAACACCTTAGCTTAAACTATCTTATATCCTTTTTCTTTTAAAGAAAAATGTTCAATTGTAGGTAATATATAATGTACTTGTTCACTTTTTCAGCTACTGGTTCAATGATGTGTTTTGTTACAAAACCTACGATTAGTACTGTGAAGCTCCTATCACCATACCTGTTTTATAAAGCTAATGGGACATTTTAAGCATTATGCTATAGGAAATAAGCAGCTGTAGGTGCGGCAAGAGACTAACTCAAATTGCAGTCCTGCAGTGTATAAACCAAGTATATATANAAAACTTTTGTGAAGAATGTTCCTTTTTTGGATACTGTTATATACACAATATGTATACAATAATATTGTAAATGGTGTAATAACTCACTTATGATCAAAGATGATAGAGCTGTAAAACTTAATTCAAAACTTGCAAGCCTCTATTGCAACTACTGATAATGTAGCAAGAAGATTAAAAATCTTTTAGTTTCTTTTATATAATTTTCCGCAGAGCTTTAATTCCTTATTATCATTAAGGTTAGTTTGATTAAGCAAGAAAGAATACCTTTTTAGGTATAGATATAAAGTTGCGGAGGTAGGATTTGAACCTACGACCTTCAGGTTATGAGCCTGACGAGCTACCAAACTGCTCCACCCCGCGTCGTTGTCTATTTAGATATTATATATATAAATAATAGAAAATAAAAGAATAAAATTACTTCATAATATATGTTTTATATATTTATTAACTTTTCTTAATACAATTATTAGTTATATATCCAACAATCTATAATCTATAATGAGGAACATAATTTGATGCTAAGGTTTTCTTATATATGCCAGTGTGTATAGATCTTAGTTTATTTCTCTTTGAATTCTAAACATAGCTATGTTTTTACTGTATCTGTTTTTCTTCTACTTTTATTTTATTTGTGTTGATCTTGGTTGTACTCTTTTGTAAGAGTACACGGTATTGTGTGTCTCTTTGATTGGCATTATGTTCATAGAGTTTACGGCTGGATAAACTAAAAAAAACAGCTTTAGTTGATATTTAAATTCTTGGTAAGAAAAGTTGTATGAAAGGTGTCGTTGCTATAGGATATTAATAATGAGGTTTCACATAGATAATTTCTGCTCTTTATTAAAAAACTTTCTTCTGTTGTTCCAGTGTATAGGTACTAAGATTTAGAGAAAAACTTGTGGATTCTAGTGTTATGTGCTAGAATATAAGACTGCAAGTTGCTTTAAACAACGTAAGAAATATCAATTAGAGCTAAGAGGTAGAATAAGGTATCAAAATAGACAATCAAGTAAAATTATCAATGAGACTTTTCTATTTGAAGGTTTTATGCCTTTTGGGATGTACATATTTTTTTGCAAGAATGACTTGTTCTCAGAAAATAAGTGCTATAGATTTTGCAACAAGTAAAATAGTTCTGTACAAAAAAGCTAGAGCATAGAATCTTTTTCTTCAATTCATTTATGAAAGCCTGTAGGACAATGTTAAAAAACACATACGGACGTGATTTCCACATTACTGATTGGTGAGGAAGACAAAAATAGATTGAGAAACTGTGGTCGTTTCGGTACTCGTTGCAATAATAAAGAGAGAAATATCAAAGATTAATAGTAATTATGTTTGCTGCTTCGGTGATTCTTAATAGAGAACCAAAAGCAATTTTAAACCTGACTTTCAGGTATCATTTTCACTGTATTGATGCTATTTATTAATTATTTAATCAATGTCAATAGGTTATTTAGGATGAAAGTAATATAAAATATCTCACTAGTTCAGCAATAACAAGCTTAGCGACTGTTGTATATACAATGGATAATTTTAACTATTTCTCAACGAATATTATTATCACAAATTTAGCTGCTGTACTAATATAGTTACGTTGCTTATTATTTTAAGCTAAGTAATTTATATTTGTTGATTCCTTTAGATGTATTAAGTAGATTATGGCACCGCTTGTAGAGTGCTTAATTGATAGTATTCAATATATAGGATAGATACAATTGCTAGTTTTCAATATTTAGTTCTGTTTCTATTCGCGTTTTTCTTGTGTTATCACTTATTATCATAAGTATTTAGGTTATTGTAGTTATATTTGTGGAAAAGAAATTGGAGTTTCTGGAATTTTTTTTATTGTGCTTGGTATTTTCTCTGGTCCTATATATAATAGGGGNCTCCTGATATCTTAGTCATTGCTGGGAATATTGCTGTTAAAAAGAGTGATAATTTAATATCTCTTGCTGGGAAAAGCAGGAGCTTTGCTATCAAAACATTGGTAAAGTAAATTGGTAGAGTTAAATTTTTAATCGTGCTAAATATAATAACTCAAACAAAGGGCTCAATTGTAGTGATCACTGCTGTGTATATAACAAAAGGGAATGATAAGTTAATGCTCCTAGTTCATGGAAAAAAGATATTATAGAAAATTGTGATAGAATTGACTTAATAATTTAGTTAAGTAAGTTTAGTTATCTAGTTTATGGTACTAAAATTGTTAAATATGTTAACCTAAAAACATAGCACACATTCAATTTGGTTAGTAAATTATGGTGTAGAAATTAATAAAATGTTCTCGAGTAGGTTTTAGCATAAGTAAAAGAGATTAGTTTAACGCTATTATTAATGTATAATTGGTAGTGAAGATACGGGGAATTTATGGGCTTAAGTACTTTAAAATACCTTTTCAAATTGAAGGTAGGTTCTAATTAAAAATTAGATAATATTATTGGTTATTTTCTTAAGAGAGAATGTGCAACAAAGAAGTAGTCTATAAGTAAATAACACTCTGCTCACATAGCTATGAGTGCTTGGCTTCAATTTTTTTAGCTTATTATGTTATCACAGTAATGCTAAACCATAGCAGTTTTAGTTGAATTACAGATATTTTTAGTTTATGATTAATGCTAGTTTATGTTTTTGTTTATGTTGTTCTTTGAGTAATTTAATTAACTTCTTTTACTATAAAGTATATTGATAAGTAAGAAATAGAAGATTAGGAATTGTTTATAGGCTTGATAAAGATACTAGTGAGCTGATGGTAATTTATAAAAGATGACTAAGTTTATAGCTTTTTGTCCGAATTATTAAGTTAAAGAGGGAATATTTAACGGTGTTTTGGAATATCATCTAACTAAGGAACCATAAAAACTGATATCACTCCGAACGTGACAGTAAAGAAATGGTATGTGTGTAGCAGTAGTGGACGGGAGTGGGGATTGGCAATTGTCCGTTGTTCAGTGTAGAAAACTATAGAATAAGCAGGGTTAGTAAAATATGTTTTGAAAACAGGTAGAACATACCAAATTTGAGTATATGTAAATCAGGTAAGACATTCCATTGTTTAGTGATCAAAATTTATAGGGAAAATAGTAGCAAGAGTATACAAAATGTGCTAAAAGAGATTCTGATTTTTTATTCGTACCTTTAATAGACAAGCACTACATATATATAAACTTAAAGATTATATACCATTTAAAAGGTAAAGAGTGTATAGAATTTAAATCTGATTTATTGAAAAGTATAGAAACTCTGATTGATGAGTTTAAAGAAACAATAAATTGTACAATTGCTTCAGATATTATACAAGTGTTGTATAAGATAATGCCTTGATAGTTGAAGTAAATACTTTTCAATGATAAAATAATGATTGGTATACAATTTAAATATTATGATTAGTTTATTGTTTATAGTGTTGGTGTTTTTTTGTAGTGGTGATACATTTGCGAAACAGGAACCACGTTCAATAGCTGCAGACAGTCATATAAAGGTAATAAATTATAATCCACAGGCTATACATAAATACACAGGTTTTTACGGTTATCAGTCGAGTATACTGTTTGAACCAGGTGAAGTGATACAGAATCTTTCAATGGGCGATTCGACTGGTTGGCAGCTTGTTTCTCATGGTAATAGGTTATTTATCAAACCTATAGATGATATTGCTGATACTAATGCAACTATTATTACTAATAAAAGAGTTTATTACTTTGAATTTCATGCTGAGGAAGCAACTGGATTAGATGATCCGAGGTTAGCATATGAAGTGAGGTTTCTTTACCCACTATTTAATAGTGAAGAAATCTACACAACCGATAATGGTGATATTCTTGAACAAGCTAATCCTACCACTGTTCCTGATATGAATGATGTTGAAGTTGCAAAAAAAGGCTTAAACTTTAATTATTCTATCTCACATATTAAGGGTAGTGAGTCGATAGTACCAACTAAAGTCTTTGATGACGGGAAATTCACGTATCTGCAGTTTAATAAGATAAATTCTGACTTTCCAGCAATCTTTATGGTTAATTCTGAAGGGTATGAATCTCTAATAAATTTTCGTGCAGTTGATGATTATCTTATACTTGAGAAAGTAGGCTCTGTATTTACCTTAAGAAAGGGGTCAAGTACAGTTTGCTTATTTAATGAAGATATGTCCTTAATAAGGAGATAAGTGGTTAGTATAAATATAGTGTCTATAAATAATGGGCACAAATTTTTTGTTTGTTCAGCAAAGTAGTAAAAGATAACCTAAGCTGTATAAACGATAAAAAAATTAACCTTACTTATAGCTAAGTATAGCTAAAAACCTACCTGTCAATCTCACCAAAGACTATATCAAGTGAACCAATGATTGCTGCAATATCAGAAAGCATGTGTCCTTTTGCCATGAAATCTAAGGCTTGTAGATGTGCAAAGCCAGGTGCTCTTATTCGACATCTATATGGTTGATTAGTTCCATCCGAAACTATATACACTCCGAACTCGCCTTTTGGTGCCTCAACAGCTGCGTAAGTTTCACCTTCTGGTACATGGTATCCTTCTGAATAAAGCTTAAAATGGTGAATTAGAGCTTCCATAGATTTTTTCATTTCTGCTCTTGGTGGTGGAGAGATTTTTCTATCTTCAGTTTTTACTGGCCCTCTAGGCATTTTCTCTATGCACTGTTTTACTAAGCTAGTAGACTGTCTAATTTCTTCCATCCTCACTAAATAACGGTCATAACAGTCACCGTTTCGACCGATTGGTATATCAAAATCTAGTTGGTCATATACTTCATATGGCTGACTTTTTCGTAAATCCCAAGCAAGTCCAGCGGCACGCAACATTGGGCCGCTGAAGCCCCAGTCAAGAACCTGTTTAATTGACATTTTACTGATTCCTACAGTGCGTTGCTTCCATATTCTATTTTCTGTTAAGAGATCATCAACATCATCTATATACTTTGGAAACTGCTCTATAAACTTTGCAATATCCTCAATTAAACCTTCTGGAACATCTGCTGCAATTCCACCTGGTCTGATATAAGCTGCGTGAAACCTTGCTCCTGAAGCTCTCTCGTAAAACTCCAGTATTTTNTCCCTTTCTTCAAAGAGCCACAAAAGAGGAGTCATTGCTCCAACGTCAAGTGCTTGTGAGGAAATATTAAGTAAGTGGTTGAGTATTCTTGTTAATTCACAAAACAGAACACGCAAATATTTTGCCCTAATTGGAACTTCACATTGCAGTAATTTTTCTACACATAATGAATATGCATGCTCTTGTGACATTGGTGATACATAATCAAGGCGATCAAAATAAGGCAAAGCTTGAAGATACGTTTTGTGTTCTATTAATTTTTCAGTACCGCGATGTAGAAGACCGATATGAGGATCGGCTCTTTCAATCACTTCGCCATCCATCTCCAAAACAAGGCGTAATACCCCATGTGCAGCTGGGTGTTGAGGTCCAAAATTTAGCATCATTGTCTTTAAATCTGGCATGTGAGGTAGTTTAGTTTAGGATATTAAAATAATATAGATAAAAGTGTGTTGAAAGTCAATAGACATCTTGCATAACACTTTAGAAGTGCGTTAGACATGTAAAAATGGAGAAAATAACTTGATAAATTTTGCTAGTTCTCTTTACCATAAAGCTGAAGCTATTGTGTAGCTAGTCTCTTAATATTTAATTTTTTACATTAGCTTACTTTATATCTTTATAAGCTTTATTTAGATTTCTAGATTTTTATTCATATAAGCATGAAATTATGCTTATAAAGCATTTAAAACAGTGGTATCNATTTTTTAATAGGTTTAGCTCTGAGGTTTCTTTAGTCTTTTTTTTCTTCGTCTAGTAGATTTCTTATAGGTATCTTTAATGGTATAGTTAAAAAAAGCGTTGTATGGATTTTAATAATCATTTTTTACCTTTAAAAGGACCACATTTCTACGTCTTTTATTTTAACGATTATACTTATTTTGAAAATTTTTCTGCTAAACCGCCAAGCGGAGGCTTTAATTGTTTTTATGACACAAACACCTTTTTCTATTGCATACTCAGTATTAGCAGAATTTATCTTAGAGTTTAGAGGTTTTAGGTTCTATTCTTAATAGTTTAACTTTTTACTAAACTCATAACAAGAACCGTAACCGAATTCTTGCTTCCATGTTTTTGTTTTATTTCTTTTATATCGAGATCAACTTCGGTATCAACTTTTTGATTACTAATCTATTGCTAATTTATTGGCTATTAGAGTTTTGTTCATTTAGTTTCATTTACTTTTTTTGTTCTGAAGAGCATCTACGGGTATACTAAATGTCTTTTTGGTACATTAAAATAATTACTGTCTTCCAGGCAAATTTTTGATAAGTTTTTTATGCAAGTCATATACTTCAACGTGAATAAATTTTTTTGATATGTTTAAATGACTGTTTTCTTTTAATGAGTTACTTTCCATTAGATTTGTACATCTTAGTGTAAATGGAATTTTTCGAAAACAAAGCATTATAGCTAGTTCTCTTTCCTCATACTCGAAAGTTCTAGGAGATTTTTTAGATACTATCTTACAGCTACTTAACTAAATAACTTTAAGTTTTAATTTTACTACTTCTTTAAGTTTATCAAAGCCATTCTTTTTTTGTAAATCTTTAATGTATTCTTCTTTTTTTGTTATTTTTAGATATTACACTACGTATTATTAATTCGCTAAGCACTAGTAGTATTTTTTCTATATTCTATGAAAAACTTTATAGCTTGCACCGGTACTCTTTACTTGTAAGCAAATGTTCTTTTATGTTTATAAATTGTGCTTATTATTGTAGCATTGTTCTGTCTATCGCATTAGCGTTTGCGTCAGTATTAATGAGTAATACTATTTTACGTCACCAATCAAGATTTGTTTACTGGGTGTCCTAAAGTAAGTTTTAAAATTTGGTTATTGTTTATGTTAGGTAATTCTATGTTTCTAAGAGGATTAATTTTTAGGAGAGTTTTTTTTAAAATATTTATTATTTTATTGATATTCAAAGTTAATTTTACAGCTTTTATGTTGCTACTTCTGGTAAATTTGATTAGAAAATTATTTAATGTTACTTATGATTATACCTTTTATAAAAGCTCACTATCACCGCACAATTTTTGAACTATAAAGATTTTTATTTTGCACCGATAGAAGCTTTTTTATATCCCCTTAATAAGGTGTTTGGATTATAGAAGTGATCTTGTTGTTTGTCACAAAAACTTATATTTTATATAAAAGACCTTTCCACAATTTCCTACTTGTTTTTTTCTTAAACTAAAATAGATAGAATACTGCTATGCCAATTTTCTATGGCTTTGTTGATAAAAATGGTCCACCTTTATATTTCTAGAAATGAAATTTGTTGCTATTACTTGCTACCATCTTTATAACATAATCTCTCTTGAAGGATTCATTTTACAGCGTATGTTCACGCTTTTTTAGTTATTTTTTACTCTATTAATACTTTTCTTATGCAATAAAATCAGCCATCTTCGAGAAGAACTATATGATAAATGCTCTTTAATATTAATGTCTGAAGTTACTGGAATATCCTCGTCTACGTTTTGTAACTGGTGTATAAACAGTAATTCTGTTCCCTATAACTAACATAAGTAGGATTTTCCTAGACTCTGAAAACAGAGTCAACTTTTATTACTTAGTAGATATGATTACACTTCCACATCACTTTGTAGAAATCTTTACTGGGTTAGCTGTACTGAATAATTTTACTTGAATTGAATGCACTAATTTCATGTGTCCTTTATCTAATATTTCTAAAGTATTTTAAGCTATTATCTTAATGATATTATTTATTTCACAGTCCGAGTTGCCATTATCAAAATAATAATGATAATTGTCAGACTCATAGTTATCTTTTCTGTTTGATCTGTATGCTTTATTAATTATTCTTAATGTTAAATCGAACAATATTATGAATATATCAATGTTAATTATCTCTTCCATAGAGTTGATAGCACGATGTAATAATCATGTAATTATCTTTTTCATAAAATCGTAATAACTTCTTTGAAGGAGATATTTGTGGATTATTCTTTAAGCCTGTTTTCAGGCTTCTAGGGAATTAATATTGATAATTTTTAAAATAGATAGCTTTCCTATTTGTTATTTACTGAATTATGTGTATAAAAAACAAATCAGTTTATTTTCGTAAATATAGTTGTAATATTAACTGATCAAACCTTGAAGTTTAGCTTTTTTATTAGAATTGTTTCTTTGTTTCTTTCTACATAATGTTCTGAACAAGACTTTTAAACATGTTTATCCATCTAGATAATATATTAGAGATTATTATGTTATAAGATTTTTAAAATGGTAAGGCTATAATCTTTAACTTACGTAGGCAAAATGTTTTCTAGTCAAGTTTACCTTTTTTCTATGCTTGTAAATTTCAAATTTAGCGCACTCAAAAGTAAGATTGTTCCTAGCAAAATCATAGGTACTGAAAGTAACTGTCCCATGGTTAAACCAAGCCATAAGTAGCCAACTTGATAATCTGGCTCACGGAAAAACTCAACCATAAAACGTGCTATTCCGTACCACATAGCTGCGATGCTAGTTAACACACCACAATATAGTCTTATTCTAGTCAAGAAAAACAGTAGATTCATAACTGTGAAAAGCAGTAATCCTTCAAAAAATGCTTCATAAAGTTGGCTCGGATGACGCGGTAAATTATCGCTTTTTGGAAATATTATACCCCATGGTATAGTTGTAGTTCTGCCAAATAGCTCTCCATTTATAAAATTGCCTATACGACCTAAAAATAAACCTACAGGGACTCCGCAGGAAATTAGATCCAATGTATAAAATATGGGAATGTTATATCTTTTACACAAAATTATTACCGCAAGAAAAACTCCTATGGCACCACCGTGAAACGACATACCTCCTTTCCAGGTTTTTAATATCTCAATAGGATTGCTTACGTGATAACTTAAATCATATATCAATATGTAACCAAGCCTTCCTCCAAGGATAACGCCTATGATAGTTGCTGTTAATAACGAGTTGTGAAAGTTTTTGGTAAATATCTTTTGGTTATCTAGCTTATATAAATACCAGTGTGCAAATACTATACCAAGAACATATGCTAGAGAATACCAATATATAGAGACAGAACCAATTCTGAAAATTACTGGGTTTAAAGACATATTTTGCTACAAGTTATTTTTAAACAATCTGCTTTTTTCACGATTCCATTCTCTTTGTTTTATGGTTACTCTCTTGTCGTAAAGTTTTTTTCCTTTCACGATAGCAATTTTAGTTTTTGCTAATCCTTTACAATTAAAATAAATTGAAATTGGTATAACAGTTATTCCAGCAGTCTTGATCTGGCTAATTAATTTATTTATCTCTTTTTTGTGCAGAAGCAGTTTACGTTCTCTTTTTGTCTTATGATTTTTTCGGTTTGCGTCTTTATATTCTGCAATATGCATGTTGTGTAGCCATATTTCACCATTTTTTTCAATGACGTAAGCGTCAGAAATGTTTACTTTTCTTTCCCTTAGCGATTTAACTTCACTACTTAACAAAACCATGCCTGCTTCAAATTCTTCTAATATAAAATATTCAAACTTTGCTTTTCTATTTTCTGTAATAACTTCCATATTAAAAGATATTTCTTTGAGCTTTAATATATTACGAGATTTTTAGTTTAACTCATAATAGGGAAAGACTGCTAGTGAGCTGGAGGCTAATTATGTTGATCAGAAAAAATTGCTGCTAAATAAATAGTATCGATTATTGCTTCATAGACATGATTATTACTTTTCTTTCTTATTACTTTTAGATTTTTCTTGATCAGTCATTTCTTCTCCAATTTCTTTGATTTTTAATATCAATGACTCTGGTATATACATATCAACTATGTTTTCTATTGTTGCAAATAGAGCTTGATAAGAGTGCGATCTTATTATCCAATTGGGTAATATTTCTTCTGTTTCTATTTTCGATTTTTCCTCTTTTTTGTCATATGCTATATAGCAATATAAGTATACAACGGAGAATAATATGTGGGAAAGCAGTATCCCTCTAAGTGTTCCAATACAGATCCCAGTAACTCTGTCGATTAACCCTAACCTTATAGGTGATAATATGTACATCAGCCAGTTGTTTATTACCATAAATATGAAGTTAAGTATAATAAATACAGAAACTATGGAGAGTATATTNTGTATAGCTTTAGAATCAAAATATTTACCGTAATTTATAGTGAAGAAGTCATAATGATTAATTGTTAAAAAGATCGATGAGGATAAAAATATTAACGCACATAACTCTTTTATAAAGCCCCTAGTTATTGAGATTGTTATACATAAAATAATTATGAAGATAATTAAGTAATCAAAAAGCATACTATATATTTGTGCTTCACAAGTATAATAGTTGTAAATAATAAGGTTGTAAAATTAATTGTATTTATACTGAGCCGGCTGATATAAATGTTGAGCAATCATGTTAACTTCTAAGTTTAAGCTATTATTTACTTTATTATACTGGAAAGTGATATTTTCCCATTTATAGAGAATAGTGTTTACTGTAAATTCCTTGGTAATAATTGAGTTTACTGTAAGGGAAACTATATTTAGAGCGTCACAGATTTCTTTTTTGCAACGAATTTAATAATTCTTCTGGGCATGATAACTTGATTTCATGCGAACCTAAATTTTTACTAATTGTTTAAATTTATACTATTATTATCTAGATAACCTTGAACTAAGTGGCCATCAATCTCCTATCACTTAATTTTATTGTTGCTTGCTTTAGTTTTATTTTCTCTTACTTTTCACGTGTTGAGATTAAAAACTTTCATAGTTTCTTGAGATGCTTGAGCTGTGAATATATTATTGATTGTCAACATTAGTTAAACATACATCGGAACAGGATATTGGATCTCCTTTATATATAGAAGGTAAGTTTTGTGCCTTAATGTAGAAAACTTGATCAGAATTGGAGTAGACGGTAATATTAATTATAGCTCCAATACCTGCAATGATTCCTTTAAACATATAGCAAAAACGAAATTATTTTATCACACGAAGTCTTTTAAAATAACTTGTTTCTATTTTTCTAAGTGGATGAAGTAAACTTGTTTTAACTTATTTGTTCGGTAGATTTTACCAAATATTTAGAATATATAAAATAAACCGAATCAAAATACATAGTATGATTGTTATTAGTAACTTTATGTTCAATGTGCTAACCTAATCTTTCTCTTTTTTCTGATGGCATTGATCCTTTAAAGATTGATGCTTTTCCAAGCAGCAAATGCCTATAGGCAGAGTATTGATATAAAGGATGCTATCAAGAATAGACGAAGTGTTTTTTTTGAGGAAAAATACTGTTTTAAACAGTGATTTGAAAGTAGTATTAGCTGCTAGAGCTTTTGTTCAGCTTAGGGATCTGCAGCTTGTTTGGTACATAGTTCCCATTTTTATGAAAAATGTTTTTAGGTGTGGAAGAGATTGTTGTGTATAAATGTCTGAGATTAATTTGAGCAATCGCTCTTTTTTTCTATGTAATTGCTTTTATAAAATATTCTTTTGGAGTAGAAGATTTACCAATTGGTTGTATTATTTCTAATATTTTATGTGATTGTTTATTTTGAAAATAAACAATGTTAAACTCTTAGTTGATAGTATTGCAAAATGTTTCTTGGTCTTCAGGTATTTGCTGACTACTTTGGTAAATGTTTCATTAAAATTTTTTCTTGTGCTCAGTTAGATTATTTACGGTAGCTGACCTAATATTAATTTGAGCTTATCTTGGTAGATTATCTTTCTTTTTCTGTCTACTTTCTTGATTTTTTTCTGTTGGTCTTAATATATTCTATGTGTGATCTGGTTACTTGATTATTCTTTGCACGTTTTCGGTTTTGAGATATTAAATAACGAGTCGAAGCCTTTTTTATGTAGAAAATTCTGGTAGTTGTTGAAAGAAGGACTACGTTTTATTAAGAAAGTCTGGTGAGTAAGAAAAAACTAATCCAAAAAGCATTTTTATTCATTGCTACAACAATTACTGAGTGGTATGTAACTTGTGCTTTATTATAGCTAAAAGAATTTTTAATTGATGCAATTTATTTATCTCATGTGGTTTCCTTTTGAACTATATCCTATTTTTCTTTGTTTTTAGTTTTTTCTGCTTGTACTATAACTTAACTTTGCCATTTGCTTTCAGTTTTTTCTACATGTTCTGGCTCTTAATTTGAGAATAGCTAAATTTGGTGCAACTTACTAAGTTAGTGTCTTTAGTGTTTACTTATAGTATAATTAGTATTTCCGTAGAAGGATTTTGAGTAGATCGTTACTAATGAATTCTTACACGGTTTTATAATGGTCGTTATATAATTCACTACTTTCTTTTGGTACTTTTGTGTTAGTTATGAAGGTTTTTCCTTGAAAAAGCAGATTTTAAAGAAGTCGATTAAATGTTTTATTTGAATAGTATTGTATCGTGGATGCCTTGATCTGCTGTCATCGATATTATTGGTTTAAATGGAAAATTTTTGTGTGTTGCTTATAAGGCTTCTTGAATAAGTAGTACTAGTTTCTATTACTTCATCATGGAATGCTTTACTTATGTCTTTATGTATTTCTCCTTAAACAATTTAGATCATCATCTGCTTTGTATTCTTCGTTAGTTTTAGTATTATTGTTAAATATAGTAATACGGTATATTTTTCAATGTAAAATTAGATAAAAAAGTATAATTAATCAGCAGATTAATAGTCGAAATGAGGATAATTTTTTGAGTTGTTGGTGTTATGTAAGTTTGCTATAATGAAGGTTTAAGCTAGCGTTTTCGGAATGAATAAAGAGTTATTGAATGAAGTACATTTACTTGAAGATAAGGCTGTGTCCGAAATTGAAAGTGCTTCTTCTTTGCAAGATTTAGAAAAAGTTAGGCTATTATATTTAGGGAAAAAGGGTATAATTAAAGCGTATTTTAGTAATTTAAAGAAGATAGGAAACACAGGAAAGAAGCGTAATTTAGGTAGGACCGTCAATTCCTTACGTAATAAGTTAGATCAGCTTATAATAGGTAAGGGAAATATATTAAAGGCCGAGGGAATTAATTTAAAACTGCAAAGTGAAGCAGTTGATATCACATTACCAGTTAGGCCAGAGAAAATTGGTAAAGTTAATCCACTCAGTAAGGTTATAAACGAAGTAAAGCTCATTTTTGCACATATGGGCTTTAGAGCAGTAGATGGTCCTGAAATTGAGGATGAGTTTTATGTATTTGATGCGCTGAATACTCCAAGTTATCATCCTGCACGTGAAGAGCAAGATACTTTCTACTTAAAGAACAAAGTAGATAACAGAAGAGTGTTGCTGCGTACTCATACCTCATCTGTGCAGATTAGAACTATGCAAAAGGCGAAAACTTTTCCAATCAAAGTAGTAGCTGCAGGTAGGGTATACAGAAATGATTTTGATGCAACTCATACTCCCATGTTTCATCAGATAGAGGGGCTATATGTAAATGAAAATGTTAATATGGGCCAGCTAAAATTTACTATTCACTACTTCTTTAATAGGTTCTTTGGAGATACAGGGTTAAAGATACGTTTTCGTAGTAGTTTTTTCCCTTTTACTGAGCCTTCTGCAGAGGTGGATATAAGTTATAGGGATAGTAAATGGATCGAGGTACTTGGATGTGGTATGGTACATCCAAACGTCTTTCGAAATGTTGGAATAGACTATAGTAGATATAATGGTTTTGCGTTTGGCATGGGTATAGAAAGGCTTGCAATGCTAAAATATCAAATTGGTGACCTAAGAAGCTTTTATAGTAATAGAATTAGTTGGCTTGACCACTATGGTTTTCATTTTTCATCTTTAAGATAAGTGAAGAACAAAACTTATGCATTTGTTATACTCACGGGGCATGAACAAGTGTATGAATTTAAACTTATCTAAAATCCTACATAAGATAGGTAATTTCCCATGCCAAATATATTACTTATAATGCGAAACGGTTAAATCTTGGAAATATACCTATTATAGGTGATTTATCTTTAATTAAAAGGTTGTGGTATTTTAAGGATGTACAGTTATTGTACAAGAACTAATGTTTTTGTTGGTACAGGGGATGCAGTTAGAGCTGTGGTAAGAGGCCTGAGAGAGTTACAAGTTCAAGTATATATTGTATAGTATAGAGGTACTCCGTTCATAAAAAGCAGCACGATAACTGAAATGGTTAGTTGCTTAGAGAAGGTAAGGTTCTGGTTTATCTTGGTTTTAAAACTAGCGGTAAGAGGTATGGTAGATTAGTTGTTGAGAATGATTTCTTGAGAGAAATCGTAGAAGCATAAAATGGCGAAAATAGTAGTGAGGGAATTTTTTGTGAGTGCTGGAGTGATGGTTGCACATATGAAAGATTTACTTAACTTGATGGAAAATAGAGTGTAATAAATTAACTCATGAGTATTATTTAACTGATACAATTTTCATTACAATAAAGAGTAGTTTTAATATCGGTTCGTTCCTCTTGATGAGGAAGAAGCAATTAGTATAAGTGATAGAAGTGGCCTTGTAAAAGGTGAGTTTTACTTTTGAGAAAGTTAAAGAGAATTCTTTATTGGTTCAGGAGTAATGCTTGTTGTTCCAGAGACTGTTTTTTCTTTTTTAAGACTTAAATTAGTATAAATTTGATTATTTATCTATACGTTTTTTTGATTCTTGAGTAAAAATAGGGTCCGGTATTAGAATTGGCTCATTTACTAAGTATGAATGTACAATTATTGGTGATAATGTAATCGTGGGGAATTTCATAAAGTAAAAGCAAGTGATATAGGTGCTGTAATGTTTTTGCAACTGTGATGGGAGGAAGAAACATAAAACAAATATTAAGTAATTATTTTGTTAGCGCGGATGGTTCATTAATTACGTCGCTTAGTGTTCATGATGAGTCTATAATTACGGTAGTTAGTATTGTAGTTGAAAATGTGCTGAAGAAAAGACTTGTAATAATAAAGAAGAGAACAAATGATTAAAAAATAAAATAGTTTATTGGGTACTTTTCTATTAAAGTACGAGGTGTTACAGGGTATGTAACACCTTCTTAGGAAAAAGTGTTATTTGTACATTGCCATTAATTATCGACCTTTCAGTAGTTTTTTAGTGCTACTAATATCTACATTGAGTTCCATGTTTGGGTTTGGTTTACGTAAGTTAATCAGTTTCTCGGTTGGCGCATTCTGAGATAAGCTTCTTTGTTTTCCCTTTTCATTCTTTATTCCTTGATAGATACAGAAGCCGATAAAGCTAATTGCTACTAAAGCAATAATGCTGGCTACGATGCAACAGGTTAGCATTATTTTTTCTTGGTTTACTACTGTTTCTGTGAGAGTTTCTACTTTTTCTTGTAGTCTATTTAAGTGATTTTGCATAAGTTGAAACTGTTCAGTGCCGATCTTTTCTTTTAATGTAATGAATATCTCTTCAAACTGCTTAGCATCAATTTTTTGAGCCTTTTTTAGTGCTTCTATTTTCAATTCATTAGAACCGAATAACAAATTATGAAGCCAATTTGTTGACATTTTTAACCCCCCTTAGCTATATTAATATATTAGAATTTTACATTCTCAATGGTTTAATTATTATTAAACTGGCTGTCTATGAAATATAAATATTTTTACACTAAAAACATCATTATGGCTAACTCTTCGATYANTATTTATTTTTGGTCCAAGAAGTACTTCATCTTAATTTTTAATAAAGTTAATATAATGTAATTTAAACATATCTCTTAATTTACAATTAAAGGTAAAATAGGTAGTGTATTTTGTTCAGAAAGATATGGTTTGTCAGGCTTATAATAGAGTATGAATACTATATAATATTGTGCTTTCTCTATTGAATCTAACTTGAACTAGTGCTTTAATTTTCTCTTTGCCTAGCTTTTCTTCAAATCTTGCTTTTATTTTATCTTGGTTAGGTAAGATATACTCTATTTATGCTCATCACAAATTTTTTCAATAAAGTGAATCTATAACGACAATTATGTCTTGCCTATTTTTATTTTCCAAAAAATTCTATCATGTAAGTTTTATACCGCTTCTTTCTATGCTTTCTGCTCGTCATTCCTTGCATAAAGTTTTTTCCTCTACTCTCTTTGATACTTATTGTTACTGATCTTCTTAAGAGAATTAAAATCTATGTGTAAATTATTTCTTCTATTTAAGGTTCCTTTTGCTCACATGGTGTGCGATAAGCTTCAATGGTACTGAAAGGTATCAACCTCTCGATTGAAGAATGTTCTTTCCTTAAATTCTTTACTGTATGTGTCGTGAAAATAATCTTGAATTTTATGTCTTTTTTATTTGTCTTTCTTATTATTAATCAGTTTCTTTTTAAGAAGGATCGTATTTAGGACATTAAGTCTATAACATGTATTTCATCTATTCCTTTAAGTTTATTCTTAAATTACTTTGTTTGACCTAATTTTAAATTAAGGTCCAGTTATGATCAAAAAGATACCTCTTTTTTTGTTAATTGCTAGTTTATGGTTGATTGATGCATTTATATATGGTTAAGTTTTACTATTGAACAGCGTTTTCTGAGTGTTTTTTGAGAAATATATTACAATAATTAGCACTGCTCTTGGTAGATTTTTGCTTTTTTGCCCATATTTATAAATCTTCTAATAATTTTAGACATTCAGTGGGTAAAGGTGAGAATAGAGTTAAAAATAAATATTTTTATGTTATACTACTATTAAATTATTCTAGAAGGACTACTGGCTAAGTAGGAGTAACTGATGGCGCAACAGGAAATAGTAACAATTAATGCAGAATTACGTGATGTAACAAAAACAAAGGCAATGCATTCTCTGAGAGAGAAAGGGTATATACCTGCAGTTATATATGGTAAAGGGCATGATAATGTAAATTTGACATTGTCTACAAAGGAATTCACGAAGAAATACAAATTGGGGTCTCTTTCTGCACACGTGATAGAATTAAATATTTCAGGTAAAAAAGAATATGCTCTTGTTCGTAGTATTCAATGGCATATGGTGAAGGATACTATACAGCATGTTGATTTTCAATTTGTTGATAAAGATGGCGAAGTTAAAATAGATATACCTTTATTGTTTGTGAATGAAAGTAAATCTCCAGGAATCAAGTTAGGTGGGGTACTTAATATTTTATGTCGTTCTATTACTGTTAAAAGTTCTCTAGATAGAATACCTCAAGCTATAGAAGTTGATTTATCTGATAAAATGATTGGTCAATCTATACATATAAGTGATGTAAAATTGCCAGAAGGTGTTAAGCTTGCAGCACATGAGGAAGAAAACTTTACCGTTGTTGCAATTTCTACTGTTGATAGTGATGTTGAGGAATCTAAAACAGAAACAGGAGAATAGTGTATTTAATAGTTGGGCTCGGTAATCCAGGTAGTCAATACAAGCTGACTTATCACAATGTTGGTTTTCTTATTGTTGATGCAGTTTGTAAGTGTTGGAGGCTTCAGCCATTTTCTGAAAAAAATGATTATTTAATAACCTCTGGTATAATTAATGGAAACAAAGTTATGTTGCTAAAGCCCTACTCATTTATGAATAACTCAGGTATTCCTGTTGCAAGAGTACAGGATTTTTATAAATTTTCATCAGATAATATCATTGTTATACATGATGATGCTGACTTAGAACTTGGAAGAATAAAAATAAAGAAAGGTGGTAGTTCTTCTGGACATAATGGTCTTAAATCTATAGATACTCTTATTAGTAATGATTATTGGCGCCTAAGGTTTGGGATAGGTAGACCGGATGACCAAAGGAGTCTAACAGATTATGTATTGTCTAAATTTCTAAATTTTAATAAAATTACCTTTTTAGTAGAGAAGATAGCGAAAAACATACACTTAGTACTGCGAGGGAATAACATGGCTTTCATTAGATCAATTAATTAATAGCATTACAAAGTTGTTTTACGTGCTTTAAAAATTAACTAGTAAATTAGATCAAGTTTTCAAATGGTCTTTAAAGATGCATAAAAGTACATCGAATGCTTTTATTTTTATAAAGTAAAAAATTTAACTGGGCGAGCGACCAGGATCGAACTGGCGACATTCAGTACCACAAACTGACACTCTACCAACTGAGCTACGCCCGCCAAATTTTTAGCACATAAGTGCAAAAATTGTAAAACTTTTAGCATATTAGCAAAAAAAAGTCAATTAACTATTTAAGTAGACTCTTTTATTTTGAGCTGTATTGTAGTTTCATTATATAAAATTCTAGAGCTTCTAATAAATTCAGCGTTTATGTTTATTGATGAATGTGGTACTTAACTTTATGCTTTGTATTTTTCTTGTTTTTTTAAGGACAATACCAATAATTAATGGGCCAGTAGCTCATTTAAGCTGAAATCGAATGGTATAGCTTACACTTTTGGTGTCCTTAATGGTTGTTAATGCTGTTAACATTACCTTAATATAAGCTAAATTAGCGTTTTGTATATAATCTTCTGTTTTTTGTATTAATGTTATTATGTAGTGTATAGGCTTGTGTTTTTTGTGGCTTGTATGGCAATTTTCTCACGTTTTCTTGCTCACATAAAGTCAAGGGGGTATTTTTTTTAGTGAAATACTTCTAATACTGGTTATGTAGCTCTCTGTGTTACACCTTTTGTGGTACTTATTATAGGTTTTGCTCTTACTCAGTTACCAATGCTTATTTTTATTGGTATTTTTATTTCTCGGTTTTGATATTTCGCTTTCATGTTTAATTATATCATTTATTTTTAACATACTTGGCTTTTTACTAAAGCCTGGTTAGATAGACGGCAGCATTGAAGGATTTCTTATGCTTCTCTGTGTCTTTATCCATTGTTTGATTGTTTTAAAGGCTAATCAAAAAGTCAGAATCAGGTCTGTGTTAACTGAACTTTTAAAGTTTACATTTAATAATAGATATAGATTTTAATGATAGTATAAAATATGCTTATCATAGCTATTGTTTTTGCACTATTCTTTCATTTAATTCATTATCGCTTGTCTTACTAAGATAGACATTACAGTCGATTATAATGTTCTCACATTTAGCTTTTTTACGGCTATTTCAAGAGTCCTTTAGTAAGGAATGTATCGGTTGCTTAAATTGTTAGTACAACTTCTTTTACAGATATATTTTTTCTTCGTTTCATTTTATTAATCTATTTCGAGCATTTTTTGCAGAAGGAGCGTTTGCTACCTTTTTTGTACCACATTATATTCAACAGAATCATGTGATAATAAAAAGGCATTTACTTTTGTAAGTAGTATAATACCTCTTACGTTTATTATTTTGGTAATTTTTTGCCTTACCATGCGAACTTTTTTATATGGTTCAAATATTTACTTTCTGAATTTAATTAAAGTAAGCTTACCTTTACTGTGACTCTGTCAAGAATTATTATTTTTTAACAATTTTCATTTTAGTTGCGTTATTTATTGGGAGAATGTTGTAATTAAAACAATATTTTGCTTCGATAGCTATTGCATCTGTGATTTTAAATCACTGCCTAATTATCAGTTTATTTGTGCCTTACGTAAAAACATTGGTTCACAATCTTTCTATAGCAGTTTTGTTTTAATTAGAGGAATTCTGTGACTATTGTTAATCGTGTTGGCGCATATAAGTTAAAGGCTACCTTTTTTTAGTGTAAAGTTGAGTAATGCAGTAAAGTAGTTTTTCAAGCATGTAATACCAGCAACTATCAACAACTGTGTAATTTAGATAAGTCTATGGGTTGATACAATTATTGTAAGTCTTATACTAAATGCAATGTCCTATAATACAGGGATTGCTATTGTTACTTTTATTTTGACTTGGGTAAATTCTATTTTATTAATTCTCATTATTTAATGATAAGTAAAATGTATAAGATTAACCAGGTACTATTATTAAATGTTGTAAGAGTTATTGTTGCAACTTTAGTCATGTTGATAGCTCTTTACATTCTTAGCTTCTTATTGGCAGGATTATCTCTTTTGATAGAGTATTTGCTTGTATTATTCATTTGACAGTTTTAGTACCTTTAGATGTTGTTATTTATTTTGGTACTCTAATGTTTATGGGTAATATATAAGCATATGAAATTATGAGAAGACTTCTTATATACATAATATTATCAATTTCTTTAATATTAATCCTTCTGAAGGTTGCTACAACTTTTAAAGCTTGGAATAGCTATGAAGAACTTATTGTACAAAAATTAGAAGACACATTTAATGCTAGAATCCACATTAGAGGAAAAATTGAAGTTTCACTAATTACTCCGAAGCTCACTATTTATAACGTGTATGTGCAGTATAACGACGATGAAAAACAAAAATTGTCAAATTCGGTTAGCATAAATAGGATTGAAATAAGGCCATCTTTTCTATCGTTATTTTTATTTTCGTTACAACCAAAGTTGGTCATATTGTTTGGTGTAAAAGGTAGTAAAGAAGATTTTATTAGTATCGTAAATAAAAGACCTGGTAAGGTTGATGTAATAATGAAAGATAGCCAAATAGATTTAAACAATGACTTTGCTGATTATAGAAGTATTGTTAATATAAAAGAGATTGCTATTAAAAAGAACGGACATTTCTATGGTAAAGCAAAGGTAGATGATAATAATTATGATTTTTCGGGGAAGGCTGATATTACAAAAAAGAGTGTACACATTAATATCAAATCAAGTTTTATAAATTTGCTGTTTGCAGGTGATAAAAACCGAGAAGGCCTTCAAGGCAAATTGATGCTGTCAATTGATAATGGTTCTAATTTTATGAGTGATTTAGCAAAAGTTATCGGTCTTAGCTTTCTTGCTTATGTTGTTCCTAGTGAGAATGTTGAGATGTCATCTAATATTAGCCTTAATGAAAGTGAGTTCACGGTAAATGATTTAAAAATTAATTCTAAAAACATACAGGCTAGTGGTACAGTACGAAACGATAAAAAAAATAATTATACTAATGTTGATATTACTTTTAGTAAAGTTGATTTAGACTCTATACAAAACAGCTCACGAAAAATAATAGGTATGAAGGGTCTTCTAGAATGTTTAAGAGAGGTTGTACCAAAGAACTTGAATTTAGATTTCAATGTAGAAGCTTCAAGTATTCAATACCAAAACAGAATATTGGATAAATTTCATACTATGCTAAAATTTACTGATGGCAAAATAAAAGTTGATACGCTTCTTCGGCTTCCTGGAGCTAATAATGTAGCTCGTTTATCAGGGAAAGTTTCAAACAATCTTATCTTGTCTGAGTTTGATGGTGATTTATTGCTAAAAGGAGATGATTTTGAGTCGTTCATTTCATGTTTTTTTCCTTCTATAAAGATTAGAGAAAACAAGAGAAATCAATTTACAATGAGTTCAAGGTTACACTTTGCGCCCAGGATATTGTCTATTTCAGATATTAAGTTGCTGAATGATAAAGAATTTTGGCGAGGGTCAGTTAAGGTAAACTACACAAAAAAGCATAATGCAATTAGTGGTAGATTTACTGTACACGATCTCAACTTAGATAAATATAATTATTCATTGCTGGATGGTTTATCGAAAGTGCAATGGTTAAAAAATCTGAAGTATGATGTAAATATAAAAACCAATGTTAATGGTTTTACGTTGAACGGTACAAAAGTTGAAGGTTTAGGTTTCTTACTGAAGATAGAAAAGGGCAGGCTTGTTACAGGTAAAATAAAGTTATCTGGAGAAGATTTCAATGTTACTGGTAATATAAAAATATTAGCGGATCAAAAATATATTAAACCTTTGTTAGATGTAAGCATAACTGGTGATAAATTTAATGCTGGTATTTTAAAATTGCCGAATTTAATAGAAGTGAGAAAAGATTCGAGAAATAAGATAGATCAGGTTCAATGGTCAAGGAAACAGTTTAATTTCTTAAATGGCAAAGAAGATTTTGATGCAAATGTGCAGATTAGTGTTACAAAGCTTAATGCTGGACAGGATGTTTTGAAGGACTTTAATTTGGATGCGGTAGTGATAAATAATACTATAACTATTAAAAAAGTAAGTTATGCATTGAAACATGGACAAGTGTCTTTTCAGGGTTATTTAAGATTAAACTTAATGTATATAAAATTTTTTGTTGTAGGTTTAGATATTAAAAGGGTTGCTCAGGTTATTGGAATTGATAATTTAAGTGGTAAACTAAACTTAGATGGTGAAATTAAAGCTCAAGGAGAAAGCTTTTACAATTGGGCTAATACTTTGTCAGGAGAGGTTAATTTGCAAGCACAGGAAATAGAATTTGCTAATGTGGACTTTAATTCTTTCATCACTGATTTATTTAGCAGTAAAAATAAATCTGTGATTTCCACACTTACTCATGTTGGTATATATAATGGTAGTACGGTTTTTAAAAATGTTAGCGGGAAAGTAAGCATTAAAAATGGTATATGTTCAACTAGTCTACAATTTGAAATTGATCAAGCATCAGGATCTGTCTCTTCTAACTTAACCTTACCTAACTTTGCTTTAGTTTCTTTATCGAGGTTCTTCTTCATATTACCAGGTCGTAGTAGTCCAATTTATATTGATGTGCATTTGGATGGTCCTATTTGGCGTCCTAAAATGAGTTTCGATGAAGATCTAATATTTAATACTGTAATTGGTGAAGGAGGTAGTTGACTTAACTACCTATTAAAATTAAATATCCTTGATATTCAGTTACTATTGAATTAGTATGTGAGAATTGATATTAAGGAAACAGGAGGAGAATTTTTTCAATGTAAAGAGACACAAGAGAAATTAGAAGCATTAAGTTTATCTTTTGGTTTTCTATTATAAAATAGAACTATTTCTTATACTTTTTAAGTTGTTGTTTTTATATTGTAGAATATGGTATAAAATACTGAATACAACAGTAATTACCTTAGATTGTATCTATATGTATAAACTGGAGTGCATTATATTCCCAATAGCACAATTAAAAGTAATTGGGGAAATTACTGGAGGGAGAGATAAAAATGCAGTAAGATACAAGATGATTGTCACCTCTCAGCATTTTGCTTAGTCTTATATTAAGTATCTTATTATACACTATTTTATATATAATAATGCTTATACTGTATGCTGCCAAAGAAGTCTGTATAAACAGTCTTATATAATAAAGATTGGGTGGATTTCTCTTTATCTTTCAAGAAAGGGTGGAGTAGATTTGTGCTAAACCGATTTATTTATAGAGAGTTTATCTAGTAAACTAAGAAGTTTTTTATAAGCTATTTTAGCAGTAAAGCAGTAAGCTTAAGTTAAAAAAGTATACTGCCTACTTGAGCAGTAGGTGTTTTAAAGCTATATTTGTTAATTCAGTAAAATTTAAGAGTATTACTAGCTTAGTAGTATGAAACATTTAATAAACTACTGTTTTTAAATTTGATCAGATTTAATCAAGAAAGTTAAGATTTTCAATAGCTTATTTAAAAGCTAATCCATAGTTAATATTACTGCAGTGAAATTGTATATATTATCGGTTAATGCTTGTATGTTTTCTCTAGTCAGATATAAAAGGTTACCTAAAAAACTCTAGTGAATTAGAAAAATCCTTTATCTTGCTATTTTTTATTTGGAAGTTTCTTTTCCTTTCTTTTCTTTTTATTGTACCTTAGTGACATTTTGTAAGCATCTGGCAAATGTTTACTTTTTAACTTTTATCAAGCTCATACTTACAGGTAACGGATAGCATTCTTTTTTACGTGGAAAATTTGGTTTTCAATTTTGTTTCCTTCGTATCATCTTAAATAAGCATAAGCATTATTACCAAGTTCTAGTAATTAGTAGATGATATAAATAATCTTATTAAAGAATTAAATAGTATACACCTACAGAAAGCTTAGCGTCCAATATACGGTATTATACCTTCTTTTTTTTCAAGTGACAGCAATACTAACCTTGTTTTTGCTTTCTTTGTATTGACTAGTTCTTACATGTACTTATAGTATTAAATTTATCAAGTATTGCTATTGCTTGATAAGGAAGCAGCATATCCTACATTTAATTGTAATTATAGTAGTTAAATATTCCTTTAAAAGAATCCTCTAAGTTTTCTAGCGCGACTTGGATGTTTTAATTTGCGCAGAGCTTTTGCTTCTATTTGCCTAATTCTCTCACGTGTTACGTTGAAGATTCTTCCTACTTCCTCTAAGGTGTGTTCCTTTCCATCTTTACCAAGGCCAAAACGCATTCTTAGAATTCTCTCTTCTTTTGGCGTTAAAGTTGCAAGGACATTAGTTGTAATGCCTCGTAAATCAGCAAGTATTGCAGCATCTTCTGGTTTTGAAACTCGCTTATCTTCTATACAATCACCGTGCTACTGTCATCCTTTCCTGTTGGAGCCTCAAGACTTACCGGATCTCTTGCTATTTTCATAACTTTACGTATTCTTTCCAAGAGCATTCCAAGTTCTATACTCAATTCCTCTAATGTAAGCTCCTTAGCTTATTGAGGTATGTAGAATATATACTTTACATAAAAGACAGTAGCACAATCAGACGTTATATTATTTGACTTTTTATTCTTAGACTTTTGAGGTTACGCTTTTTTAAGATCTTGTAAGT
>NZ_JABUMP010000001.1:786670-787194 GCF_029169405.1 Wolbachia endosymbiont of Onchocerca gibsoni | reverse complement strand
CGTTCAGTATAATTTCATTCCATATAAATAGCTATCAAAATCATTCGTCATTCATTATGAAATCATTTTCGAACTAATCAGGTTCGTTGAAGATTCTTCCTACTTCCTCTAATGTGTGTTCCTTTCCATCCTTACCGAGGCCAAAATGCATTCTTAGAATTTTCTCTTCTTTTGGCGTTAAAATTGCAAGAACATTAGTTGTAATGACCCGTAAGTCAGCAAGTATTGCAGCATCTTCTGGTTTTGAAACTCGCTTATCTTCTATACAATCACCGTGCTACTGTCATCCTTTCCTGTTGGAGCCTCAAGACTTACCGGATCTCTTGCTATTTTCATAACTTTACGTATTCTTTCCAAGAGCATTCCAAGTTCTATACTCAATTCCTCTAATGTAAGCTCCTTAGCTTATTGAGGTATGTAGAATATATACTTTACATAAAAGACAGTAGCACAATCAGACGTTATATTATTTGACTTTTTATTCTTAGACTTTTGAGGTTACGCTTTTTTAAGATCTTGTAAGT
>NZ_JABUMP010000001.1:750858-786660 GCF_029169405.1 Wolbachia endosymbiont of Onchocerca gibsoni | reverse complement strand
TTCTTAAGCGATAATAAAAATGGGGTGTCGCAATATATTATCGATGCAAGTAGTGACAATAATAAGAATCAATTGGTATATTCAAAAATTTGATTATGTAAAATTTTTATTCATCGTTCAGTATAATTTCATTCCATATAAATAGCTATCAAAATCATTCGTCATTCATTATGAAATCATTTTCGAACTAATCAGGTTCGTTGAAGATTCTTCCTACTTCCTCTAAGGTGTGTTCCTTTCCATCTTTACCAAGGCCAAAACGCATTCTTAGAATTCTCTCTTCTTTTGGCGTTAAAGTTGCAAGGACATTAGTTGTAATGCCTCGTAAATCAGCAAGTATTGCAGCATCTTCTGGTTTTGAAACTCGCTTATCTTCTATACAATCACCGAAAGTGCTACTGTCATCCTTTCCTGTTGGAGCCTCGAGACTGACCGGATCTCTTGCTATTTTCATAACTTTACGTATTCTTTCCAAGGGCATTCCAAGTTCTATACTCAATTCTTCTAATGTAGGCTCTCTTTCCATCTCATGAGTTAACTTTCTTAGTGTTCTATTGATTTTGCTAATAATTTCTACCATGTGAACCGGTATTTTAACCACTTTGGACTGTTCTGGTATTGCTCTAGTGATTGATTGCCTTACCCACCAGGTTCCATAAGTTGAAAATTTGTATCCACGTTTGTAATCAAATTTATCCACAGCCTTCATGAGACCGATATTGCCTTCTTGTATTAAATCAAGCAAAGCAAGACCTCTGTTTGAATATTTTTTAGCGATAGAAACTACTAGCCTTAAATTAGCTTTGATCATCTCCTGTTTTGCTTCAGAGATTTCTCGTTCATGTTTTTGTATTTTTTTGATTAATTCCTTAAATTCTTGTACATTGTCTTCTTGTACGTACTGCTTTATATTATTTAAAGTATTAGTTATGTATTCAAAATTGTCATTTATAAACTTTGCGAATTTGTTTTTTACTTCATCTTTGAGAAAAGATAGATTTTTATTAATTTTTAAAAGATCTATATTTTTTGACTCATACTTTAATAGTACATTGTCATAAACCTCGTAGAAACTTTCTCTATCGATCTCGTATTTTTTAGCTTCAGAAATAAGATTTGCTTCTTCAAGCATAATAGATCTATTTATATTATAAAGTTTTTGTGTGATTTTAGCAGTAGCGGTGTCGCTTAATTTAATTTGTAGCGCAGTGGACCATATTTGATTATATAAATCTTTATATGTTAATTCACTAGAAGAATTTTTTTTTAGTGTTAGTGCTTTATTTGCTAAAGTAATTATCTCATCTAGTGCAACCATTACCTTAGGTAATAAATCATTTTCCATTTCGAGGATAGAAACATTTAAGTTTGTTGAACTTATATTCTCGTTACCGCTTTCTTGCTCGTCGTTGTTTTTTTTGTTATCCGTTTTATAATCTTCGCAGTGTTTATCATTTTCAGCATCTTCAGAACCATCAATATCTTCAATATTTTCTTTAACATCTTCTTTAGGCATTGCATTAAAATCGGAATTATAAATTGCATCTAGGTCTATGATTTCTCTCAGTGAGAGAGATCCGCTGCTCAAATCATCACGCCATGCTTTTATCATTCTTAATGTTGCTGATGTTTCAATTATTGCACGCAGCATATTGTGCTTTTCAGATTCAATTTTTTTTGCTATTGTGATTTCATCTGTTCTTGATAAGAGTTTCACAGAGCTCATATCTTGTAGATAAACTCTTACTGGATCGTCATTTTGTATTAAAGTTGTAGCAACGTTTGATAATGTATCGTCGTCATCTAGTTTGCTGTCATTATTATTAGAAGGAGCATCCTCTTCATCTTCGCTACTTTCAAGTATGTTAATTCCGGAGTCTTGTAATAGGGATACGGTATCATCTATAAAATCAGATGAAAAATTTTCGTCTGATAATTTTTCATTTATATCATCAAAAGTGATAAAACCACCCTTTCTTATACTCTTGGTTACAAGATCTCTGATGATTTTTTTCTTATCTTCTTCGTTATTAATAGCTGACATTATTACCTTTGTAATCTAAACTTTATTTACTATGCTAGTAAATAGACCTACAGTGAATGAAAGCCTATGATGGTTTAGCTTCTGGCTACTTATTACTTCGTATAGTTTAAGATACTATTAATTCACATATATTTATCTTGGTCAATTTTTCCATATTTTTCTTCTATTTTTACTGCTATAGATAACCCAACTGAAAATGTTGCAATTCCAACTACTATGGCAGTAAGCATTAGAACTTGCGGTATAGGATTACTATATAAATGAAGACTTGACCCCAGTATAGGGGGTAATGAGTTTTTTATATATCCTAAAGATATATAAAATAACAAAACGGATGCTTGAAAAACATTTATTCCTATCATTTTCTTGATTAAATTTTTGTCATTTATGATAATGTATAAACCCAGTATCATTAATATAATAATAATTGTATAGTTATATAAAGTCATTATTTTTTTTACGGGCAAAGCTTATGTATATAATAAGCATGGAGGAACAGACAGTAAGTGCTACACCTAGTTCCGCCAAGAAAATACCTAATTTTTGACCAGTAACATTGTTAGCCAACAATATATCGTAAGATAAAAAACTTCGGCCAAGTAAAACTGTTGCAATGCCTGTTCCTCCATAAATTAAAATGCCTAATATGTTAGTAAATTTAATCACAGAATAGGGTATCGCTTTTAAAGTTGTGGATATACCAAATATCATTGAATACAGTATTATTCCAGAAGCGATAATTATTCCTGCTTGAAAACCTCCACCTGGAGTGTAGTCACCGTGAAATTGTATATATAGAGCGAATAGAATAATAAAGGGTATCATTAAAAATGATATTGTATTTAACACAGGATCTTTAACCATTCTTATTCTTTTTCTTCTTTTAGTGTCAGTATTATACAGAGTGCTGCGGTAAAAACTACTATAGTTTCGCCAAATGTATCATAGCCACGGAGGCTTGCTAAAATGACCGTTACTATGTTAGGAACACCAGTAATTTTTTCAGTATTTTCTATATAATAAGGAGCAACATGTAGGTGGATTGGAGCATCATGGCTGCCGAAATCTGGTAGTTGAGTCATAAAGTATGATAAACATATGGCTAAAAATAACATAAAAAAAAGCATTATAGGGCTGTGAGATAGATTTATTTTATGGTTCTTTATTAAAGAAAGTGCGGCAAACGTAAAAACTGTACTAAGTCCTGCACCAACTGAAGCTTCAGTAATTGCAACGTCGGGTGCATTCATGATTAAGTACATAAGTGCAATAAGTGAGCTGAATGCGCACATTAAAATACCACTCATAATTAAGTGTTTTGAAAGGACTATAAAAACTGTAACCATAAGTAACAGCAAGAGTAATGTTATGTTTAATATTTCTAACATTTTAATCTTCTTTAATAGTTTTTTCCTTACTTCTATAGTAAGTATGCGCTAGAATATAACTGTTAGTTGAATTGGCTACCCATAGTATAAGAATCAATAATATGATTTTGACAGTGTTGATTGAAAGTTTATTTTGCAGAGCAAAACCAATTAACAATAACATTGCGCCACTAGAATCTGTAATGCCTGCTGCATGTAATCTAGTGTAAAAACTTGGGAATCTAATTATTCCTATAGTTGAGATAATTACTAAACATATACCTAAGAATATAAAAGTAGACCCTATCATAAATTATCGAAGCAACACTAATTTCATTAATGCTAAAGTTGACATAAAGCTAATGCCGGCATATAATAGTGCTATATCAAGCAAGAAGACGCTGTTTAAAATAATCGATATTGCTGGTATAAGTAAGACTACTTGTGTTGAAAAATTATTAAACGCTAGCACTTTATCATAAATACTCGAACTGAATACTGTATGGCATAACATTGTAACAATGCAAAATAATAGTAAATAAACAGCAGCGTGAATCATTTATAAATTACAAACTCTTTAGTAGCCTTCTATTTGATTTGCTCTTCGTCGTCTATTTTTTATTATCTTGATCATCTATTTTACTTTTTACTTCGTTGCCTTGGATATTAGTACTTTCTTGATTTACATCAGAACTTATGTTGAACTTGTTATGAGGAGAACTCAGTAGCTTTTCTAACTTGCTTATGTTACTTATATTTTCTTTCATATATCCTTTGCATCTGCTTACCAAGAGATTAAATAGCTCGTGAATATTTACCTGCCTTTCTGCTATTTCATATAAAGAAATAATAGTATTTTTATGACCCTTAAATTCATCTGCTTGAATTGAACTGCTTGCTCCTGTATTTAAATCATGTGTTCTCTGACTTGCTAACAGAACTAACTTAAAGCGGTTGCTTACTTGCCTTATACATTTTTCTATAATAGATTCAGCCATAAAATACTACTTGAATAAGTTTCATACTATACTATAAAAAACAAAATGTCAACTGTGTATCTCTTTAAGATCTAGCTTCGTGTTCAGGTCTTACTGCTTGGTTTTCTGTTATCGTAATTGTTATTTCATGTTCGAATTTTTTGAGAAAGCTTAACAGTCTTTCTAAAGAGAAACCATCTGTTTTGCCATTTTTAATTTGTGATATCTTTGGTTGGTCAACACCTAGCTTTTCGGCTGCATGAGCTTGAGTCCAAGCGTTTCTTTCTATAACTTTACTGATTATGTTAAGCAACTTCTTTTTTACTTCTACATTGCATGAATTATTGTTTAACGATATTATTTCCATATATACTTACCTATCAATAGCTTTGTAAAACATTACAACATAAATTTGATATCTCAAAGTATTAATATCATATAATTTATGCTAAATAATTATATGATATTAATACGGCAAGACTTTGAGTCTATTGTTTATTGATATTTTTATCAGATTTATGTTAATTTTAAACTATTATTTGGCCTTAAAAGGTCATTCATAGCAAGAACTGGTAATAACTACAAAATTTAGGATAAATTTTTCTATTTTATATGAAAAAAGAGAGATTTATGTTCCTATGTCTTAAATGTAGATGCTTATTTATGACTTTTATTTTAATAAGAATGCCATACACTATTACTTGTAATGTAATTCAAATATTTGTTGTTTTTTAACTGGAACACTGTTTAGTTAATAGATTAAATTGTGTTTAATATGACAAAAGTAGAAAAAGATGTTGCTATAATTATGGGAAGTCAGTCAGATTATAGTACTATGGTTTATGCTGTTGATATGTTAAAAGCATTAGGAATTTCGCATGATATATTTATAATATCTGCGCATAGGACACCAGAAAGGCTCTTTAATTTTGCTAAATCTGCACAAGAAAAGGGTTATAAAATTATTATAGCTGGTGCAGGGGGGGCAGCTCATTTACCTGGTATGGTAGCGTCGCTTACTTGTTTACCTGTTATTGGTGTTCCTGTGTATAGTAAAGAGTTAAATGGGTTGGATAGTCTATTATCGATAGTGCAAATGCCAAAGGGTGTTCCGGTTGCAACTATGTCTATAGGAGAAAGTGGAGCATGCAATGCTGCTATTGCAGCAGCATCTATGTTATCAATTTCTAACAGTGAAATTGCAGGTAGATTAAGGGAATGGAGAAACAAACAGACCGATTTAGTGAAAGAAAAACCAGCACCGTAATAGGCTTATGGCAATAGTTCTTTTAGACACAAAAACCATAAATCGTATAGCAGCAGGAGAAGTAATTGAGAGGCCAACAAGTGTAGTCAAGGAGCTAGTAGAAAATGCAATAGATGCTGGAAGTTCAAAAATAGAGATTAAAATAGAAAGCGGTGGGCGTAATCTTATTACTGTTATAGATGATGGAAATGGAATGGAGAAGAGTGATTTGAAACTTGCATTTATGCGCTATACTACTTCAAAATTGAATGATAGTGAATTAATAGAAATTAAACATCTTGGCTTTAGAGGGGAAGCGCTACCATCGATAGCAGCAGTAAGTAGAGTAAAGTTATCGTCTAGAGCAAGAGGAACAAATGAAGCGTGGTCTGTAGGTTATGAGGGTGGAGAAGAAGTAGTAGAAATTACTCCTTGTTCTTTATCGCAGGGTACACATGTTGAAGTTCGTGATTTATTTTTTGCTACTCCGAATAGACTGAAATTCCTAAGAAGTGAAAGAGCAGAGACTCAAAATATTGTTGATATTGTAAACAACTTAGCGATGGCTAGCTATAATATCGGATTTAATCTTAGTTCAGGCAATAAAAAGCTCTTAAAATATGTCAAGCAAACCTCATTATTTAGTAGACTATGTGAAATAGAAGAAGAATTTTATGGTAATGCTTTAGAAATTGATGAAGAAAAAGATGGTATTAGACTTATAGGACACATCTGCAAGCCAACTGTTAATTATAGCAATTCAACTATGATTTATACGTTTGTTAATGGAAGACCGATTAAAGATAATCTACTTATCGGTGCAATTCGATATGCGTATCATGATTTTATTCCGAGTGACAGGTATCCTTTTGTAGCATTACATTTAAAGGTACCATATGACCAAGTAGATGTGAATGTGCATCCGAATAAGTTAGAAGTGAGGTTTCAGAATAAGAAGGCGATATATGGGATAGTGAGAAGGGGGATAATAAAAGCATTATCAACTAGAATAGGTATTTCTGATGTCATTCCAGCATGTAATTCTGAAATCTGCAGTGAATTCCGGCATTCAATTGCTTCAATAACAGGTGGTTTCGTTAAAAACATGTTACCTAGTGCATTTAGTATTCGTAAAGGATTCTATAAGAGAAAGTCAAGCAATTTAGATAATCAGTTAATGAAAGGGTTCAATTTGCTAAATAAGGGAGAGAAAAGCTTATTAGAACGGTCAGAGTTATTTGATTGTACTGGTATACAAAAATCTTCATTACAAGCAGAGACTATGGTTTTAGAAAGGGAACAAATTAACTTGATAGAAAGCTATCCTCTTGGGTTTGCACGTTGCCAGGTTTACAATATTTATATTATTGCTGAGGCTAGAGACAAATTAATTATAGTTGATCAGCATGCAGCTCATGAGAGGTTAATTTATGAATGCTTAAAAAAAAAGTCAAGCATAAAAAGACAAAAGCTTTTTTTTCCTGAAGTAGTTGAAATTAAGAATCAAATTGGGATGGAGATGATTGAGATTTATAAAAATAAGCTTTTTGAAATAGGTTTTGATATTGAAATTAAATCAGAAAATGAAGTTATAGCAAGAGAAATTCCTGCAATTTTGGGAACAATAGATGTGAAGGAGATGTTGATGAATATAGTTGATAGATTAACCGAAATAGAAGACACTTTACCAATAGAAGATAAAGTAAACAAAATATTAGCTACGATTGCTTGCTATGGATCGATTAGGGCGGGTAGAAAAATGAGGTTAGAAGAAATGAATATGCTGCTTAGGCAGATGGAAGAAACACCATATTCCGAGCAATGTAACCACGGAAGGCCGACTTACATAGAAATGAAACTAAGTGATATTGAAAAATTGTTTGGGAGGAAATGAGAAGTGCCGTGAGCATATAAACTTTTTATCACCCCTTTCTCGTTATCTACACTTTATAAATATTGTGACTTCAAAAATTCAAATCTAGACGTAAAACTGCTTAACAAAGCTTACCAATTTTCCTATTTATGATAATGAAAGTATTCAGTTATCTTTAAGCTGCGCAGGTTAAACGACGAAAGTGTATACTTAGTTAGTATCTTATATTTAATTTTTGCACTATCTGTTTCTCTCATGTCTTTGTTAATTTTTATCTAGAAGATTCTAAGATTTCAAGCTGAAAACGCATTTATAAGTCGTTTAAGATAGTGTAGAATAGCTAGTTTGTAGAATGTTAAATAACTAGCTACTACAAGGTTTCTTTTATTTTCTTTTCTACTTAGTAAATTTTCTAAATATTTATAGTTAGCCATATAATTATGAACGAAGATATGCTCTTACAACGGATAGTGTCATTCAACATGTAAGCTGGAAGTCTATATTTCTTTTTTTTGGATTCCGGTGTTAGCTACTTAGGTAACATTATAAACGTTAATTCTGGTGCCGTGTATCATCTTATATTTTCTTTATATCAAAAAAACTTGTTTTTTAAAATGAATGATTGTACATTTTAATAAGCTAGAGTTATATATAAAATGGAAAGCTTAAAGGAACTATCTTTAAGAATCAAAAATATTAGATCTGTACAGAAAATCACAAAAATAATGCAAATGGTTTCTGCAGTAAAATTATTGCAGAGCCAAAAAAAGTTATCAAATTCAAGATTGTATATATCTAAGCTGCATAACATTGTTTCTTCATTGCTGGTATCAGTTGATCAAGAATTTTTGGCAAAAATTTTAAATGTTGATAGTGACAGTACTTATCTAGTGTTTATTATTGCATCTGATCGTGGTTTGTGTGGTAACTTCAATTCTTCTATTGTAAGGTTTAGTCAAGAATATATTAATAAATTAATTATAAGTGATAAAAGAGTAAATATTATATTTCTTGGTAAAAAAGCTTTTGACATAGGTAAAAATAGGTTTGATTCTGAAGTTATCTTGAAGGTTGAAAACAGTAAGGGAATTACGTTAAAGCATATAGAATCTTTAATTGATGATATTGATCTCAGTAAATACAACAAAGTCAAGGTTTTCTATAACAAATTTTATAATACCTTCACACAAAAACCGACATTGGAAACAATAAAGCCGTGGAGTAAAGACTCATCTTTAATTATTAATTTTTTAACTACTTCAATGGTAGATTATGACTATGGGTATGAACCTCAAAATACTGAATTTATTTTGCAATCTTTGATTCGAGATTATATTACAGCTGCTCTTTACTCCGCTTTACTTGAAAGTGTAGTAAGTGAGAATAGCGCTAGAATGGTTACTATGGAATCGGCAAATAAAAATACCGAAGAAATGCTGAATAAATTAGCTCTACTTTACAATCGTTCTCGTCAAGCAGCGATTACAACCGACTTGATTGAAGTGATAGGTGGTGCAGAATCTTTATGAAAACCTAAGGAGGTAAGAAATGGATATACTAAATATTGCAGCAGATGTTATAAAATTAGTAAAAAAGCAAAATCAAGGCGCAGAAGTTTCAATATATGAAATTAATAAAATATCAGTTTCTCAACGCCTATCAAAAGTTGAACAAATATCCCAATCTAAAAATTGCACTGTAGGAATCAGAGCTATAGTAGACAAAACTAAAGCTGCATATATTTCTACAAATGATTTAAACAATCTTAGTAATACGGTAAGTCAAGTAGTAGAAATGGCAAAGAACGTACCAAAGGATCCTTACATTAATTTTGCTGTAGATGGAGGTAATTATACTTCTTCTACAGATTTGGGTATCTTAGATAATAATGTTGTAACTATTGATAATTTAAAAAAAATTGCTGAAGCTGCAGAAAATTCAGCTTTTTTATGTAAAGAAGTTGTTAATTCTGAAGGAGCTTCTGCTTCATATTCTTTAGTAAATACAGTGTTGTTTACTGTTTCTGGTTTTGTCGGCTCATTTAGTAAATCAATCTTTGCTAATCAAGTTTCTGTTATTGCTGGAGGAAAAGGTAAAATGAAGGTTGGTTATAGTTATGATGTAGCGTGTAATTTCAATGACCTAAGATCGCCAAGGTTAATAGGGAAAGAAGCAGCAAAAAGAGCGGTTGACCAATTGAATTCACGTTCAATTAAAACTGGCAAACTTCCAGTTATTTTTGAAAAAAGAGCAGCAAAAGAACTGGTAAAAAGTTTTGCTTCTGCTATAAATGGTAGTAGCATCGTGAGTAGCAGCTCTTTCTTGAGAAATAGTTTAAATACTCAGGTTTTTAATAATAGAATTAACATCATTGATAACCCATTGCTACCGAAAGGTATAGAATCAAGACCTTTTGATGGAGAGGGGATAATTAGCAAAAAGAACATACTTGTAAAGAACGGAGTGCTACAAAATTGGATTTTAGATCTGTACTCAGCTAAAAAACTAAATTTAGAAACAACTGGAAACGCAATACGTGCAAACAACGCTGCAATTCTTCCTGCAGCTAGTAACTTCTATATTGAAAATGGAAATATATCGTTTGAAGAATTGATTGAGGAAGTGAAGGAGGGAGTATATATAACTGATTTATTTGGCTTTGGTGTTAATTTAATTAATGGTGATTACAGTCAAGGTGCGTCAGGGTTTTTTATAGAAAATGGAAAAATAGCGTATCCAATACACGAAATTACTGTTGCTAGCAATTTAGAAAATATGTTTAATAACTTGGTTGTTGCAAACGATTTAACTTTTTGTGGGCAGTTTAATTCGCCAACGATTAAAATTAATGAAATGATAATTGCAGGCTCGCTCGGTAATTAGAAATTCTAGTTGCATTAAATACAATAATTGTGTACTATAATCATGTAATGTTAGAGTAGACTATGGAGTATAGAGGTTTAGTTTTAATAACTAGACTTCAGGCATTTTCAGTTGTAATTTCAAAGTTTTTCATCACATTAGCAATATTAGTCAATAGTTTTAAGGGGGTGTTTACATGGAATTTGGTAATATAAAGTGGTTTAGCGCTGAAAAAGGTTATGGTTTTATTGTGCCAGAGGCTAAAGGCAGCGATGTTTTTGTGCACATTAGTACATTAGAGCGTTCAGGAATAAGACCTGATTCACTTAAAGGAGAAAACAAGGAAAAGGGAATAAAAGGAGAAAGAGTAAGCTATGAGCTTAGAGAAGAGCGCGGTAAGAATGGAGAAGGAAAAAAATCTGCAATAAATTTAAAGTTGTTAGAAAGTTAACTAGATTTCGATGGTAAGAGTTTTTAATAGAGCTATAGGCAGCTTTCATGAAATGGATCTTCCAGTTTCACTCAAGCAAGTTCTAGATAAACATAATTTTTTCATTCCAACTCCGATTCAAGCACAGGCAATTCCTCTAGCTCTACAAGGTAGAGATATTCTCGGTTCTGCTCAAACGGGAACTGGAAAAACCTTGGCATTCGTTATTCCGTTGATTGCTAAGTTGTTAGATGATTTTAGTGTTAGTTCAGCTTTAGTTATTGTACCAACTAGAGAGCTTGCACAGCAGATAACAAATGAAATAAGAAAGCTTTTATCTCAAAATTCCGTGTTAAAAATTGCCTTGCTAATTGGTGGTGAGTCTATTTTCAAGTAGCTAAGTTAGCTTAAGAAAGAGCCACAAATTATGGTAGGGGGTACTCCTGGTCGTATTATAGACCATATTGAACGTGAAGCTTTGATGGTCTATAATGTCAATACTCTTGTGCTTGATGAAATGGATCGTATGTTTGATATAGGCTTTGGAATTCAAATTGAAGAGATTATGAAATATCTCCCAAAAATACGACAAACTCTCATGTTTTCTGCAACTCTTCCTAATAGTATAGTGTGNNGCTTGCTGCGAAATATCTTGGTCAGCCAGAACATATTTCGATTGAAAATGAAGTTGCAATTTCTACAAAAGTTAAGTAAGAAATTATTTATGCATCAGAGCTAGAAAAATATAGTAAACTTATTATGCAACTATGTCAACGTGAAGGATCAATCATTATATTTGTTAAAATGAAACAAGGAGCAGATCAGTTAGCTAACAAATTGTGCAAAGATAACTATAGTGCTTTGGCAATCCATAGTAATTTAATGCAGCGCGAACGTGAAAGGGTTATCAGTTTTTTTCCGTAATGGTCGTAATCAAATTATGGTTGCAACAGATGTTGTTTCTCGTGGTCTTGATATTCCACATGTTCAATATGTTGTCAATTATGATGTACCACAATCGCAAGCTGACTATATCCATCGTGTAGGTAGGACTGCACGAACTGGAGCTGAAGAACATGCGTTATCTTTTATCATACCTCAAGATAGGAGAAAACTATTTGTACTTTCGAGCACAGCAGGAGAAACAAATTTTGATTATAGTGCACAGTTTAAAAAACATAACAATAAGAAGTTCTTTAAAAGATCAGATGCATTGAAAGATACGGTAAGAGAAGGATAAATTCTTTTGAAGAAAAGAGCAGAGTGCTACGGAAGGTATACTCTTCTGTTCTTTAGAATTTAAATATGAAAAGCAAGAAGAAGTATTCTAAGAAGTTATTGTATTCGGTAGAACTTGATCTGACAGTAAAAAAAAGAATAAATAGGTGTATTAATTTATCTAGTTTTAACTATTTTAAATAGCAAATATCTAAATCTTTAAATTTTAAAAAGATGTTTATTAATATTTCACTATTCTTATACCTAAGAAGAATCTCCTGTACAACTTTGAGTGTAAAATAATGTTACGTAAAGTAGGAAAAACTACCTAAATCTCCTTAAGCATTGTAGCAGTTAAAATTGATAGAAAAGTTATAGTTATTGCAATAATTCTCTCTAAGTTTCATCACCAACCTCTTAAAGAGGTGGTATAATGCGTCTTACACTATCTTTTAAATCAGCAGGACTATATTCTGTCACTAAGGTTATCATCATTTTAGTCGCCTGTTTTATTATGTTGCTTAAAGCAGTGCTTTTTACTGTGTTATAATATAAGTATGAATTTTCTTGATGTTGCTATTGTTGATTAATTCATACTTTGAGCACGTAGCTTTCACTAATTTACGTGATACAAGAGGTTACCTTTTCTAACTCTAATTACTTTCTCCCCGCCTTCTCTAATTAAAAAAAAGATTTATCATTCTTCTTAAGCTACATTATATTGTAGATTTAGTTGACTTGTTGTAGTGGAGAACAGCACCAAATTATAATAACTTACACACTTTCTTGGTATAAAGTTTAATTTTTTCCGTTAAATATATACTTTTATTAACAATAATCTTGTCAAACGAATCATCATCTGTAAACTGGAGAACTACATTACACTCAGAAAATCATCTATTTTTGAATAAGCCAGTAATACTTAAACAGACCTTTGCTTTGTTTTGTACCTTTTATCTTTTAAAAGATAACCTGATATTTAATCTGAAGATACTAGACGCTTTCTCAAAATGTAGAGTGGTTTTTGCTTTTCCAATAAACACGGGCAATGAAAGTTCTTTACTACTTTTCCTCTTGTTTCCAACTTTGTGGCAATCTTCTATAATAGTAACAGTTATTTCAGTCCAGCTTTTAAGAGTAGTTGTTTCACTGCTATCCTGTACGGATACAGAATGATAGCTGCAAGGCCTTAGTTATAAGGAGGGAAATGCCAGCTTTTGGGTGATAATGTGAATATTTCAACACCATCTTTTGTTACTCCAAGCGTGTGCTCGAATTGTGCAGAGAGTGAAAGGTCGCATGTTGTTACTGTCCAGCCGTCAAACTTGCTGAGCAAGGTTTCATGTCCTCCAGCATTGATCATAGGTTCTATTGTAAAAAACATGCCCTCCTTTAAGATAAGATTTTCATCTTTATCATAAAAATGTAATACATTTGGCAGAGTATGAAAGGCTTTTCCTATACCATGCCCACAGTAGTTACGTACTATAGAATATCCAAAATCTTCAATATATTTTTCTATAGCAAGTCCTATTCTGTTTAATTTATTACCAGGTTTGACTTGTTTTATTGCTTCCATCAATGCGCCATAGGTAGCATTGCACAAACGTCTTGCTTTTATTGATGGTTTACCAACCCAAAACATGCGACTTGTATCACCATGCCAGCCATCTAAAATTACTGTAACATCTATATTTAAAATATCTCCGCTCTTAAGCGGTCTATCATCAGGAATGCCATGACAGACAACAGCATTTTTTGAAGTACAGATTGATTTAGGATATCCTTTGTAATTGAGTGGAGCTGGAATTGCACCTGCTTTGGTTATAAAGTCATGACATAAGTCATTTAACTCATTAGTTGTTATTCCTACCTTTACATGCGGTACAGTAAAATCAAGAGTTTCAGCTGCTAACCTACCAGCTTTACGCATAAAGTCAAAGTCTTTTTGCGAATGTATAGTTATGTTCATGTTTCTCATGTATTATCCTAGCTATCATAACACTTTTATGCAAAGTTTACAGTTCTACTTATAAGTTTGTGTTATTAGAGTAAGTTCCATAGAGTTTGTTAAGGTGTAAACTTTAAGCATTTTGATGCATTTCAACCTGAAAGCTAGTGTATGTTACACACAGTTATATGCTTTAAGTTAAAAGCAGCTACTTAAAACGATAATTTTAAATTATGGATAAAAAAGAAGAGCAAGAATATCAGTGGTTTATAAATTTAGTATTCACAATAGAAAAATTGATGTATACCTAAATTTAAGCAGTAAGCATTTTAAAACTGTGTTTATCAATTCAGTAAAGTTTGAGAGAGTATTAATGATTTAGCCGTATGAGGCATGCAATAAACTATTATAAAGTTTGGTTAAAATTGAGGTTTTTAGTAACTTACCTAAAAACTTAACCCAGAGCTGTAAATTTTGTCACTTCAATGCTTGGTAACGGAAACTACATAAAAAAAACTGCTATATGTAGCATCTGCACAATTGTAGGTACTAATTGAGCGCTATTCTTGGTAGTTTATTTAACTTGATTGGTCATAGTGTGATGCTACTACATTTTCTTTTTCACTAGGATGCAAGTAATAACTATTGCTCCTTAACAATTTTTCATCGTAAGTTTCGATATCAAAATATTTTTCGTATTTATTTATATCATTGCGAAGTGAGAGTGCCTTGATCTTGCTCATAATTAAGCCTGTACCAGCAGGAATTAACCTCCCTACTATAACATTTTCTTTTAACCCACTTAAAGAATCTTCCTTCCCGCAGAATGCTGCTTCTGTTAGAACTTTTGTTGTCTCTTGGAAGGAAGCAGCAGAAATAAAGGAATTGGTTTCAAGGCTAGCTCTTGTGATTCCCTGTAGAATAGGAAGGTATTTAGCAAGCCGCTTGCCAGAATTATTCATAGCATCATTTTCTCTATCAACTTCCAACCTGTCAATGCTTTCTCCTACCAAGTATGTAGTATCACCAGGATCAGTAATTTCTACTTTTTGCAACATTTGTTTTAGTATCACTTCTAAGTGTTTGTTGTCTATGCGAACACCCTGTAATCTATAAACTTGCTGTATTTCAGAAATCATGTAGTGTGCTAAAGCCTCTAGTCCAAGTACACGTAAAATATCATGGAGATCAGGATCACCATCCATCAACAGGTCACCTTTACGCACAAAGTCACCCTCATTGACTATTACGTGCTTGCTTCTCGGTACTAAGTATTCAACTGGAGAGATTTGTTCATCAACAGGTTTAACTAATATACTACGTTTTCCTCTCCTATCTTTCTCAGAAAATGCCACATAACCGTCTACTTCACTAACAATAGCATGCTCTCTAGGGCGTCGTGCTTCAAATAACTCTATAACTCTTGGTAACCCACCAGTAATATCACGAGTTTTGACTGATTCCCTTGGCATTCTTGTAATGATGTCACCTGCTTGAACCTTTTGGCCATCTTGTACATTGAGTACTGCCCCTATTGGTATAAAGTAACATGCCTCAACACCACTTGCGAGTATCATTATTTCACCATTGTCGTCAAGCAGCACTATGCGAGGACGTAAATTAGCTCCACCAGAGTGCAATTTCCAATCTTTTACTACTTTGCTTGATATTCCTGTAGATTCATCCATAACCTCGGTGATTGATACTCCATCTTTCAGATCTTGGTAAGATACTGTACCTGTTTTCTCTGTGATGATAGGTAATGTATAAGGATCCCATTCTGCAACTTTATCGCCAATTTTTACTAACTGACCTTCATCTGCATAAAGCTTGGAACCATAGGGCACACTATATCTTAATTTTTCACTACCAAGGCTATCAATCAATATAGCTTCACAAGAACGACTTATTACGATTTTATCCCCGTTTTTGTCTATAATTATATTGCTATTGTTTAATTTTATTTTGGCATTAATAGAAGCTGTAATATTTGAAGATTCAACGCCCCTAGTCATTACTCCGCCTATATGAAAAGTGCGCATTGTTAACTGAGTACCAGGCTCTCCTACGGATTGAGCAGCTATTACACCTACTGCTTCACCTATTGAGACAACCCTGCCAGTTGCAAGATCTCTTCCATAACATAGTGTGCATATACCTGAGCTTGCTTCACAGGTTAATGGTGATCTGATCTTTACAGCATCAAGACCTGCAATGTTAATTTGCTTTACCTTGATTTCATCAATTAATTCTCCTGCTTTTACTAATAATTCTTTTGTTACTGGGTTATATATATCGTTTGCAGCTGTTCTGCCCAGCACTACACTCTCTAAAGACGCAACTATAGTACCTCCTTCAACTGTAGCTCTCACAACAAGACCATTTTTGGTTTCACAATCATGTTTTGTGACTATACAATTTTGAGATACATCAACTAAACGACGAGTTAAGTATCCAGAGTTTGCAGTTTTGAGAGCAGTATCAGCAAGGCCTTTACGCGCGCCATGAGTAGAATTGAAGTACTCAAACACATTTAACCCTTCACGGAAGTTAGAGACTATAGGTGTTTCTATAATTTCACCGGAAGGTTTGGTCATAAGTCCTCTCATTCCAGCTAATTGTTTCATCTGTGAAGTAGAGCCCCTTGCACCAGAGTTAACCATCATATATACTGAGTTGTATTTGCTATTTTTGTTATATATAGATATTGCTTTTAACATATCATTGGCTATCATATCTGTGCACTTAGACCACTCATCTATAACTTTGTTGTACCTCTCGCTTCTAGTGATTAACCCATCTTGATATTGCATAGAGAACTTCTTAATTTCACTTCTTGCATGATTAACATGTGTAGCTTTAGTTTCGGGTATAACCAGGTCACAACGACTAAAGGAAGTACCAGAAAGTGTAGCGTATTCAAAGCCAAGTACCATTAACTTATCACAAAATTCTACTGTAGCGCTTTGGCCACAGTTACGATATACTATGTCAACTATATTAGTTACTTCCTTAACCGTTAATAACTGGTTTACAAGGTCAAAGCTTAGATTCTTATGTTTGGGAAAGATCTGCCATAGCATTAAACGGCCAGGAGTTGTGTAAACGGTTTTATAGTGAGTTTCGTCATTACTGCTATGTTCTATCCTATATTTGATGTTAGAATGGATATGCAAAGTTCCATTATTCAAAGAGTGTTCAATTTCACCAAAGGTGCCTAAAAATAGCAAATCATCTTTTTTATTAGGTTGTTCTTGCAGAGTTAAGTAATATATACCAAGAATTATATCTTTACTAGGAACTATAATTGGCCTACCATTGGAAGGACTTAAGACGTTATTGGTTGACATCATCAATACCTTAGCTTCAAGCTGAGCTTCTAGTGAAATTGGTACATGCACTGCCATTTGATCGCCGTCAAAATCAGCATTAAATGCTGTACAGACAAGTGGATGAAGTTGTATTGCTTTGCCTTCAATAAGGATCGGTTCAAAAGCCTGGATACCGAGCCTATGTAAGGTAGGTGCTCTGTTTAACAAAACAGGATGCTCTTTTATTACTTCTTCCAATGTATCCCAAACTTCTGGTTTTTCTGCTCTTATCAATTTACTGGCAAATTTAATAGTTGGAGCCATACCATACATCTTAAGCTTTGAGTAAACAAAAGGCTTGAATAATTCAAGAGCCATCCTTTTTGGTAACCCACACTGATTTAACTTTAAAGTTGGACCAACAACTATTACAGAGCGTCCAGAGTAATCTACCCTTTTTCCTAATAGGTTCTGACGGAAACGACCTTGTTTTCCTTTTAGCATATCGCTGATAGACTTTTTATATCCAATAGTACCAACTTTATTTGCTAAAGCATTACGACGGCTATTATCAAAAAGAGAGTCAACTGCTTCCTGTAGCATCCTTTTTTCATTACGAATCATGATTTCAGGAGGGTTTAAACTTAATAGTTTTTTTAACCTATTATTTCTATTAATTATAGTCCTATAATGGTGATTTAGATCAGAAACTGCAGGACGGCCACTTTCAAGAGATACTAAAGGACGTAAATCAGGTGGTAGAATAGGTATAGTTGTAAGTATCATCCATTCTGGCCTGTTTCCTGATTTGATGAAATTTTCAATGATACGTAACCTTTTTATAATCTTCTTTCTTCTTATTTCAGAAGCAACAGATTCTAACTCCTGTCTTAGATTTTTTCTAATTTCATGTAAATCAAGACGAGCTAGCAATCCTCTTATAGCTTCAACACCCTGCATAACTACAAAGCTATCTGTTCCATAATTGTCTTTAGCTTCATTGTAGGCTTTTTCACTAATAATCTCACCTTTTTCAAAGGAGGAAACAAGAGGATCTATTACAACATAGTTATCGCTATATAAAATGTTTTCAATATCTTTTAGAGACATATCTAATAATGCTCCAATCCTTGAAGGAAGTGATTTCAAAAACCATATATGAGCAACAGGAGATGCAAGCTCTATATGACCCATCCTCTCTCTTCTCACCTTAGAGGATGTAACTTCTACTCCGCACTTTTCGCATATGCGGCCTCTATGCCTTCTTTTTTTGTATTTTCCACATAAACATTCATCGTCATTGACAGGACCGAAAACCTTAGGACAAAATAATCCACCTTTCTCAACTTTAAATGTTCGATAATTTGCAGTTGAAACATCTTTTATCTCGCCGTAAGACATAGATTTAATACTTTCAGGGCTGGCGATTGATATGCTAATCTTATCGAAAGATTGTGCAATATTAGTATAAGATATGTCTTCAATAGCTACATCATTTTGTTTCAAAGCTACATTTAAACATAGAGAACGTAGTTCTTTTACCATTACATTGAAAGATTCGGGAGTTCCGCACTCGAAGTTGCTATCACCTTTTATTATCGATTCATAAATTTTAATTCTGCCATTAATGTCATCAGATTTTACAGTCAACATTTCTTGTAAAGTGTAAGCAGCACCATAAGCTTGCAATGCCCAACATTCCATTTCACCGAGACGTTGGCCACCGAAATGGGATTTTCCTCCAAGAGGCTGCTGAGTAACTAAGCTATAAGGACCTACTGAACGTGCGTGAATTTTGTCGTCAACTAGGTGATGTAATTTGAGCATGTACATATAACCAACTGTAACCTTACGGTCAAATTTTTCACCGGTACAACCATCGTACAGTATAGTTTGCCCAGAGTTATCTAAATCGGCAAGTTCAAATAATTTTGTTATTTTTTCGTCTTTTGGACCTTCAAATACAGGTGCAGCCACAGGAACGCCATCACGTAACTTATGTGCAAACTCAATTAAATTATTGTTACTAGTTTCATAAATATTGTTGCGAATAGATACGTTGCTACCACAGCTATAGACTTCAATAAGGAAATTACGTAAATTGTCATGAGCGCTTTTACAGGAGTTTAAATAATTTTCTACTAATGTATCTAGCTCATCATTTAGTGCTTTTTTGTTAGATCTGTTGAAAATAGAATCTGCTATTTCAGCATCACTAATTTCTTCAATTTTTCTATTATCAAGATATGCTGCTGTGAATTTTGCAAAGATATCACTGTTAAGAGATCTAATTTCTTTACAAAAAAGACTTTTAATTTTATTAATTTCATCAAGAATGCTACTTACTTTTTCTCCTAACTTTTTGCAAGCCCAACCTACATGAGCTTCCAATATTTGTCCTACATTCATTCTTGATGGAACACCAAGAGGATTAAGAATAATATCAATAGGAGTACCATCTTCTAAATAAGGCATATCCTCCACTGGTACAACTCGGGAAATTACCCCTTTGTTTCCATGTCTGCCAGCCATCTTATCTCCTGGCTGCAGACTATGCTTCACAGCAATAAAAACTTTTACTGACATTGACACACCTTGAGGTAGGTCATAACCTTCATTTAGTTTTTCTATTTTTTGTTTAAATTGTATTGTTGCGTTTAATATTTTTTCATCAAAATCTTTTTTTAAGCTCTTAACTTGCTCAGAGATAGATTGGTCTTTTAATCCTATACTCCACCATTGTTCGTGTTCAATAGTATCAAGTTTTTTCTGATCTTGAGAACAAGAATTAGCAAGAAGTTTTTTTAGCTCGTCATAAAAATATTTACTAGTGACATTGATTATGTAATCTCGCTCCTTTTCTAAATCTTCCATTTCTTTTTGCTTAATAAGCAATGCTCTCTCACTTTCTTCGACTCCCCTACGAGTAAAGACTCGTACATCAATAACTGTTCCTTCAACATCTGGAGGTGTATATAAGGAGGAATCTGCGCAATCGAATGACTTTTCACCAAAAATTGTCATCAACAATTTTGTTTCGGGAGGTAGTGAAAAAGATGGTTTAGGTGTAACTTTACCTACCAGAATATATCCTGGTCCTACTCTTGTACCAACTTTTACTATACCGCTATCATCTAAGTGATATAGATTTTCTTCATTGATACCAGGTATAGCACGAGTTATTTTCTCTGACCCTAAAGGAGTATCATGCACAACACACTCGAATTCTTCTATATGGATAGAAGTAAATAGATCTTTTTTGACAACTTCACTGGAGATAACAATGGAATCTTCAAAATTATAGCCTTGCCAAGACATAAAAGCGACTAGCAAATTTTTACCAAGTGCTAGCTCACCATTGTTAATTGCAGGGCCATCAGCTATTACATCACCTTCTTTAACATAGTCACCTACACGTACTAATGGCTTTTGGTTAATGCAAGTATTGTGGTTGGAGCGTTGAAATTTTTTTAAATGATAAATATCCACGCCCAGGTAGTTAACCCTTTTTTCATCAAAAGCACGTATAACTATAGAATTGCTATCAGAGCTATCGACTATGCCATCGCGTTTTGCTAAAACTACGGCACCAGAACCAGAAGCTACAAAAGACTCCATACCAGTGGCAACCAAAGGAGCAGTAGGTTTTAATAAAGGTACAGCTTGGCGTTGCATGTTTGAACCCATTAATGCTCTATTAGCATCGTCATTTTCTAAAAATGGAATTAAAGAAGCTGCGACTGATATTACTTGTTTAGGAGATACATCAATGTAACTTACTTGATCACTACTTACCATGGTAAAATTTCCAGCGTACCTACAATATAGCATGTCGTCGATAAAACAATTATTTTTATCAAGCTTTGCACTGGTATCAGCTATATAATATGAACCTTCATCTATTGCAGATAGATACTCAATTTGATCAGTAACGACCTTATTAATTACTTTTCTATAAGGGCTTTCGATAAAACCATATTTATTAACACGTGCATATATAGCTAAACTGTTGATTAACCCTATATTTTGTCCTTCAGGGGTTTCAATTGGACAAATTCTTCCATAGTGAGTTGGATGAACATCACGTACTTCGAATCCTGCACGATCTCTTGTTAAGCCTCCGGGACCTAGTGCTGATAGCCTTCTTTTATGAGTTATTTCAGATAATGGATTAGTCTGATCCATGAATTGGGATAGTTGAGAAGAATTGAAGAAATCTCTTAAGGAGTTGGTTAACACTTTCGGATTAATGAAATCTGATGGAGAAACTTTATCTAAACTAGAAGTAGACATGGAATCAATTATTACACGTTCCAATTTTAGTAACCCAGCTCTAAACTGATTTTCTATAAATTCTCCAACTGACCTCACTCTTCTATTTCCTAAGTGATCAATGTCATCTACAGATCCTTGGCCGTCACGTAACAGTACTATTTTTTTTACAATTTCAATGATATCTTCATGTGTTAAAACAGTTAAATTTTCATCGTAATTTAACCCGAGACAAGAGTTAAGTTTCAATCTGCCAATGTTAGATAAGTCGTAATACTCAGGATTGAAGAAAAGATTATGAAAAAACTCTTCTACTATCTCTAAAACAGGGACTTCACCAGGACGTAAGACTCTATATATTTCATATAGAGCGTCTTGATAAGACATGCTTTCATCTAAAAGAAGAGTATTCAATATATAAGGTCCAACAGATAGATTATCGATATTTAATACTGATATTTCATTTATAGATAATAACTCAAGCTTTTTTATGTCTTCTGCCTTTATAGGCTCACCAGCAGATAAAATTTTTGTAGAGCTAACACTATCTATTAAATCTTCTGCAAGAAATAAACCACATACAGAATTAAAAGGTACTAGATACTCTTTTAGACCATCGTCATATAGCTTTTTGGCTAGCCTTGAAGTAATACGAATATTGTCCTTAAGCAACACATTGCCTTTAATATCTATTAAGTCAAAGGGTAATCTAACCCCTTTAAACCTGTCGAGTATAAAGGGTACTTTCCAACTGTTTCTATATTTTACATACTTTATCTTTTCATAGAATTTATCGAGTATACTGTTGTTCGATAAGCCCAATGCCTTTAATAAAACTGAGATTGGTAGTTTTCTTTTTCTATCAATGCGAAAATACAAAAAATCTTTGACATCAAACTCAATATCGAGCCAAGAACCTCTATAGGGAATAACTCTAGCAGAATAAATTAATTTACCAGAGTTGTAAGTTTTTCCCTTGTCACTATCAAAAAATAAACCAGGTGACCTGTGCATTTGTGAAACGATGACTTTTTCCACACCATTAATGATAAAAGTACCTTTATCAGTCATCATCGGTAATTCACAAAAGTGGACTTCCTGCTCTTCCATAAATTTTATAATGGTTGTAAGCTTAGAATGATCACCGCTCTTTTTAATTAGCTTATATTCATCGAGGGAAATACCATCTTGTATAACAACGAGACGTATAAAAGCAATGACTCGAGCAGAAAAAGTTATGCTACGCTTTATGCATTCAGATTCATCGTACTTAGGATTATCTATTCTACAGCTTATAAACTCAATAGTAGCCCTATGCAAAGGATCATCTACTGGAAAGACTGAATGAAAGATAGATTCAAGTCTTTCATTACCATGATCTCCAGGAGTAAATGATTTATATGACTCTTTTTGGACCTTAACTGGGTTTAGTAAAGAATCCTTTAGATCAATTGACCTAGAATAAGAAATTCTAGGGATAAAAGCACCTGAAATATACATACAAGAAGAATCAACCATTAAAATACCTCAAACTAACTAAAAATGCTGCATCAATATAGAATTAGTATGTTTAAATAAGCATCTTATTCAAGTTCCACTTTGATTGCTCCTGCTTCGATAAGCTGTTGCTTTATTTTTTCTGCTTCGTTTCTAGGAATATTAGCAGTTAGATCTTGAGGTAAAGATTCAACTAGCTCTTTTGCTTCTTTTAAGCCTAATGTAGAATTAACCTTTCTGACTGTTCTAATGACTTCCATCTTTTTGCCTGCATCAATTTCTTTAATCACAACTTTACATTCAGTTTTTTCTTGGGCTGCAGGATTAGCAGTATTGTCACTAGTGGGTATATTAGCACTAACAACTCCACCAATAAAAGAACCAGCAGGTAACCCTATTTTTTCTTCTAAAACTTTTACAAGTTCAGCGGCCTCTAAGAGATTTAAAGATAATATTTTATCGGCCAAACTATTTGTTACGTTATTCATATTACTACCTAAATTATCAATAAATTTATTTTTTAGAACTATAATAATCCAACACTCTCACAAGCCTCATGAAAGGCGAGTTGATAGATAACGCTAATCGAGTAGGGATATTATAAGATATTAAACGCATAATTTTAATATGCAACTTATCTAGAGAAGGCAACTTAGCCAAGTTGTTAATATCCTTTACTGTAAGCAATTGATTTAAGTGAGCTGCACAAATCACAGACATCTTCTCTTTATTAGCGTCAGTGAAGTTAACTATCAGCTTTGCAGCCTCCACTATACTACTAGAGTATATAACAGCAACTGGGCCAGAAAACCTATCTGATAGATAAGAAAATTTACCAGCTCTTTCCAAGGCTAAACGGGCCAGAGTATTTTTAACTACTAACATCCCACCTGCCACAGACTTTAGCTTATTTCTCAAAGTTAATAAATCGTTAGCATTTATAGATTTAAAATTTACTAGTATTAAAAAATTATTGTTTATAAACACGTTTATTATATTCTGTATAAACTCATCCTTACTTTCACGCTTCACTGTATTACTCCTTAACTATATCTTCCACTTTGCTTATTTCATAAGCTTTACCCATAGTCGAACTTAAAAAGACGTTCTTAAAATATATCCCTTTCGCAGACACAGGTTTATTATTTTTAACTGCTTTAAGAAAAGCTTTCAAATTTTCTAGTAAATCATCAACGCTAAATTTAGCGTTTCCTAATTTACCATGAATGATACCATTTTTATCTGTCCTAAACTTTATTTGACCAGACTTAATAGTTTTAATAGTCTCTGCAATGTTAGAAGTTACGGTACCAAATTTAGGATTAGGCATTAGTCCTTTAGCACTTAATATTTTTGCAATAGGAGTAATTTTTGCTATAAAATCAGGAGTGGTAATACANCAATCAACGTCCAACTTTCTACCCTTTTTTATTTCTTCAACTAAATCCTCTCCTCCTATAATATCAGCATTGACTTTTTCAGCTTCTAATGAATGATTACCTTGAACAAAAACAGCTACTTTAATATCTTTTCCAGTACCTCTAGGCAAAACTACTATACCACGCACCTGTTCTTCAGATTTGTGTGAATCTACACCTAAATTGACTGTAATATCAATTGATTCATTAAACTTTGCCGAAGCAGATTCAATAACCTTTTCTAAGCATTGTTTAGGATTATCGTAATGCGTATCCATACTTTTACCCTTCTATAACTTCTATGCCCATAGATTTAGCAGTGCCTATGACCATTTTCACTGCTGAGTTTTCATTGTCCACTTTCATGTCAACCATTTTATATCTTGCTATTTTGATTATAGTAGATATAGTCAACTTGACCACCAATTCTTTACCTGGCTCACGAGAACCTTTATTTAATTTAGCTTCTTGTTTAAGCAGATAAGTCACAGGTGGGCCACTGATGGTGAAATCATGGGAGCGATCATCCTTTACGGAAATTCTCACTGTTACTAAATCACCCACCTTATAATTGGCACCAGCTGTACTGGTAGCTTTGTTAAAAGCCTCGCAAAACTTAGGAAGCGGTATGCCACGTGGACCAAGTACTGAAGCAATTTTTGGACCTGGAACTGCTTTTCCTGCTTCCATTAATAAGTTAATCTTAGCAATTATAATACTCATAGCTAATTCTCTACTTTCTCTACTTGCGCTAAATCCAACTCTATTATTGTTGGTTTACCTAAAATTGACACTTCTACATTGATAATTTTTTTCTCATTGTTAATCATATCTACTTTACCAATAAAGTTTTGAAAGAGACCATCATTAATCTTTACCTTTTCTCCTTTTTCATAACCATGACTTGATTTTTTCTTCTCTTGAGCGTTATAGAGTGCATTACACATTAAGTAAATCTCATCATCAGAAATTACCTTGGGAACGTTACCATTTTTTAAGAATCCATAAACTTTAAGAGATTTTGGTATATTATTGATAAAATTTAATACTTCGTCACATAAATTTACATATAAAAAAACATAACCAGGAAAACACCTCCTTCGTGTAGCAGTTTTTTTAGATCTTAACTCTGCTTCATTTGGTTCTTCATATGGAATAAAAACTTCCTTAAAATAATTACTAANNCCCCTAATCTCATAGAGTTTTCTAATATGTGTTGACATACTTTCTCTTCATAATTAGAAACAACCCTCAAGATGTACCATTTGTATTTATTGAATTCTCTACGCTTCAGACTTACTTCATCGTCTGAAACTGCTTCAAGATTATCAGTTATGCTGCTGCAGCATTTTAATGTTTGATTTAATATATTCTTACTCTCATCACACAGATGCATATATATATATATTTTACATAATTCTTGTATGTCAGATTTTAAACTGCGCGTTGTTTGATAAGGAATAAACACCTCTTTGAAATAAGGAGCATGACTTACCAATTCACGTACATGTTTTTCATGCCCATAATTAATTTTAATAATGTGCCATTTATATTCCATAAACAATTCCAAATAAGGCTTTAATTATGTAGAGAGATATAAAATCTACTAAACAAAAGAAAATTGAAAAGCATAATATAACACCTGCTACAACAAATAAAGATGATAGTACCTCTTGTTTTTTTGCCCAGGCAACTTTTCTTATTTCTTGTTTTATATCATAAAAAAAACTACTTAAACTCTTTAACATCTCTAATGCAACATTAATGCAGGAGCGGTAGGGATTGAACCTACAACCTCTGGTTTTGGAGACCAGTGCTCTACCAATTGAGCTACACTCCTATAGCTAAAACTTTCTACTCCAAAATTTCGGAAACAACACCAGAACCAACAGTTCTACCACCTTCTCTTATTGCAAAACGTAATCCCTTATCCATTGCTATCGGTACCTGCAATTCTACTTCTATGCTCACATTATCTCCTGGCATTACCATCTCTTTCCCTTTCAGCAATTTTATATTTCCTGTCACATCTGTAGTTCTTATGTAAAATTGCGGCTGATAATTTTCAAAAAATNGTGTATGTCTCCCTCCCTCTTCTTGCTTTAATATATATACTTCTGCCTTAAACTTTTTATGCGGTGTTATTGAATTTGGCTTTGCCAACACTTGACCCCTTTCTACTTCTTCTCTTTTCGTTCCTCTTAGTAATACCCCTACATTTAATCCAGCACATCCCTTATCTAGAGACTTCTTAAACATTTCTACTCCTGTACATATTGCCTTTCGTGTCGCTTTTAAACCTACTATCTCCACCTCTTCGCCTGTTCTTATTTCTCCCCTTTCTATCCTTCCTGTTACTACTGTTCCACGTCCCAGTATTGAAAATACATCCTCAATTGGCATTAAAAATGGTAAATCCACAGGTCTTGGTGGAACTGCTACATATTCATCTAACTTTTCCATCAATTTTTCTATTGATCTCTTTCCGTATTCACTATCTTCACTTTCTAGCGCTTTTAATGCAGACCCAATCACTACAGGAACATTGTCACCAGGAAATTCATACTTACTCAACAATTCTCTGACTTCCATTTCCACTAAACCAATTATATCGTGATCAGCTACATCAGCTTTATTTATATATACAACGATATATTTAACACCAACTTGTTTTGCAAGTAATATGTGCTCTCTTGTTTGCGGCATTGGTCCATCAACTCCAGACACTACTAATATAGCTGCATCCATCTGTGCTGCACCTACTATCATATTTTTCACATAATCAGCATGCCCAGGACAGTCAACATGTGCATAGTGTCTCTTATCTGTTTCATACTCAACATGTGCTGTTGCTATCGTTATTCCCCTTTTTCTCTCTTCAGGTGCTTTATCTATTTGATCGTATGCTACGAAATTTCCATAATACTTTGTTATCGCAGCTGTTAATGTTGTTTTCCCATGATCGACATGCCCTATTGTTCCCACATTTACATGTGGCTTACCAAATGCCTCTACTATTTGAGCCATAATTTTGTCCTTAATTGTACTTTAACTTATCAACCACACATTGTGGCACTTGTTCATAACAAGAAAAATGCATACTATATTGAGCTCTTCCTTGAGATATAGAACGTAAAACATTTATATAGCCAAACATACTTGCAAGAGGTACTAAAGCAAGGATTATAGCACTATTATTATGTGTTTCCATGCTTGAAACTTGCCCTCTTCTACTGTTTACGTTACCCATAATATCACCCATATACTCTTCAGGTGTAATAATTTCAACTTTCATTATAGGCTCTAATATCTTTGGACTAGCCTTATTTGCCATTTCCTTAAAGGCGCCTTTAGCAGCTAACTCAAAGGCCAAAGGACTTGAATCAACTTCATGAAAAGCACCATCAATAAGAGTAGCCTTAAAATCAATAACTGGAAAACCAGAGATTATGCCGCCTTCTTTTATCAATTCTAAACCATTTTGCACGCTAGGGATATATTCTTTTGGAATTACACCACCTACAATTTTGCTTTCAAATTGAAATCCAGAACCGGCTTGGAGAGGTTCAAATAAGAGCTTTACCCTAGCAAATTGACCAGCACCACCAGATTGTTTTTTGTGAGTGTAATCAATCTCAACAGATTTAGTAATAGTTTCACGGTATGCAACTTGAGGTGCACCAATATTAACATCAACATTAAATTCACGCTTTACTCTATCTGTAATAATTTCAAGATGCAGCTCGCCCATGCCTTTTAATATAGTCTGACCACTTTCTGCATTTATTGACATTCTTAATGAAGGATCTTCTGCAACTAGTCTGCTTAAAGCAATACCTAATTTTTCCTGGTCTGAAGTGGTTTTAGGCTCTATAGCAATTTCAATAACAGGTTCAGGAAATTCCATACGCTCTAATAATATAGGAAAATTTTGTGAACATAAAGTGTCACCAGTAATTGTTTTTTTCAGCCCGACTAAAGCAACTATATCTCCGACTTTAGCTTCACTTATATCTTCCCTATTGTTTGCGTGCATGAGCAGCATTCTGCCAATCCATTCATTCTCATTTTTTCCCGCATTCAATACAGTGGACTTAGATTTTAATTTACCGGAGTAAATACGAATGAACGTTAAGCTGCCCACGAATTTATCTGTCATCACTTTAAATGCAAGAGCAACAAATTTTTCCTGCTCTGAAGGCTTAATTACAATTTTTTTCTCTTGGTTCTTAGGATCAGTTCCAACAATTTCATTAACGTCAATAGGAGAAGGTAGAAAATCAACTATACTGTTTAAGAGTGGCTGCACTCCTTTATTTTTAAAAGCTGATCCACATAACACCGGAACAAATGTTCCTTTAATAGTTCCGCTTCTCACACATTTCTTCAGCAACTCTACCGGTAAATCATTGAATTCAAAGTAAACGTTCATTGCTTCATCATCCATTCCAGCTGCAGTATCTAATAAAAGACTTCGGTACTCTTGCGCCTTGTCAAGCAAACTAAAAGGAATATCTTCATAGAAAAATTTAGCACCTAATGCTTCTTTTTCCCATATAATAGCTTTCATAGAGACAAGATCTATTATGCCTTTAAAATCCTTTTCATTCCCTATTGGCAGCTGAATGATTAAAGGCACTGCTCCTAGCTTATTTTTAACCATGTCAACACATCGATGAAAATTTGCTCCTATTCTATCCATTTTATTGATAAAACAGATGCGAGGAACATTATACTTATCAGCTTGACGCCAGACAGTTTCAGATTGAGGTTCGACTCCTGCAACTCCATCAAATACGGCAACTGCACCATCCAAAACTCTTAAGGATCTTTCAACTTCGACAGTAAAGTCAACGTGCCCAGGAGTATCTATTATATTGATTTTGTGACCATTCCAGAAACAGGTTGTAGCAGCGGATGTGATTGTAATACCACGCTCCTTTTCCTGCTCCATCCAATCCATAGAAGCTGCACCATCATGCACTTCGCCAATTCTGTTTTGTTTACCAGTATAAAACAAAATACGCTCTGTTGTGGTAGTCTTACCAGCATCTATATGAGCCATTATACCTATATTTCTATATTCAGATATGTTAATTTCCATATTACATTAATTAATTAACATTAAAAGCTAAGATGGGAAAAGGCTTTATTAGCCTCAGCCATTTTATATTTTTCTTCATACATCTTAAATGCACCACCGCGTTTATTGTAAGCATCTATAATTTCAGTTTGTAGACAATCAGTAGAATTTTTTCTACTTTTTTTTCGAGCTGCAGAAGCAGCTTTTGCAATCCACCTTAATGCTAAAGAAACTGCTCTATCCTTTTTAACCTCAACAGGTACTTGATAAGTTGCACCGCCAATGCGACGAGGACGCACTTCTATAGAGGGGGTAACATTTTCCACTGCCGTTTCAAAAATTAGTATTCCGCTTTCCTTCATTTTTTTTTCAGCTGAAGATAGAGCATCATAGACAATTTTTTCTGCAATGGACTTTTTGCCACATTTCATAATTATATTGATAAAACGCGTTAATAAAACACTACCGTAATGTGAATCAGGACTTATTTTTCTCTTTTTTGCTTTATTCCGACGAGCCATAAACTTTAACTAGATTTTTTTACACCATATTTTGAACGAGCCTTTTTCCGATTTTGTACGCCACGTAGATCAAGAGTACCTCTTATTATGTGATAGCGTACACCAGGTAGATCTTTAACTCGTCCACCTCGTATCAAAACGACTGAGTGCTCCTGTAAGTTATGGCCTTCACCAGGTATATAAGCTGTTACTTCACCATATCCACTAATCCTTACTCTAGCGACTTTACGTAGTGCTGAATTAGGTTTTCTAGGAGTTGTAGTATACACTTTAGTACAAACGCCTTTTCTCTGAGGATTATTTCTTCCTAAGGCAGGAACTTTTTTCTTACAGAGTAACTTTAATCTACCTTTGCGTACTAACTGATTTATCGTAGGCATACATTAAAAACTTAGGCTCATTAAAACAATTTAAGTTCTAATTATAAAATAATAAACCCCAATAGTCAATATAAAAATAAACATTATTATTCTAATAATTTTAGCTTAACTTATACGATTGCTGTCCAATAAAAGACTTAAATTTTGTGAAATCTTTTAAAACCTGAATGGGATTTGCTTGATAGGATCGCAAGAAGATAATAATCTTTTAGTCTTACAATCTAAGAGCACTTCTTGATAATATTTTTCTGAGCTTGGAAATATAGTTTTTTTGCTGTACCGGCTTTACTACCGTATAATGTTATGCGGTCAATAGATTAGTTGTTCAAAATGAGATGTAAAGATGGAGGCGTTATTATTACTTTTAAAAAGTATGGTGATAAAGACTTGATTCTTTCTCTGTTTACAAAAACTCACAGAGAGTGCAGGGAATTAAACATGGCAAAACACACAACAGCGATCATAAGTTTCAAACAGGTAATCTATTAAATCTATTACATGCAGAATGGAGTGCTAAATTACTGAAAACCTGATTTTTTAATGTGGATTAATTGAATCTTTACTCTATTACTATCCTTCAGGATAGGTTGAAAAGTATTGTTATTGCCTCTTTCTCTTTTATTTTAGAAAAGTACTTCCAGAGAAATAATCTTGTTTTATGCTGTATGATAACCTTTGATATTTTATTGATGTAATCAAGCACAACAGTAAACCTTGGTGAGGTCGTTATCTTAATTTGAAGCTTTTGCTATACATAATTTGAGTTTAAGCTAGGTCTATCGAAGTACATTGTGACAAGTACTAAGGAAGACTTACAGTTTATTTCCCGAAAAACTGTTAAGGTAGTCAAAAAAAGTAGGAGCTTACTAGAAGATAAACCTCTACTTTTCCCACAAATATTGTATGAAGTATATAATAATAATCTATAAGATAGTTACTCATATATCAAGAATTTCAATCAGGGCTAAAAATCACAGGGTATTATTTTTAATAAATATCTGTTTTCACAGCTAAACATGAGATTTCCAGAATCGAGAGACCTTATGCTTTTGCTCTAATAGAGCTCTTGCGTAATTTTTGGCAGTATGTTTGATTCAAATGGAAACTGCTTGGTAAAGCTTGTCCTCCTATTGCGATAATAAAGGTGTTCAGTTATTCTTTAATCTTTTGTGCGGATTGAACAGCGTAAGTATTATGTAGTTGGTGTCTTGTGCTTAGTTTTTTGGACTATATTTCCTTTATATCTTTATTGATTTTACCTACCTTTCTTTAGGTTTCAGAGCTGAAATGCGCTTATAAGTTGTTCAAGGTAGTATAAGATGATAGTTTTACAGATTAAAGAGGGTAAGCAACTATTTAACATAGGAGATTTTCTATTTTTTTGTTTAGTAATTTTTTTACGAGATATTTATAATTACTTTTGATTGTAAGTGAACATCTGTTTTTCAAAATGGCGTTTTCCAGCGTATAGAGTTGGAATCTATGTTTCTTTTTTTTTGGATCTTAGTATTATCACCTACTTAAGTAACAGGAAAGAGATGTTAGAACGATAAAAAAAGAAGATATTGGTGGTATAACATTAAGACTACTTGGAGTTATCATTATAAAGTAGCATAAAAAACTAAATTTTAGCATTGTACGCTTGGCAACAATGATCATAAAGAAACTAGTGTTATGTTTGAATGACAGCAGATCACCTACTCATAAAGATTTTATCTGTAATACGCATATCAATTATGCTCCAGTTGCTAAAGGTGAAATCAGTCGTATTTTGCAAATGGTTTAAATAATCCCATGCTCTATAAGGGTTATCTTTGGGTAGTTTTACTGTAGAGACGTTATCAAGTATGACGTTCCATCTTTTATTTTCTACATAAACACAAGAAGAAATATGGCTGCTCAATTGAGTTTTTCTTTCTAGTATATTTTTAATGAATTCTAGATTTGATAACGAATTTTGTCCCGTGATTACAACGAGGTTATCTATTGGATAGTTATCTGCAATCACTTTACCTTCAGAATTAATTACTGAAGTTTTATTATCGTTGCTCCATAGGGCAAAGGGTTTATGTTCGCCTACATTAATATATAGGGTATTGGGCAAAATTCTATAAATTCTTACGTATTTTATCCATTTGCTTATGGACTGTATGCTATCAGCAAGCTTTGAAAGTGATACATATATAATTGGTTGTGTTTTATTTATCAAATTTAAAATGTCCTTTTCATTTGTGAATTTGTTACCAGTGATGACTACTTCATCAATTGAAAATCCGTTACTTAGTAATAAATTGGATAAGCGATTGTTATACCAAGTAAGATAATAATCAAGTTGACTTGTGGTTTTATCAAGTACTCTATAGAGTACTGATATAAAAAAGAGCATTATTATGATAAATAAAACACATTTGCGTAAAAAATTCTTTTGGCTTCTAGTAATATTGTTCAGCATTTACTTAACCTTCAATATTTTTGTGTTGTTTCAACGATAATTTGAACTAATTCATTAAAACCAATTCCTTTTGTTAATTTTGCAATTTTTGGTACTAATGATAGCTCGGTAAGGCCAGGATGTGTATTAATCTCAAGCATTTTTAAAGCTTCATTTTTAGGATTATAGCGAAAATCCGAACGAGATATAGTTCTGCATTCTAGAAATCGATGCATTTTCAATGCATGTTCCAAGGTCATTTTATATATATTATCAGGGATTTCAGCAGGAAATATGTATTCTGCAAGTCCGCTTGTATATTTTGCTTCGTAATTATAGAATTTATTTTTTGGTCGTATTTCTATAGTGCCGATTGCTTCATCTAGTAACACAGCAGTTTGTAATTCTATACCTGGAACATATTCTTCTATGATCATCCTTTCCATGATAGTAGAACTATTATCTTTTAGATTTAAGTAATCTTCATGCGAGGAAATTATGTGCACGCCTATGCTTGAGCCTTCGTTGATTGGTTTTAGGACATACGGATAATCAATTCTGATATTGTTTTTCAGTATATCTTCTCGATTAATTATGTACCCTTTTGGGGTATCGATACCGAGGTAGTGAAATATGTGTTTAGACATTTCTTTATTCATGGCAATAGACGAAGCCATAACTCCAGAGTGGGTATATTTTATACCTAAGATTTCTAATAAGCCTTGAATGCAGCCGTCTTCACCGTAAGGTCCATGTAGGGCAATAAAAGCAAGGCACGGGTTAATTTTTTTTAGCTTTTCAGTAATATTGTTATCAACGTTTATTTCTATTGCCTTATACGAAAGGCTATCAAGCGCTCTTTTCACTGCTTTTCCACTCATTAATGATACTTCTCTCTCGCAAGAAGGCCCACCAATCAAAATTGCTATAGTCGGAGGCATAAGCACTCTTAGGAGAATTTTATTAATTATAATTGCATATATGAGAACTTGTAAATAGAAAAAGGATTGTCTCGAGGTTTGTAGTTTATTGCTACTACTTCTTCAAGCTCACCATAAAAAACTGCTTGCGTTTATTAAATGTTGTAGACAGAAAAATTAGTATCATAATCATAAACGTTAAGGTTAACAAAGCTTCAGATTCGAAGATATGCTTATTATAAAAGTTCTAATAAAATAAGTATGTAATTTAATACAAATGTACTGAAAACTTCGCTATTGCTTATGTTAAGGTAATATTTTCAAGTGTACTCACCTCTTTTGTGTGAATCCTGTATAACAATCGTCCTAAAATATCATTAAGTTTTTTGTTGTGAAGACTTCAGCTATTATTAACAGCAGAAAGAATAAGCAAACACGTGCAATGAATAATTTAGATTTAATAATGTGGGAATCGTTCCTATAAGAATCAAGCAGACTAAAAAAAATATAATAGTAAGACTGCTAATAACATATGCTGTAATATATCTAGTTATTCCTTGCATAGTTTGAACTCAAATAATGTCTCTACTGTAGGTTTATAATCAGTTACTCTATTTTTGTAATTTTGTAGTGAAAGAACTGCTTGCATTGATCAAATGCTGCAGGTATTAGAATCAATATTGGCAGGATAAAGAAACAAGTTAGAAATATAAGTTGGTAACTATAAAAGCGCCTTAAAAGTACTTCTCATCACTGTCTGTATATAGAAAACGACGTTTTTAAGTATGCTTGCTTTTTNATGTATACATGAACAGCAATTTTTCTGAAACTCAACCAAATCCTTGTTATCGTTAAGACTTCTAATGCTACGTATACTAAATTTTCTAATAGAATATCTAATTTTTCTAGTATTTCATATCGTCCTTGTATAAGAAGTTGTTCACAAAATAGTAAAAGTTGAAGAAAATTCCTTTTTACCGTAACCTTAGTTACAGTAAGATATAAAATTTTTAGTAGATGTTGTAAACAAATCTTATTTCTTTGATAGCCTTTTGTTTCTGTTGATCTGAGTAGAAGACCTTTCTGCAACCTCATTCTTAGATGTATTTTTAAATCTTTACTATTCCTATTAATAGCACCTTTTAGGTAGTTGTATCTCTGTGTATCTAAAGTCTACTATGCCTTTTTTCCTGCCTTTTTATTTTTCTATTCTCATCGTAGCCTTTAACTCTACTTTTTCTACTGTTTTTTTGACAGATTTACTTTCACTTATAGAGGCTTGGCTATTTATTTCTTCCTATTTTTCTCTTAACTATATTCGAGAATTCATAATTTAATTTCTTAATGATTCCCTACTTCTTCTATTTCCTAAATTGTCAATTCACTGCTTTTCATAACGGAAAATTGCATAATTAGTACTTCCTATATTGGTATTTTGTATGTAGTGTGTGCAAAATTGCATTTAATATTCTTCTTTTGCTATGTTTTGATGATCTCCTTCCTTTTTTGTATAAAGGCTCTGGAATATTCTTTCATTCTGATTCATTCCCTTTTACCTAAATCTATTATCTATTGGATATTTTTCCTCATTTCTCACTCACTGTTCTATTGCTATATACTACTCATATTACTTGATTTGTAGTTAATTTCTAACAAGCAAAAAATTAAACATGTCTCCATAAAATCACAGGAATTAAGGTTTATTACCGGATGTGCTTTCGTATCAAAAAACACCCTATTAGTAAAATAGTGAGTGGAATAAACCACAAAATATAGGTGCTGGGTTTTATAGGTGGAATAGTTATAATTGAATTTCCATAGGAATTTTTTAGCTCTAAAATTATTTGCTTGTCAGTATACCCATTGCTGATTTTTCTACGAATTGCTTTGCGCATATCATATGCAATTTGAGATTCGGATTCAGATAGCGACTCACCAGAACATATTGGACACTTTATTATTTTAAACAAATTAGTTGCTCGTTTCTCCATGACTTTGTCT
>NZ_JABUMP010000001.1:720811-750848 GCF_029169405.1 Wolbachia endosymbiont of Onchocerca gibsoni | reverse complement strand
GAATCAAGCAGACTAAAAAAAATATAATAGTAAGACTGCTAATAACATATGCTGTAATATATCTAGTTATTCCTTGCATAGTTTGAACTCAAATAATGTCTCTACTGTAGGTTTATAATCAGTTACTCTATTTTTGTAATTTTGTAGTGAAAGAACTGCTTGCATTGATCAAATGCTGCAGGTATTAGAATCAATATTGGCAGGATAAAGAAACAAGTTAGAAATATAAGTTGGTAACTATAAAAGCGCCTTAAAAGTACTTCTCATCACTGTCTGTATATAGAAAACGACGTTTTTAAGTATGCTTGCTTTTTATGTATACATGAACAGCAATTTTTCTGAAACTCAACCAAATCCTTGTTATCGTTAAGACTTCTAATGCTACGTATACTAAATTTTCTAATAGAATATCTAATTTTTCTAGTATTTCATATCGTCCTTGTATAAGAAGTTGTTCACAAAATAGTAAAAGTTGAAGAAAATTCCTTTTTACCGTAACCTTAGTTACAGTAAGATATAAAATTTTTAGTAGATGTTGTAAACAAATCTTATTTCTTTGATAGCCTTTTGTTTCTGTTGATCTGAGTAGAAGACCTTTCTGCAACCTCATTCTTAGATGTATTTTTAAATCTTTACTATTCCTATTAATAGCACCTTTTAGGTAGTTGTATCTCTGTGTATCTAAAGTCTACTATGCCTTTTTTCCTGCCTTTTTATTTTTCTATTCTCATCGTAGCCTTTAACTCTACTTTTTCTACTGTTTTTTTGACAGATTTACTTTCACTTATAGAGGCTTGGCTATTTATTTCTTCCTATTTTTCTCTTAACTATATTCGAGAATTCATAATTTAATTTCTTAATGATTCCCTACTTCTTCTATTTCCTAAATTGTCAATTCACTGCTTTTCATAACGGAAAATTGCATAATTAGTACTTCCTATATTGGTATTTTGTATGTAGTGTGTGCAAAATTGCATTTAATATTCTTCTTTTGCTATGTTTTGATGATCTCCTTCCTTTTTTGTATAAAGGCTCTGGAATATTCTTTCATTCTGATTCATTCCCTTTTACCTAAATCTATTATCTATTGGATATTTTTCCTCATTTCTCACTCACTGTTCTATTGCTATATACTACTCATATTACTTGATTTGTAGTTAATTTCTAACAAGCAAAAAATTAAACATGTCTCCATAAAATCACAGGAATTAAGGTTTATTACCGGATGTGCTTTCGTATCAAAAAACACCCTATTAGTAAAATAGTGAGTGGAATAAACCACAAAATATAGGTGCTGGGTTTTATAGGTGGAATAGTTATAATTGAATTTCCATAGGAATTTTTTAGCTCTAAAATTATTTGCTTGTCAGTATACCCATTGCTGATTTTTCTACGAATTGCTTTGCGCATATCATATGCAATTTGAGATTCGGATTCAGATAGCGACTCACCAGAACATATTGGACACTTTATTATTTTAAACAAATTAGTTGCTCGTTTCTCCATGACTTTGTCTCTGAGCTCATCATCCAAAGCGAAAGCATTAATATTCAAGCAAAATGTTAATGTAAAAAGTAAGTTAACTGCCGTTCTCATTTTTAGCTAGTTAAGTAATTTTATCTAATTGGTTCATGAAATCAGTGATGGATAATTTTCCAATGAAACTTAATCCTACATCATTGTCATATTTTATTGAAAAANTAATATTGCCATCAGTTGTTTTTTCTGATAAAGAAAATATTAATTTTTCGAACTTATCTAAAATTTTTGAGTCGTTAGTCATAAACGAGATCAATTCTTTATAGTTTGATATGGATATATTGATTTTGTCTTTAAATGAGGATGTAACTAAATCATAATTGTTTATCCTACCATCTGCAGCAATAGCAAAATTATTGCTCTGAATTAAAAATTTTTCTATGTTGAAATTAATTCTTGCAGCTGAGATGTTGTTTACAAACTCGTAATCAAATTTAGTATCAATACTAAGATACCTTTCAGGATTTGCAGTATTCTTATACCGATAAGTATAAAAATCAAATTCTAGCTTATTATTTCCACTCAATTTTTTATCAAGATGAAATTGAATATAATTACTTTTATCATTCACCTCAGTTATAACACTTTGCTGATTTTTTGAGTTAGGTAAAACATCACATTTTAATCCATAGTCTTCATAACGAAGTGTATCTATATAGTCTATTATATTACTACTTCTATTAAACCGCAACAAAGATGGTAAGTCGTTTAGCTTGGCAATGAAATAATTGTTATTATTTGTGTGACATTTTATATTTTCTTTCTTATCACTGGAAATAGCAATGCTGACCTCATTGCTTGGTATATAAATATATACTGATTTATCAAACAGTCTGTTTTTTATTAACAAAGTATCAGACGATATGGTTAATTGTTCGTTGGAGAATTTTGGATTTGTTATGTGGAAAATTAAGCTAGAAGGGAATCCGCTAAAGTCATATGAAATATCAAATTTTTCGTCGTTAATGTATAGTATTGTTCCAGCTAGAAGATTTTTTGTTTTACATGCAGAAAAATACCAAAAACTACTATATGCTGTAGGAATAAACAGGAATAAAGAGATGATAATGTAGATAATGACCTTGCGCATAGCTAATTATTTATTTGTCTAGTGATATATTTCTTGTATTCCTTGGTATGGTTACACATAAACCATCGATGTCTTTTGTAATTTTTATTTGGCATCCAAGCCTTGACGTCTCTGTTAAACCGAAAACTAGGTCTAACATATCATTTTCTTCATCAGATATGGGATTATGTGTTTCTACAGCATCATAAAATTTTGGATCAACAATTACGTGGCATGTAGAACAAGCGAGAGAACCTTCACACGCGCCTTCAAGCAAGTCTGGATCGCTTCTGTGAGCTAAATTAAGCAAAGTTTCTCCCTCTGTAGCCTCATATTTTCTCTCACTTCCACCAGGTAAAATAAAAGTAACAGATGGCATATTACTTTCCTATTAAAATCCTTGCTAATTTTTCTGTATTCTACAGGTAATAATTAATATTTGCAAACTCTTTGCGTTCAGCTTATTAACAACTTATATAATGTTTTTTTAACTAAAACAAGTGATGCAACTGGGCAAGTATAAAAATCAAGGTGTTGCGGTTTTTGGTCTTGGTAAGACTGGTTTATCTGTTATTAATGCTCTAGTAAACTGCGGTACAAGAACATATGCATGGGATGATAATGAGGAACAAATAGTGAATGCAAAAGCAATATATAAGGAATGTAGTTTTATTCATCCTAAGGAGTATAATTGGCATGAAATAAGAACGCTAATATTAAGTCCTGGAATACCGATTTCATATCCAACGCCGCATTGGATAATAAAACTTGCAAGAAACTTTGACTGCAAAATAAAATCAGATATTGAACTATTTCTTGAAGGTAAAGCTAAAAACCAGAAGATAATAGGTGTTACAGGAACAAATGGCAAATCAACCACTACATACCTAATAGGGCATATATTAAAATCTGCAGGAAAAAAAGTAGCTATTGGTGGAAATTTTGGTGTTCCCGTTTTCGACCTGAACAGAAATACAGAAATTTGTGTCATTGAATTTTCCTCTTTTCAGTTGGAGCTAATCAATGAAGTTAATTTGGATATCGCAGTGTTGCTCAACATTACACCAGACCATATAGATAGACATGGAAGTATGGAAAATTACATAGCGATTAAATCAAAGCTGATAAATGGTAGTAGGGTTGCTGCTATAGGGTGTGATAGTGAAATTACTGCTAGTATATTTAACAAATTCACTGGAAACAAAGTTCCCATCTCAGCTTCAATGTCGTTTCAGTATCCAGATACTGGAATACACTTAGAATTAGAGAATCATGTAGGTGATGTAAAGATAAACTTAATATCCAACTCAGAAAACGTAGCAGCTGCGTGTACCGTATGTAAGCTGCTTAAAGTGGATAGCAATATTATTATCGATGGAATCAAATCCTTTTCAGGATTAAAACATAGAAATGAGTCACTTGGCAAAATAGCAAATGTTCTTTTTGTGAATGATAGCAAAGCAACTAATGCTGAATCGAGCGAAAAGGCAATTTTATCTTATAAAAACATATATTGGATTGTTGGTGGGAAAAGCAAAGATGGTGGTATAGAATCACTAAGAAAGCATTTTGCAAACATTAAAAAAGCCTTTCTTATTGGTGAGTCAACTGAAGCTTTTGCAAATACTATAGAAAATAAAATAGATTTTGTAAAATGTTGTAGTCTGGCAAACGCATTTAAACTGGCTTTCAATGAGGCTATAAACAGCAAAGAAGAAATAACTGTATTATTTTCTCCTGCATGTGCTTCTTTTGACCAATGGAAAAATTTTGAAGAACGCGGTGAAGCATTTTGTAGAATGTTTAAAAGTTTTAGGTATAATCACATATACCGTTTAGTGTAATGTTACGTAGGAAAAGATAAGGTGAAGTTAATAGTAGAAAGTTAGTTAGGATCCTTTTATTTGAAGGAGTAAGTCAATGAAACCTTTGTTAAAAGTATGCACAAACCTTAGTCTAGCTAAGTTGCTTTTGTAAATTTTAAAACAGAATAATATAGCACTTTGAAATGTATAGCAAGGAGTTTGAATAGCTTGATGGAAGTTGAACTATGAGGAACTTTAATTTAGTAGATATAAAGTTAGATAGTCAATAGAATTAGTTGTTTAGATACATTTTTTAAACTACGTTGAGCTAAACTAGAGAGTTTTTTAATGTTTTACTGTTTTTTGTATATTAAAGAAAGTGATCGTGAGATTAGCTTTTACGTTGATGGTGCTATTAATTTTAGCTACAGTATGCTTTGTTATACTTTGCTTATGGATATTTTTTAATTTTATTAAGAACAAGTTTATTATATACAGGATTAAAAGCTTATTGGAAAATGAGGTTAATCTTGAGTTGGTAAAGCTATATAGAAAAGAGCTTGTAGGCGAGTATATAGACCAAAAGTTGAAAAAAATATGGAGGATATTGTAGAGTTACTTTTGGAGAGCAAGAAGATTGTAGCGCTATATAGATTTTTAACAAATGGTAAGAAATTAATTTAGGTCAGAATGGCAATGGTAAACGTGCTGCTTGTAAATGATGTATACTAAAAATGTGATTTTAAATACTAACTCTCTTAGAGGAGGAAGTTGCAGCAGAAGTTTTAAAGAGATTTGAAAATTAGGCAATTTATTTAATACTGATTTATAACAATTCTTACGGTTCATTTAAGGATACAACTAATAACCTCTCAATAGGATAGGAGATTTTTTTCACAAAGTGGCTTCTTACAAAATTTTTGAATTTTTGGTTCATGCATTGTGAATTAGGATTTAATCTGCGTAAGGTTATGGAAAATACAAAATGTCCTGTATTAATTACTGCAGAGAAGGTGACACTGTGATTTCGTGGAAAATTTGACTTGTTGCTAAGCTTAGCGATAGTTTACTCAAGAAAGATTCAGAGAAAATATGTTGCTTAAACATGGGTTTAGAATACCTTGTAATTATAAAGATAATATTCATGTCGCTCATAAAGAACATTTAGTTTGTTGTGGGAGTGAAAAAAGTACGAAGAAGAAAATAAATTTATTAGTGATACACATGAATATTTAATAAATAGTAAATTTAATAAAAACTTAAATAAAATACTTGTAAAATAAGCAAATTCTCTAAAAACTTGATAAAAGTAGAACTGAAACCTAATTAATGAATGGATATATACAAACTTAAGTTGATAAAGAAAGAAAAATTATTTTGGCTATTCCATAAGTACGTTCTAAAATTATATTAAAGTTTTTATTATATTCAAAATTTTCGTTTTTCCTAATTTCGAGAATTATCAATGCATCATCACTTAACCAGCTTGAATTAACTAATCCATCTAAAGTTGGGTAAGCTAGATTACTATTGTAGGGTGGGTCTATAAAAACTATGTCGCATTGTGAAATGATTTTTGGTAACTGGCTAGCACTGCAACAAATGAGTGTAATATTGTCTGTAATACCAAAATCTTTGGCTGTTTTTTTAGATAATTGCAAATTATAATAGTCTGAGTCTACCATAAATGCATGTTTGGCACCTCGAGAAAGTGCTTCAAATGAAAAAGACCCACTTCCACAGAATAAATCAAGTACATTTAGATTATAAATAGTTTTTTTTGAAGAAAGTATATTAAATATTGCCTCTCGGACAATGCTCATAGTTGGCCGTACGGCTAAATACTTGCCTGTGACTATTTTTCTTCCACGATACTTTCCTGCAATAACACGCAGCATTCTAAAAGAATTCTAAAATAACTAATTATTTAATAATATGTAATTAATGTCAATATAGCTTTGACAATTTGATCAGGAAGAAAGTTGTAAACACGAGTTCAAGACTTAATTACTTTTTTGATTTATTTGTTATATCTATTATTGAATGACCAATTTCATCCTGTAAGCCATTATAGTCATTTGTTTTATCACGGGCTAGCTCTTCAATTCTGCTTTCTAACTCTAGTTTAATTAGAGTATTAATTTTATCTGTGGTATCGAGAAAACTTTTACATTCTTCATCACTATACTCTTTACCAGATTCTTTTTTTTCAATAAAGAGTTTCTTAAGTTCTGCTAAATCAGAATCCTGGCTAGGATTTAGTACAATATTCCTTTCTATGAAACTAAGATCTGACAGTAGTAAACTGACTTCAAGTAAATCTTTGCTTTTAATGTTTGTAAGATCATCAAGACTGTTCAAAACATTAAACACTTTAAGTTCTTCTTTTGCAACTTCTTGATCCTCGTTATCAAATTCAGACAGTAATTCTTTATTGTCTACGAGTTCCTCACTAAGAACTTTATTGAGCTTTGAAAGATTAATATCATCCTGTTTGATATTATCTAGTAATAAATCTATTTTTGCTCTACGGACATTTAGAATGTCATCATAGTCATTTAACTTTATGTTACCGTTTTTATCCTGGTATAGTTTGTAATAACCAAAACCTTTGAAATTTTTTTTACTAGTTTTCATCGGTGTTCTCATTTTTTTTATATAAATTCATCTTCTGGTATACTAGACTGACTGTTATCATCTTCATCCTTATATTTTTCTGGCTTTCTTTTGTGCCCTATGGTGTAATCATGAAGTTTTTCTAAGAACTCTCGCCTGTGCGATTTTGTTCTATAGAGTAGATTATGATTATAGCTACGTTTTCCTATAGAATCAACACTATGCTTCCAATTAAATTTTATGGCACCTTCTATTGTATAGCCCAAATGTGACCCCATATATCCTTTATAATAGTCTAAATATCTACCAATTCTTCTGTGTATAATATCTTCTTTATCGACTCCAAATGCCTTGTAAATTTTTTCTTCGAGCTTATCAATATTATTCTTAGACGATGTTGCAAATTTTGTTGCTTCAATAGTAGCGCTTGTAAGTTTACGTGGCACATCAATAGCATGTTTTAGCACACTCCCAACTCTTGGTATTCTATCTAGTAGATCAGCTGTACCTCCAGCTAATCTGTCCGGTAAATGAATAGCCCAACTTCCTAAAGACTCTAGTTTCCCGCCAACAAAATTTTGCCACTGCTGTTTGAATCCATTTATTGCACCAACTAAAGGTGATGCTGAATATATGTTAGATATATTATAAACACTGAACCCACCACCAGCAATACTTGAGCCCATCTGTTGTACAAACTCGCGTAAGGAGAACATTAAGAATGAAAGCAAGAATAATATAAAGATTTCTTTTACATCGATTAGATAGCCTTTTTGTATGTCCTTTACCCTTTGGTAATCATTATTTTCCTGATAATTTTTGCAATTCTCACAATCTTTACATTTCTGACAGAATTTACTGTTAGGATTCCTATATAATTCATGAAATTTCAGTACTCTGCAACCTCGATTTTCCACTACACTCTGTAGTAAAGATCTTATTTCGCTTTTAAAATTTGGTCTAATAATTCCCTTTCTATAATCTTCTATTATTTTTTTATAGTCTTCGCATTTTTCTTTATATTGTTGAGATTGACAGTAGCGCTCTGTAATTTCATCATCGATATTACCTATTTTTTTTTCTATATTTTTAATTAACAATAAGATATCGTTCTTTTCTAATGCGTGAGATAAACTATTTGTTAAACGTACTAAGTCTCTTGCACTACAATTCTTGTCAACCACTATATCATTTTCTGCAATATAATGGTCTGCTAGATTATTTTTATTACCTGGAACTGGGTTGAAGAAAGGATAATCTATATAACGGAAACCTTTTTTGATATAATTTGGTGGAAGAAGAATATACCCAGCACCGCCAGTAAATTTTATTGTACCACCTGCTCTACTTAATTTTTCTATGCCCTCTATATCTTTATCTACTTTCAACGGAGCAGTTTCTCCGAGAGAGTAAGGTACAAAAATTTGCCCTGGAGTCCAACCAAAGTACTGCTTATCAACGATACAAAAACCGCCGAGCACCCATCTTGGAGCACATAGTTTTACTTCAAGCCACTTGTTGTAACATACAGTGAAACCTAGTTGTCTATAAAAGGTATTCATTATAATTGAAGCTAGTAATGACAATAAGGTAAATATCATGATTGATTGTAAACAGAAACTGATACAGAATTTTATCCAACCTTCAAATAGACTTTTCAGCGGTGAAAAGAAAATAGAAATCAGAAACAGTGGCATTATAGCTATAAAAAAAGATATGCCTACAAAACCAAAAAGGAATATTATATAGGCATATACACATAGCAAGAAATATAAAACGATTCCTATAAAAATGGCTGGTATCATAATGATACTTGTCCACATTTGATAATGGAAAAATGCTGCAAACTTTTTCCAAACAGAGTAAGCAAAAAACTTGTTGAACATATCCTCCATGAAACTAAACAATTTAACATGAGTTTCATCCTCCTGAGTAAGGTTTCCGGTGTTCATGTTTGGAGCAAAATTAGTGATTATACTTATCAACTGTTCAAGGCTTTTAACAAATAAAACGAAAAAATGATCATAGAAAAACCTAAAACTTCCAGGAGATACAAGCACTATTACTAAAGTGATTTTCATTATTCTGATTAGAATATCATGTTTAGTTTCCTGTATCATGCCAAAAAGATAAAGAAGTGACGAGATTATTATGAATAACACAAGTAAGGAAAGAACGAAATTGTGAAAGCTAGTGCTTTTTTCGGCTATATTCTGAAATACAGCTTGTGCAGCTGTGGAACTGTTACTATTAAAATGCTTTTCACAATTTTCGTTAATCAATAATGCACATTTTAGATAATTATAAATGTAATCAAAGAACCCAATGGCACCTGTTTTTTGTACTCCGCTCAAAAATTCAAAAGAGTAGCCACCTGCATTATTTAAATAATATCTATCTAGTATTTTTACATATATTTTCCATCCCTTTTTTAATTCTAGCATATTACAGTTTCTATCCTTTAATTTAGTTCTATCCCCTTTTTTTAAAGTAAAAAGTCCGCTTCCGTCTTCTGCTATGGAGTTGTAACCTAAATGTATAGTGGGAGATTGAGGATTGCGCATTAATTCTAGGTTATCATTAGGATTTGGATCTATGAATTCTTTCTTGCCACTAGCATTTGTATTAGATCTCCTAAACAAAAAGTAAGCACCATGACCGTTAGTAAACCAACATGGAGCACCACGTAACGCTGTATTTCTGCTATCATCCTCATTAACGCACTTACAATTTACAGTGCAATTTGCGTTATAATTACTTGAAAATTTCTGTATACTAGATTTATAATCATTGCAAACTAAATAAAAGCCAGGTAAACTATTATCACCTTGCTCACCTTCGAATTTAGTTGTGTATTTCAACTGCTCTAATTTTTGCAAGCTATAGTTATCTTTAGATTCTTTTCTATTGTTATTGTTCCAAGATATCCATGCACCATTAACTCGCACTACTAAATCATCTCCGTTGGTTTCGAGTCCTGTATCTTTCCATTTTACTACTTGATTGGGGTGAAGACCATTATTGAATTCTCCAGTATTATGGTCAATGACTTCTCCATTTTCTTGGATGAAAGCATCGTGATCATCTGAAAAGTGGGCGCTTACTGTAATGGGTTCAGGACCAAAATAGTCAGCAGATATGCACCTTGGAAAGGGCATATCGTTCTTGTCACAACTTGTTATTAGTGCATAAGTTGCAAGAAGTAGTAATCTAAAACAAAATTTGCTTAAGCGTAACTGCATATCTAAATTTTTTTTGAATATAGAAATAAACTTTACTTAAGATATCTTTTCAATTAGTTACTACTCTATAGTAGCAGCCATACTTCTCCTTCTTAGTCTTTTTTACTGTCAGATCATTGAGTATCATTTCTTTTGTTTCTATTTTCTTTTTCTGTACCTTCTCTCATTTTTTTAGTACATTTTTTCCTTTTTCATCTGTTGCATCTGATTGTTTATTCTCGCCTGCAGGCTGCAATTCGTACTGCTTGGATTTGAACTCAATTTCTGGTCGATATTTACCCACTTTATGTTTGATTTCCTGTATTATGTTCTGAGTCTTGTCATCAAGTCCAACAATTGACAGTATAGATTGTGATGCGCTGCTAGTAACCGTGCTAATGCTTCCCATAATTCCCCAACCAGCACCAAATATTGCTTGTGCCATAGTTTCTGATGCAGAGACAAAAACTTCCATTGCACTAGCAATAATAAGATATATAAACACTTGGATTAGGTCTATAGGTAATGCTGCAAAGTATCCACCTGTTCTTTCTCCGGTACCAAGTGCAACATCAACGCTAGTACTGGGACTATATCCAAGAGGTAGTATCGATTTCATTATGCAAAGATCGTATGACAAGAAATTTATGCTAATTAAACATTGATAGCACGCAGAAAAGTTTGTGAGGTTATATAAAACTGAATATAGGAGTTGATTCAGAATAGATAAAAATGAAAATAAAATGACTGGCTGTATTGCAACATGGGCCAACGTTTTTATCCAGTTCTCAAATAGAGATTTAGTCTGTTGAAATAAAATAAATACGATAAATAAAGGTGTTAATGATATCAAAAACGCTACTAGAGAAGTAGATATTACATATCTAAATGTGGCACTAATAATGCATTTTAATGACACAAAACTAGCATAGAGTATTATCAAAAAAGCAATGAAGCCAAAAGGACCAGCAAGCATTAGCGATAAAAACTTCAACCAAGTTTCCCCTGTGAATAATACTCCTGTTGTCAAATCTAAGAATGCAAAATTTTTACCACTTTCCCCTATGTGGCCAGAAAAACTGTCAACTAAATAAGTGCTACCGTCCACAAAAAACTTGGATAAAGTTGTGCCAAAAAGTTCCCAGCTCTTATCACTAAAGGCAAAAGATATAAATGCTATCTTCATTATTCTTATAATGAAGTCAAATTTACTTAACTGTGTTGTTCCAAGTACATAACCAACAACAGTAAATATGACATATAGAATAAGTAAGACTCTTATTCCTTGAGAAAGACCTTTTGCATACCCTTTATATAAATCTTTAATACTGTCCCCAATCACTTCTCTTTTTATAAAATTAAGTACCTTATTTACACTTGATGAAATAAAATCGTTAATCTTTCTTTTGACAAACAAGGTCACGCTGTATTTGTTATTTTCGTAATATTTACCATTTTTATCTATAATATCACTTCTCTCTACATTGCTTACATCAATACCAAAATAGATTTTTTTAGGTTTGTCATTTTTTAAATGACTTCCATCTATTTCATAATATTTCATATTATCCTCTATTGAAGTTAATCCTATCACCTCCTTAAAGCTATCATTATTTGTAGTGGGTGTATTTTCTGGCAAGTTATCACCTAGATAAATATATAGTTTTTTACCGTCAGCATATTCACACGACCTAGTTGTTTTAACGTGGTACCCTCCTCTATTAAGGTAATAATGACCATAATCTGCAATAGCGAGCATCACACTACTACCAGGTTCTACATTATCATTTACTGGATAGTCATTATCTAATTTCAGAGAAAAATTCTCGAAATTATTACTAATTTGTGAACATACGTTGTCTCCTTTTGCTCCTTTTTTTTCTGGAAGACACTGAGTGCCTTGAGCAGTGTCTTTCATATCATCACGCTTGCTTTCAGGAGCACTTGCATCACCTGCATTATTTATTTTCACAACAAGAGCTTCAGCCCAGGAAATATCTTTAGTGTCTAGTGTAAAATTAATAATGTCGACCTGCTTAGAATTTTTCCTGTTTTTAACCTCCTTAAGCTTATCTTTGACTCTTTTGAGATGAGAGTATATATCACATTGATTATTTTTGTGATATTTTTGATATCTTATAGAGGAAACACAGTTTTTATGTCCTTTTTTGTATAAATCAGAATTGAATATACCTTCTTTAGTATAGCATATATTCTGATAGTAACAGTTGAGATTATAAGAGTTGTATTTTTTTATTTTATTAAGATCACAATTTTCTCCTGTGCACAGTTGATTCAGCCCTATTTGAGTAGGGCTGTAGTTTTTCACTTTGTTAAAGTCACAGTCTTTTCCGTTACATAATTTGTCCAGTCCTATTTTAGCACGTCTTAAATCTAACAATGCACCATTTATCCATGGGCTTTCATCTTGGATATAGCTTCTATTAAAATGTACTTTGTTATCGTATGGAGTGTAACCGTTACCGACTAGCACTGTTCTTTTTTTAAAGCTTTCTTTGCTAAGCTGCGGAAATTTTATCTCAGTCCTATTGTCATCGTTTCCACAAAAGAACGTTCCTCCATTAAGGAGATCTTGTATCATAGCTTTTTTATCTCCCTCTCGAGTCTTGTGACAATTGTCATCAAAACTGATATCTTTTCCTTCTAGGTTGTTGATGTAATTAATTGTTATCTTTTTGGGAACTAAGCTGAAGCTTAACTTATCACCGGGATTTACTTTAATACCAGTATCAACATAACGCCTCTTGCTATAAAATTGACTATTCCCAAACCCTACGTTTTTACATACTTCTTGTTCATCGAGGCCAGAATTATTAATTAATTCACTACTATAATTCGGTATTGAATCGTCAGCACAAAATACAGCAGGTACAAGTACTTTTTTTTGGTTTTTACCTTCTTTAAGAGGACAAAAATTTACTGATCCGCTAAGAGTAAATTTGATTTTTTCGCCTTGAGTAATTATTTGACCAGAATCAACCCAATGAATCTTAACTCCTTTGTTGGGTTTATGAACTGGAACGTCCACATTAACACTAGTATTTCTACTCTGTAATCCAGGCTCAACGCAATCTATAGTACAGCCAGTGATTGCAAAATAAACTGCCAATAATAGTGATCTTTTACTCATTATGATGGTTTTCCTGAAGACTGTGGTGTCTGAGGTATTGAGTTTCGAGTTCCTTGCGGTATTTCAGGTCTTTTGATTGGTGCACTTAACTGTTGAGCAGCACTTCCTGCTCGTATTTGAGCACTTTCTTTACCTAATCCGACTGTTTCTATTAAGCTTTGTTGATATTGTTTTCCAGGTTCGTTCATTATATAAACACCAAACAATGAGTCGGATATTTTTGAAGAAGCTTCAATCAAAGCTTCCATTGCATAACCCAAAATAACAAAAGTTATCATAGCAGCAATATTAGGTGTATGCTTAGAGACGTACCCGTGGAAAATACAAGGGTTAAAGATTCTTAGATTAATATTGAGTATGCACGTAGAACAAGCTTCAAAATCAAACATTGAATATATTATGTGATCCATAGCTTGACTCATCAACGATATAAAAATTAAAAGTACTGCTGGGTGGATTGTAAATCTCGCTAAATTTTTGATCCAATTGTAGAACATCTGCCTAGTGTACGTAAACAAAAGACAAATAATAAAGATAGGTGCTAAAGAAAGTAATAATGCAACTGTTGCCATAGATGTAACAAAAGAAAATAAGGCATTAAAAATAGACAATGCTACTTTTATTAAACCCCAAATCAACAAGCAAAAAGCTATAATGCCTAAAGGGCCAGAAAATATAAGGGACACTATTAATAGTATGGAGTTTGGTAAAAGAAATCTATTCAGTGATAAATCGAGAAACTCAAAAACATTTGATATTGTGCCTCTGAAATTTGCTACTTCTATTAACTGTTTTGGAGTGTTAATAAAAATAGAGAACGCGTTATTATAGAAAAAATTCCAGCTATTATCTCGCAATAGCTGGGTGATAATTCCTATCTTTACACATACAATTAAAAACTCATATATAGAAACATGAGTTAAGCCAAGAAGGTAATAAAGAGTATACAGGACTATGTATAATATTAGCACTGATATTATTGTAGACCTAATAGTATTTGTTTTGCTTGATTTTGTAAGACTATCGTAAAGAACCTTTATANGACTAGTATCAGAGTAGATTATATCAGAGTCATTGTAGCTAGGGCCGAAAAATGCGGTTTTTATCTTCTCATCAAAGAAATTATATATTGCACTGAAAGTTCTTGTAGGGGGCTCTTTAGTTGTTAGCTTGATACTGAGCTGACCTTCATTTTTCTCGTAATTGCAACCATGATCTTTTATTCCATAGTATATGGTACCATTTTTGCCTTTTAACTTTTTCTTCAATTTTTCCATTTCTTGGGTATCATGAACTTTGCTAATATCTACAGATATATCTTCCTGATTTTCACCGGGATTATTATTAGGAAACTCATCAGAAACTCTTATATATAAGCTCTTTTTTAGATTAGCAACTTTTGTTACTCTTATGTTAAAACCACCTTTGTCATTTCTATCGTAGCAGCTCTCATTATTTCTACTACATAAACTGAAAGTTAAACTCGGTGTTTGATGGTCCTTATTAATTTTATAATCACAATTAGTACATAAACCACCACTTGGAATATGTTCAAAATCTTCACCATCCATGTGAACTTTTAGAAGTGTAATGTCAGTTTTTACTTGTTTTTCTTTTAGAAAATTACTAATTACTTCAGTATAAGACTGAGATATCTCACCTTCTATGCTATTGAATTCAATATATGCACAATCTGTGTTCCTGTTGCCAGAAGGAAATTTACATATGCGTCCACAGAGTAAATTTAAAATATGCGTATCTACTTTGCTTATTTGTCTATCTGAAAGACTACTACAGTTTATATTTTCTCCTTTTATAGAGTTGATAATGCTTTTAATTTTTTCTTTCCTTTCATCTTGATCTAACTTTGAAAAAGTTGGATCCCAGTACTCTTTTCCATCTAACCATTCTATCTTGTTGCCTATTATGTATTTGTTGGGGCATATTGTGTACTGACCTTCTTCATTCTCCCATATCTGACATTCATCTTGGTTTAAAATGCGTGCAAAATACTCCTTTTCTTTGTTGCTGCATTTTTTATCAATACTTACATATCTGATTGTCTCATTTTCCTTATCTTTACATACTTTACTTCCAATAACACTAAAGTTTATTGAATCTCCGGCTTTAAGTGCAAATTTTGATAACGTAACCTCTTTTACTCCAGGTCTTATTGCAAAATCTTCATACTGCGGGCAAAAACTAATTTTATTAGGGACTATGCTAATTTCTGTTATTTTTACCTTACTTGAAATGTGAACGTTAGAATCAACCCACTTTTGTTGTGTTGACACTACATCTAATTTTTCGCGTAAGTTTGATAAATTCTCTGGCTTAATACAATGATCCTCGCAACCAGACAGCAAAAAGAATATTGCTATTAGTAAAAACTTACGCATAGCCTGTTCTAAGCTTTGATCATTTAAATGTTTATCCATTACTCACTTTGACCACTACCGCTAGGAGCGGCATCTTTTACAGTGTCAATGATATTTTTTCCAACGTTTTTGGCAGTACTAGTACCAGTATTTGCGAGAGTAGATCCACTACTGTTTTGGTCATTAGAACAAAACCTTATACTTTCCATACTTTTTTTAGCTTTCTTGGCAGCTTCAGCAGTACCTCCAGATTGAGCTTTGCTAATAGCTCCAACAATAGCTTTAGTTACAGAGAGGGCTTTTGATATCATTTTTCCAGGTGTAGCACCAGAGCCAAGTGCTGACCTTGGATTGCCGGCAAGCTCTGCAGCCATATTAGGAAGAATATTTAAAAAGTGATAAAATAGGAATAATATTAGAGCTAATTTAAACAATTCTCCGATTAGAGAACTGCTAAACTCCATATATGTAAAATCGAATAAACCAAGTATGTTACTCTTCTTAAAACTGTAGTTTTGTATCATGCATGCAAGAGTGGTTTCGTTTTTTTTACTGCATTCTCCATCTTTTAACTTAAACCACTGTTTTTTATTGCTTAGCACTGTGATTTCTTCTCTTTCAAAATGTAAATTTTTAAAATATATTTTATCGCATACTATGAACATAAAGGACAAAAATGCGAAAAGCATAACTGGGTATAAGCTATAGGTAATCAATTCCTTTAACCAACCATCAAAGTATCCTTTAGTGTGTTGGAATAGAACCATAGGAATGAACAAGGGTGATAAAGTGATGATTACACTTAAGGCGATAAGGGATAAAATAAATATATAGCACATCCATAAAATAACCATCATCATCATAACGGCCATAAATATACAGATAAGAGCTGTTAAAATCTGTCCGCCAGCAAAAATGATGCCGATTATTGAGCCTGCTACTAATAAAACAGGAGCAGAACCAAGTAAAATAGCCAATATTCCTGCACCACTAGTACCAATTTTTCCAGCAATTCCATCTAAAGGTGCTCCTAAGTAAAATAAAATTCTACAATCAAGCCTATCCCAGGACGCAAGATAGATGTCTTCTCCATACTTTTCTGCTTTATAATTACATATATTTTTACTTTCAGATGACGCCTTTAAGACTATCTCAGACAAACCATCTGAAAGCCTTGTTAACTCCTTATAATAATGAGACATAGTGCTACCTGTTGTAAAGTAGATCACTAAAGCAAATTTAATAATCAACATGTATATTTCTTGTGAACTGCGTACTCCACCGGATATGGCTTTTATAGAGAACAGCATTAAAGCTAAAACTAAAACAGCAGTTACAGTATTTTTTAGCCTTTTTTGTGCTAAAGATATAAAGTTCTCACCATTTGGCATACCTTTACCTGTAACTAGGTTATCTAACGATTCCTTAATACATTGTACTACCATGGAAGTTATAGGAATAGGAGCTAATGATTTACTTCCTGTCTGATTGTAACAGGCTTGTGAAATGTAGTCTTGAAAACAACCTTTGTTGTCGTAACCTATAAAGATTTTTCCCTCTTTTTCGTTATTCCTTATAATAGTTTTATAATCTTCATCGGAACCAATAGGAATTGGATTGCCAATACTAAATTTTATCTTGGACTTCTCACACATAGGAGCAATTATGTCAGGTGGTAATTCCGTGCACCCTATATCAACTCCTTGCGGCCAGGGGATTATTCTAATACCAAGTGTGTTAACCTCAGCTAACTCTACACATAGCCTACCTGTTTTTTTCACTGCTTTGAACGTTGATCCATATATGGTTTTGCTCTGTCCAGCTTTGAGAACTTTACATTTTAGTCCTCCATCAACTTTTGGTGACCACGACCCATTTACATATCCAGTGTCTTTTTCCCTAACATCAAAATCTATGTATCCGGACTTCTCTCTGAAATCAAAGTCATTCTTCTTAAAAAGATTACCGAATGTTAAAGGATTGCGATAACATACTTCTATATATTCACTATACTGCACGCCATTTTTTGGCCAGTAATAATGTTCTCTATTAATATTAACAATATCCCAGTTAGTAAAGTCTAAAATTTCTTTTTCTATCTGTTTTGCATTTTTTCCAGATTCTCCTTTTAATGCAGAAAGATATTCATCTTCTGTTTGAAAATTTTTATTTATGAATGTGCTATAACTTGTGTCTCTTAATGTAAAATCCTTATACTTTCCATCATAATCACGTGCAACTGGGTGTCTAACAAAACTATGCTCACAGACAACGAGTCCTCCTATTGCTTTCCAAACCCCAACGATTGCAGCTATCATTCCAACAATAACAAGACTAGTAGATAACCCAGCAGAAGAGACAGTCAAGACAATGCCAGTAAATATAGCACCAACAGCAATTGCTATCCCAGCAAGTGCTGGGGCTGTTTTAAACGCTCCACAATCAGGGTTAGAGGCACGACTGAAACTGCCAGTAGAATTAAATCTACTAACAAATTCTGTTCTATCAATGCCACTTGCTATATCTGCAAAAGCTGGATATGAGAGTAAAAAATCTACATTCAGTAAAAATATCAAAATCAGTAGCAGTGACAGCTTGGTCTTAAACATCTTTTACTTTCTGGTAAAATATGGGTAACCATCTTTTCGGGTCGTTGCCGACTTCTTTTAATATATCATGTAACAATAGAATACTTTCTGCACGTCCAGATAACACATTGACTATGTCATCTAAGTCTTTTAAGTCTATTCTAGCTACAACAGCATTAGCTCCTTGTTTCACCAAAAAGAATCTAGTACTTGGATCTGTATGCTTGATTAGTATATATTCACGTTCAGTTAGCATAAAAACATCTCGATAGACACTAGTGGCTTTTAAGTTTGGCAAAAAAATTTGTGTTGCTGTTTGTTGTACAAGTGTATCACTAATGGTACTTTTGCTTGCATCTTCAACACTTTGAGTGGCAAAAATCACAAAAGCATTTGATTTCCTTAGCACTTTTAACCAGTCTTTTATCTTAGGTGCAAAGACTGGATTATCTNTTAATGCCCACGCTTCATCAAGAACAATAATAGATGGAGTGCCATCAAGAGATATACTAATCCTATGAAACAAATAAATCAAAACCGGTCCAAGAGCAACAGAATCTTTGAGTAAGCTAGTCATTTCGAAGCCAAATATCCTTGCTTTTGAAAAGTCTAGTAAATCTTCTTTATTATCAAATATTGCAGCGTGAGAACCATTACCGTGCCACATAGATATTGCCCCAGCTAAGGTACCAGGGCCTGCAAGGCCTAAAAATGGTACGAGATTTCTCAAGAATCTGTCTTCTTTCCTCAACTTAAAATTTCCTTCAATTGCATCATTAATTCGAGTAATATCTTCTGAAGTGAATTTATCATTGTATACTGAGATTAAAGATTTTATCCACTCCATTAAAAATGTTCTATTGTCAGTAGTATCATCAAGTTGTAGAGGATTAAAATTTGTCTTAGTTCTTGGTTCTATTAGAGTATAGATACCGCCAAGCGCTCTTAAGAAGATCTCTGCGCCACGATCTTTATCGAAGAAGAATATTCTTGGAGAAAATTTCATTGCTTGAGCACATAAAAAATTCATTAAAACAGTTTTACCAGAGCCAGTTGGACCAATTATCATAGTATGCCCAACATCTCTTATATGAAAATTAAAGAAAAATGGTGTACCGGATGTTGTGTCAAAAACTGTAACGGCATCTCCCCAGTGATTATTGAATTTATTACCAGTAGGATAATTATGTTGAGATACAAAGCCAGCTAAGTTAAGACTGCTTATTGTACCTTTTCTAACTATATAATTGAAATTACCAGGAATTTGTGCCCAAAATGCTGGTTCAAGGTTAACTCTTTCACGGATAGGATAAACACCACAGTTAGAAAGCTCTGATTCTACCAGCGATAAAGCATTGTCTAATGATTTAGGGTTTTTCTCTATACATAAGATAGTTAAGTGATGTTCGCCAAACGCGATCTTACCACTCATTGCATCATCAAGTGCATGAGAGATTTCTGCTATTTGAGAAATAGCTTTATCTTCGGATTGTATCATCCGATTTTGTTGTATCTGCATTTTTGCAATTGCTATTTGTCTGTTTGTAAATTGGAAAGACTGTGTGATAATAAACTCATAGGGAAGTTGTAAAAAATGATCAAGCATTCCTGCAGAGGTATTATTACCATATTCTTTGATACTCACTATTCCAGCATATTTGTTCTCATTGTGAGTTATAACTTGTATGGTCTTATGGCCAAAAAACAATCTATGTACTGGTAAGTATTTCGATATTTCGGTTTTTAAAGGGAAAAGCGTATTTGTAATGAAGCCACAATTTACAATCCTAGATAGAAATTCCATTATTTCACAAAATAAACCGTTTGGGGTTTCTTTTACTCCAAGAACCTTAGGCGAGTAATTTCTAAGGCTTGTTACTACACGATTTGTTGTTTCTTCTAAGTCTTCATAAATAGCACGCATGTCGCTTTCCCAGGCATATTTTGAGGTTACATGTCCGAATTTTTTCAGTAAGTGTGATAAAAATTCTACTCCTTTTGTATCGGTTCTACGAATAACTGTAATATATAGGTCGTTAATAAATGATTGCCTTGTTGAGTGTTTTTCTCTCCATTTTAGATTTACGTAATTAGCAAAAAAATTTGGCAATTTTTGATTTACAGATTCATCAGAGAAGATATTTTTTTTACGTCTGATAGTATGAAAATATAGACCAAATGCTGGAGACGAAATGCTTCTTAGCATTTGATTTCTGATATTGTTCTGTATTACCAGATCTTCATCATCGGCTGTTTCAAATGCAAAGCCATTTAGTTTTATAAACTTAACTAACCAATTCTGTTTTGTTACTAAGGTTGTACTATTCCAATAGTAAGAGTAAGGTATAAATTCAGCAGTATGAACTTCTCTGTTTAGAATAGATTTATTCTTCGATTGAATAGCTCTAAACCTCAGCATTGTATAACATTAAGTAATATCGTAAGAATTAGCTCCATGATAAAGACGGTTCAAACATCTTGAGCACTTTCCTAATTTTACCATGAATAATTCAATAAACAACGGTTCTTTTGCGGAAGCTATATAACCAAGTCCGTGTATTCCGAATAACATCAAGAAAGTTCTAAGATCATTTATATTAATAAAAATTAACATGCAAATTAGAACATTTAATATTGCAAACATATAACTCACACCGAAAAGCATCGCAGGTCTTGTAAGACCTTTGAACAATTGATTTGTTTGTATGCTACCTGTAGACATTTTTTGACCCTCTGACTAATAGCTTTAACACTAATACTATATCATTAATTAAAAATCCATTGAAATGAGTACCTCTTTAGGTAAGATAAGTAATTTGAATTCAATGATGATAAGCTGGCCATTTCAGGAAGCAGAAAAAATATTACAAAGATTTCCTAATAAAAAGGGGATAATATTTGAAACTGGTTATGGACCTTCAGGTTTGCCACATATTGGTACTTTTGGGGAGGTTTTTCGTACTACAGTTGTTGCGAATGCACTAAAGAAAATAGCTCCTGATATAAAGACTAAGATTATTGTAGTTTCTGATGATATGGATGGTTTGCGAAAAATACCAGATAATGTACCGAATCAAGGGATGCTAAAAGAGCATTTAAACAAGCCATTAACGATGATACCTGACCCATTTGGCACCCACGAAAGTTATGGCCACCATATGAATTCACTGTTATGTAAATTTCTTGATTTATTTAATTTTGAATACGAATTTAGAAGTGCTACAGAGTGCTATAAATCTGGCGTTTATGATGAAAAACTTTTACTTTTGCTGAAGAATTACGACAAAGTAATGGATGTAATGCTTCCATCGTTTCGAGAAGAAAGGCAGCAAACCTATAGTCCGTTTTTACCAATATGTCCAAAAGCTTCTCGAGTTTTACAAGTTCCAATAATTGAAAGGGATACCAATAAAGGAACAATCACATATGAAGATACAGATGGAGAAAAAATAGAGGTTCCAGTGACAAAAGGCAGATGTAAGTTGCAATGGAAACCGGATTGGGGAATGAGATGGGCTACATTTGGAGTCAATTATGAAGCTCATGGAAAAGATTTGGCTTCGTCTGCTGTACTTTCAAGTCAAGTATGTGAAATTCTTCGAGAAAAGCCACCACTTCTGTTTTGTTACGAGTTTTTTCTTGATAAAGAAGGAAAGAAAATATCAAAATCAAAAGGAAATGGTATTTCAATTGAAGAGTGGCTTACTTATGCCCCAACAGAGAGTTTAGCGTTGTATATCTTTCAGAGTCCCAAAAAGGCTAAACGTTTACATTTTGATGTTATACCAAGGTTAACTGATAAATATCTGGAGTTTGTTAAGTTATATAATGAGGATAAAGAAAAATATATGAATAGTCCTGTATGGCATATTCACCAAGGCAATGTTCCAAGTATAGGGATTTCGGGTATAAACTTCTCGTTACTTTTAAACCTGGCAGCAGCTTGTAATGCTGAAAATAAAGAGATTCTTTGGGGTTTTATATCTACTTATGTATCGAATATTACACCAGAAAGTGATAAAANGCTCGACAGGCTTTCAGACTTTGCGGTTAAGTATTATCACGACTTTATCAAGCCAGCAAAAGCATATAAAGTTCCAAATGAAAAAGAGAAAGAAGCTTTACTAGATTTAAAGAATGCCCTATATTCTCTACCTATTATAACTACTGCTGAAGAAATTCAATCTCATGTCTTTTCAATTGGAAAAAAGCATAATTATAGTAATTTACGCGATTGGTTTCAGTTGCTATATAGAACGTTACTTGGCCAAAAAAGCGGTCCAAGAATGGGATCTTTCATAAAGCTTTATGGGATAGGTAATACAATTTCTCTTATAGATGCTGCTATTAAACGTACACTTTAAAGTTTGATCTCTTTGCATTTCGAGCTCTTTTTAGTTTAAAATTAAATGCAGAAATTATTCAATAACCTTTATCAATTTCCTTATCATAATACTGAAGATGTTTTATTCACCTTTGTAATCTCTGTATTAGGTTAATGGTAAAACTCAATGTATTTGGCATCTCATGTTTAGTTTTTGTACTATGTGTGTTGTTATCTTGATAAAGTTTCTATAGTTTTTTGCCTATACAAGTGCTGAAGTGAACTTATAAAATGTTTAAGACAGCAAAGAGGATATCAAAAATTGGTAAGCAATATTTGAATACTAGTTATCTTAGGTTTTTTGCTTTTTTTACTTGATAAGTTTCTTAAATATTAAAGCAATTCATAAATAAACATTTATTTTTATAATAAGTAATGTTATTCCAGGGTGTAATATCGAAATCTGTATTTTTTGATCTTAGTGTTGGCTACTTGAATAGCACTCCTAACAATCTTTATCCTTTTTTACTATTTAGTAAATTTATTAATAGCTAAAATAATTTAAGAGTTCAAAGAGATATTATGCTAGTTCTTGATACTTTCTTATAAAGGGAGTTACTTTCGAACTATTATAATACCAGTGTACTTGACAGTAGTGGATTAGTAGTGGTTTAATGATGAAGAGGTAGAAATATGTAGTGAAGTCGTATTCGAGTTTGTATGATATGAAAGGGGGGATATGGGTAAAAAAAGTAGGCTAGAATCAGATAGCTTAGGTGAGATAAAAGTACCAAATGAACATTACTGGGGAGCACAAACACAACGTTCCTTGGACAATTTCAAAATCGGCATAGAAAAAATACCAGAACCTCTAATTGAAGCGTTAGCGGTGGTAAAACTTGCAGCAGCACGTGTGAACATGAAGCATGGTACTATAGACGAAAAAGTGGGTAATACAATCTGCACAGCTGCACAAGAGATAATAGATGGTAAATTCAACGATGAATTTCCTCTTGTTATATGGCAAACTGGGTCTGGGACTCAGACTAACATGAATATGAATGAAGTAATCAGTAACCGTGCAATAGAGATTTTAGGTGGTAATTTAGGTAGTAAATTTCCTGTACACCCAAATGATCATGTGAATCGTTGTCAGTCATCAAATGACACCTTTCCAACAGCAATGCATATAGCAGTGGCAAAGCAAATAAATCATTTTCTCATTCCAAATCTTGAATGGCTTTATAAAGCGCTAGATAATAAGGTTCAGGAATTTAAAAATATAATAAAAATAGGCCGTACTCATTTGCAAGATGCAACGCCTCTGACACTAGGACAAGAGTTTTCTGGCTATATGACTCAAGTTGAAAAGGGAATAGAGAGGATAAAATTAGCTTTGAGCAATGTATATGAGCTTGCACAAGGTGGTACTGCAGTTGGTACAGGATTGAATGTTAATCAAGGCTTTGCCGAGAGTTTTGCCAAGGAAATAGCAAAAATCACCGGTCTTCCATTTACTTCAGCAAAAAACAAATTTGAAGCATTGGCAGCAAATGATGCTTTAGTTGAGTTAAGTGGAACACTCAACACGATAGCGGTTAGTTTAATGAAAATTGCAAATGATATAAGGCTACTTAGTTCTGGTCCAAGATGTGGGATTGGAGAAATAACATTACCAGAAAATGAGCCTGGTTCTTCAATTATGCCAGGTAAAGTAAATCCAACTCAATGTGAAGCAATAACTATGGTATGTGCTCAAGTTATGGGGAACCATGTTACTGTAACTATTAGTGGTTCAAATGGTCATTTTGAATTGAACGTGTTTAAGCCAGTAATAATTTACAATGTTTTACAGTCTATAAGACTTTTAGCTGACGCAAGTTTAAATTTTGCACAAAAATGTGTGCTTGGTATCAAAGCAAATGAAAAAAGAATAAAAGATTTGGTGAATCAATCACTAATGCTAGTAACTATATTAAATACCTACATAGGGTATGACAATGCAGCAAAAATAGTGAAACTTGCCTATAAAGAAAATATCACTCTAAAAGAAGCGACAGTGAAGCTAGGTCTGCTTACTGAAAAAGAATTTGAAAAAATAGTGAAACCGGAAGAAATGGTGAACCTATAAGCGACTAGTTTTATTATCAACGCTTAAAGTGATTTCCTTTGTCCCTTTCGTTCTCTTACCTGTTAACATTTTTAGTTTCTTACTGTGTGTGTAATTACTTTATAGTATGCAGTTCATTTGAGGAGTTATGATCTAATTTAAGAGTAATTTCCGTAATTGTAGTTTTTTTTCTACACCCACAATCCTCATAGGAGGTGTTAAAATGGGAATAGAATCAAACAATAAAGTTAGCAGGATCCTTGTACATTTATTGTTTAAGTGAAAGTAATCTGGGTTTTCTTGCAAAACTATTGTTTATATGAAAAATGATGATCTACTTTTAGTTTCACTCTAGTGAGTGATGCTGAGATCTAAAAAAGGAAAGAAAACAGATTCCAGTGTCAGCTATTTAGGTGGCAACAAAGGAGAAGTTTTGTAAGAAGCTTTTTCATGCTGAATCTTAATTATGGTATGAGTCTGTAAATAGCGAAAGGAGAAAAAANAGGTTAAATTTTCTATTTTACTTGCTAGTTTATTAGATTAATTAATGCCAGTTTGTAATAGGGATGATATTTTCTAGATGTTAATATGATGCAAATTTGAAAGTATGATAAACTTTGTTCTATTCAATTTAAGAAAGAAATAGAATATTATCTAAAGTTAAAAATTGGGTAATTGATCTTGAGCATGTTGATGATATATTAATAGTAAAATGTCTTGAAAAGCCAGTTATAAATACGTGTATAACTGTTAAATCATTGAAATTGGTGAACAATTATATAACAAAGCTATGGGGGAATTATAATATGAGTATCTATGGAACAGAGAAACGATGTTTAGTAGGTGATATGTACAGTTATTAAGTTTACATAGTAAAATTTATTCTATGCGTGTGTTTTATTCAGGATAGTAGAAAGCGTAAAAGCCATTATTTGCTTCACGTAACTGCTTGAAAGGAGATCACAAAAGAGCGAGAAAATATTCTAAATTATAGAGATAAGCTAAGTGAGATTTTCTTTCAAGATAGAGAAATGTATATAGAAAATAAAACAGATTTTATAGGAAGTTTGCTTGTTTAAGTAGAAAATAGGAGCAATGAAAAGGATAATTGTACGTAAAGCTTTAATATAATGTATGATGATATAGGTAATATGTATCAATTTATGGTGAAATATAGNAAATATTTAAATGGTTGATGCTTATATTGGATTAATACCGAAATAGTGTGTCTTTAAGGAAGTTAATCAGCATAGTAGAATATTAAAATGGGATTATTAGAGTGTAGAACTAGCTGTATTTCGTGAAGCTGCGCGAACAATACTGATATAATTGGTAAGAAGAAATTCTACTGAAAAGCTTGGGTTAGAGCTATAGACAACTCTTTTTTTTTGTGTATAATCTTAAGAAATTTTCTATATTTGAAGTGAAAAGAGCTTTAATATCGGTTTATGATAAGTCAAATATAATTGACCTTGCATCATTTTTAATACAGCAACAAATGGAAATTCTTTCAACAGGGAATACTTGTAAAGTGCTATCTGATGCTGGAATAAAAACGCGAGAAGTCTCAGATTATACACACTTTCCAGAAGTATTAGGTGGTAGAGTGAAAACTTTGCATCCTAAAGTTCATGGGGGGATACTCTGTGATCGGGAAAAGCATAAAGGGGAGATGCAAGGTTTGGGAATTGAGCCTATAGATCTTCTTATAGTTAATCTATATCCATTCTGGGAGACAGTGAGTAGCGGGTCAAATGAGAAGCAAATTGTAGAGCAAATTGATATTGGTGGAGTAGCTCTAATTAGAGCTGCAGCAAAAAATTTTTATTTTACTTCAGTTATTTCTAGCATTCAGGACTATGAAACGCTAAAAATTCAAATGATTGAAAACAACAATAAAACAACATTGGAATATAGAAAATATCTAGCAACTAAGGCGTTTGCTCTCACCGCATACTATGATTCTAATATTTATAGTTGGTTTTTATCACAGAGTAAGAATAGTGAATTGCCAGAGTTTTTCGCTCTATACGGATATAAAACACAAGAACTGAGATATGGAGAAAATCCTCATCAAAAAGCTGCATTTTATAGCAATCAGTTTACAAAATATCCGCTAGAAAAAATACATGGTAAAGAGTTGAGTTATAATAATATACTAGATGTAGAGTCTGCGCTTAATATAGTTTCTGAATTTAAAGAACCTACAGCAGTGATAATCAAGCATAATAATCCATGTGGTGCTGCTGTTGGTAATAACGCTTTGGAGGCATATGAAAAGGCTTTATTGTGTGATGAAATAAGCAGTTTCGGTGGTGTAGTAGCCTTGAATCGTGAGCTAGATTTAAAGCTAGCAGAGAAATTAAGTGAGATATTTTTAGAAGTAGTGATAATACCATCAGTAAACAGTGAAGCGTTAGAAGTTTTACAAAGAAAGAAGAATTTAAGAGTGATTATTTATAAACCCTTTCAGAAAAGTACAAAATATCAGATCAAAAATGTTGTTAGTGGTTTTTTAATACAGGAAAATAATAACTACGTGATAGAGGCAGGAAGAATTAGCAAAGTGACGAAGCGTTCTGTAACAGAAAAAGAAAAGGAAGATTTGATTTTCGCTTGGAAAATATGTAAGCATGTGAAATCTAATGCAATAGTTATAGCAAAAAGTGGATGTACTATTGGCATCGGTGCAGGGCAAACAAGTAGAATAGGCAGTGTGGACATTGCAATAAAAAGAGCAGGTGAAAGGTGTGAAGGTGCTGTGCTTGCTTCAGATGCATTTTTCCCATTTCCAGATAGTATAATAGAAAGTGCAAAACATGGAATTACAGCGATAATCCAGCCTGGTGGTTCGCTAAAAGATCAAGATGTGATAGCAGCTGCAAATGAGAGTAAAATCGCTATGTTTTTTACTGGTATTCGTAGCTTCTTTCATTAAGTTTTATATCTTATAGCTAGGAATTTTCTTTTCACATCATCACAACTTTGTGAATGTGTACGGTTNTCACGTTGCCAATAACACATAGAGCTATGCAATAAATCTACTGAAACTTTGAGAAATGCAGCCTACTTCTGTATTCAAATATATCAAGCAGTAATTTAAAAGACTTATTCTTGACTATTGTGCTTTTCGTGTTATTATATGTGAGATTAAGTAACTTTCTGTTCTTGTATAAATTAGCAAAATTTAAACTTCACGTATCCTGATTATTTTATATCTAAAATATCTCTGCTGTCTCTTAATATCATGTTCTTTCCAGCAATGTAAAATTCATCTTGCGACTTACGCATTATCTTTAACTTTGAGGGTGAGCTTTGACTTAAGTTATTGTATAATAATATGGTTTGTTTCCTTGTTCTACTCTGCCTCTTAGCTGGTGTAATTGCGATAATCCAAGTTGCTCTGTATTTTCTATAATTAGAATTGGTTGTTGCGTCTAGTATATCTACGGCCAACTTCTATTATAGTGGTTGTAACAAGCAGAGAAAATTTATCTTTTTTGAGAGAAAACATAACTTGATTTTTCTGTTTCTTGGTTAATTTTCTGTATATTATCTCGACTTTGTTAAAAAGTGTTTTTTATGCTTCCTGAAAGCGCACCTCTGCTGCAGTAATATTGAGTTCCCTCGTTTCCTACTATATATGAATAAATTCAATATGCTTTTTTGCTCATGTATATAGTTTACTTAAACTTTTTAGTAAAATCTATTATTTTCTTACTATTCATAGTAACAGTTTTTATTAATAATCTAGATTCTGATTTCTTTTTCCTTAAAACTAAGTATTCAATACTATCATACATGGCTTACTGTAAAGTTCTTGGAGTTGCAGTAACAAAAAGTATATCGGCATTTTCTCCTTTTTTTGCTAAACGATTTTTCTGCATCACTACAAATCGTTATTGTTTACCTATAACTGCAAGCCTAAAAATTTTAAATGTGATGTTAGCTTGAAATAGTGCGTGAGTGCTAAACACTATGTTTAAAATACTGCTTATAAGTTCATTCATGATAATNNTTTTCTTTTCTTGCGTGTAATCTTACCAGTGAGTAGAGTAACTTTTATATTATCAGTACAGAATAAAGCCTTTTTGATTCAATAATGGTATTGTGCTTCTGCAGATAATAGTAGTTGGTGCTTAGAGCTGATTGCATATTGTTTTCTACTAGATTAAGCATTGCAAAAAGTGCAATCACGGTCTTTCCACTACCAATATCACTTTGAAGTAAACTTACTTATCATATGGTGCTTAAGATTTTTATCTTCTGAAATTTCACCTATTATACTAACTTGATTATTTTTTAATTTAAAACGATAGTNATTCAAGACTTGTTTTTTATATATTTATTGGATACTGTAAATCCTCTGCTCGTTTTTTTTACATAGTTTTCTCTTGCAAGTTTTAGTGTTAGTCAATATGTAAAAATTATCATAAGTAAGCCTTTTCCTCGAAAATTCCTCTTCAGTTAATGAGCTTGGCTTATGCAACTTCATAATATTTTCTCTTCAACTTAGCAGTTTTTTAATTAACATGGCGTCTATCCATTCTGTCAAATTGGGCAGTTTTTTAACTAGAGCTTATCATATTTCCAATACTTCTATCGGTGATGCTCGACACAATTAGTAAACCGATTCTATGCTAGCTATTTTTTTAAAATAGGCTAATGTTAAGCAATACATAATCTGGATGAGCGATTTGCCAATGTTTGGCAAATTTTTCGAGTTTTCACTAATAATTATATTGGCTCCGTTTAGAAATAATTTATATCAATAATTAATTGAATAATTAAAAAAGATTATAAGTATGTATTGACTTTTACTTTCAATGACTATTTTATATGGGATTCTCTTTAAGAGTAAGGCGGGTGATGCTCACAAAGTCTTGCCATGAAAGTTGAAATTTTTCAACTTGAGCATCAAGTAATGGCTTTTTTCTATCTATATAACTGAACGGCCTATAAAACAGCAGGTTCATTACTTTATTTCCACCACAGGGTTTAGGCAGTATTGCAAAATGAAACTTAGATATATTCTCTAAATTGCCATTTTAGAGAAATCAGTACTTTTGGTTGTTTGCTGCGATTCATATATGTGTAAAACCTTTTTATCATTAATAGGAGGTCTTCTAAAGGTTCTATAGTTTGGTGATGAAGCTGTTACTATTTGTCGTTGTAGAGCTTGTATCAGTGTTAAGTATTTTTGTTGGCTTATTAAATATTTCATGTATTGTACTAC
>NZ_JABUMP010000001.1:680677-720801 GCF_029169405.1 Wolbachia endosymbiont of Onchocerca gibsoni | reverse complement strand
ATTCAATACTATCATACATGGCTTACTGTAAAGTTCTTGGAGTTGCAGTAACAAAAAGTATATCGGCATTTTCTCCTTTTTTTGCTAAACGATTTTTCTGCATCACTACAAATCGTTATTGTTTACCTATAACTGCAAGCCTAAAAATTTTAAATGTGATGTTAGCTTGAAATAGTGCGTGAGTGCTAAACACTATGTTTAAAATACTGCTTATAAGTTCATTCATGATAATTTTTCTTTTCTTGCGTGTAATCTTACCAGTGAGTAGAGTAACTTTTATATTATCAGTACAGAATAAAGCCTTTTTGATTCAATAATGGTATTGTGCTTCTGCAGATAATAGTAGTTGGTGCTTAGAGCTGATTGCATATTGTTTTCTACTAGATTAAGCATTGCAAAAAGTGCAATCACGGTCTTTCCACTACCAATATCACTTTGAAGTAAACTTACTTATCATATGGTGCTTAAGATTTTTATCTTCTGAAATTTCACCTATTATACTAACTTGATTATTTTTTAATTTAAAACGATAGTTATTCAAGACTTGTTTTTTATATATTTATTGGATACTGTAAATCCTCTGCTCGTTTTTTTTACATAGTTTTCTCTTGCAAGTTTTAGTGTTAGTCAATATGTAAAAATTATCATAAGTAAGCCTTTTCCTCGAAAATTCCTCTTCAGTTAATGAGCTTGGCTTATGCAACTTCATAATATTTTCTCTTCAACTTAGCAGTTTTTTAATTAACATGGCGTCTATCCATTCTGTCAAATTGGGCAGTTTTTTAACTAGAGCTTATCATATTTCCAATACTTCTATCGGTGATGCTCGACACAATTAGTAAACCGATTCTATGCTAGCTATTTTTTTAAAATAGGCTAATGTTAAGCAATACATAATCTGGATGAGCGATTTGCCAATGTTTGGCAAATTTTTCGAGTTTTCACTAATAATTATATTGGCTCCGTTTAGAAATAATTTATATCAATAATTAATTGAATAATTAAAAAAGATTATAAGTATGTATTGACTTTTACTTTCAATGACTATTTTATATGGGATTCTCTTTAAGAGTAAGGCGGGTGATGCTCACAAAGTCTTGCCATGAAAGTTGAAATTTTTCAACTTGAGCATCAAGTAATGGCTTTTTTCTATCTATATAACTGAACGGCCTATAAAACAGCAGGTTCATTACTTTATTTCCACCACAGGGTTTAGGCAGTATTGCAAAATGAAACTTAGATATATTCTCTAAATTGCCATTTTAGAGAAATCAGTACTTTTGGTTGTTTGCTGCGATTCATATATGTGTAAAACCTTTTTATCATTAATAGGAGGTCTTCTAAAGGTTCTATAGTTTGGTGATGAAGCTGTTACTATTTGTCGTTGTAGAGCTTGTATCAGTGTTAAGTATTTTTGTTGGCTTATTAAATATTTCATGTATTGTACTACTGCATTCCATATCAAGATATTGATAATAAATGATTTTATATAGGGAAAAAAAGAAAGTTCAGTAATCCGCTGAGAACTCGAACAAAAAAGTTTAATTTTAGTCTGTTAAGAGCAGATAAGGATAATAAATCAGTAAGCTCTGATGAGTAAGTTTATAAAAATTTTCAAAGGATAGATTTTGTTATTGACAACAAAAATATAAGTAAAAATTTGATCGAAAAATTATATACAGAGTATAATAGTTTACTCTCAAAGAGAGTAAGATGAAGACTACCGTTTTTTTTTGTAAAAGAAGTTTTTAAGAGAATGTTTAAATATGTTGAAACTCAAGTTCCAAGAGGGATTATCCCTTGGAGGGAAGGTTACTAGTTGTAATCAAACAAGGTATGTAAGTGCCTTGTATGTTAAAGGAGCGTATCTTCCTTATTTACCTATGNGTACAAGTTATTGTTCAGGTTTAATCATTAACAACGCATATTGGTTACAGTGATTCAGGCTATGCACAGTTACAGTTGAAGAGCTAGTTTCTACTAACGCTTTTACAAAGCTAAAATGAAAAATTATATAAGTAGTTGCGTAGCTTACTAAAATTCACTTAAATTTTAGGATGGGAAGGATACGTAATATATAAAAGATAGTAAGTTATCTCTTACTATTTTTGAAGGGGTAGGGTGTTAGCCAGTTGTCGATGGAATGCAACAAAAAGTAAAAGTTTGTTTTGATGTCATTTAAAGAGTTTTTAGAATTGATTAAGAGCATTTTTGGCTATATTAGTGATATAAAAGGATGATAAAGGAGAAAGATGTGTAGTTACAATGAAACAGGTAGCTTTGCTAGATTATTGAAAGTAAAAAGTATCTAAAAGAAGTTAAACTACAATCAATACATCGAGACTATTATACAGAATAAGTAGTAGCAAAAAAGACTGTATTAGATTAAAGGAAGAGTGAAAATTCTTCTATGCAGTTGATTACTTCAGAGTTTGGAAATTGATTTTTAAACCAAGTATACTGGCGCTTTGCGTAATGTCTTGTATTTGTTTGAGCAATTTGTATTGCTTCGTTTAGGGTAATTTTACCTTTTAAGTATTTTATAATTTCTGGAACTCCATGTGCTTTCATGGCTGGCAAATATAAGGCTAAGTTCATACCAAGTAGATTTTTTACTTCATCAATTGCTCCATTTTTAATCATTGTAATAAAGCGGGAATTTATTTTTCGATATACGTCCTCGCGTTTAGGTAAAATTGTATATATCTTAAAATTATTGATTAAAGGAGGTTGTCTATTTTCTTGCCATATAAAAATTGACTTGCCAGTTTCAGTAATAACTTCAAGTGCTCTTGAAAGGCGATGTGAGTCATTCATGAATATTTTACCTTGAACTTTTGGGTCTTTGTTTAACACTAATTTATAGAACTCCTCTTTACTTAAATTTTTTCTGAACTCACTTACATTTTTTTNNNTCACTTCCTGACTTATTTGTGGAATTGATGACAAGCCTTTAATCAAACTGCTGATATAAAACCCACTTCCTCCAGTAATGATTGGTACTTGTGAGTTTTCTAATACATTATTGATTTCCTTCTTCAAATCTTCTAGCCATAGACCCACGGAGTAGTTTTCTCTTGCCGAAACATATCCATACAATTTATAAGGTTTTTCTTGCTTCAATGGCTGAGCAGTAATTATGGGAATTTCCTTATATACCTTCTTTGAGTCACAGTTTATTATGCTAATATTCAAATATTTTTTCATTAGATTATTGCATAATTCTGATTTACCTGAAGCTGTAATTCCTGTAATGATTATGATACTATCTTTCATTTATATTAATTTAATTAATATATAATAGAGTGTAGCAAANATTTGGATTCTACAATCTAAAGTTTGGAGTCTTTTATGACAGAAGATAACGATAATAATTCATTTACTAAGCGTTTTTCAAGCAGGATTTATGGTTATGCAGGGGGAAGTTTTTCTAACAAGTATTCATCTCAAAATACAAAGGAACGTGCGTTAGGAGAAAGAGGGAAAATCTCTGAATTAGCAAGAAAAAAAACTGAACCTAAGGAAGCTTTTTCCAAAAGTGGCAGCATAAAAAGCAGAAGCAGAATTCTCAATGAGAGATCCTTTGTTGATGCAGCAAGAAGAAGTAGATCAGATCTTATATATCTAGTTCGTGGTAAAGATCGTGGAAGGTCAGCGTGGCACTATGTATTAGTTAGTAAAGATAAGAGAGAGATGTTTCTTGCAAAAAGCAGAACTGGTTCTATGGATGTTGCAGATTATGGAGAGATTTTGTATTCAGGATGGGGAGAAGATCCACCACAAGAAATAGTTGATAAAATTAATGAAGAGTTTGGACTATAATAAGTCTGTGATAGACTTAATATTAGCGTCTTGTGTAATTTAACCTTATAGACTAAGCAGAGAAAAAGTGATGGCGTTTTTTTTTACATTATGTGCCTTTAAATTGCTTTAGCATAAATGTTAAGAAGATTTACTAAATAGAGAAAAAAAGCAAAAAAACTATAGTAAATAGTTTTGTTTTATTCTTTAATTCTCTAAATTAAAGTTATGTGTTACCTCAAACACTTTGTAAGTATGTTTTTCACATTAAATAATTATATAGATAAAAGGGAGGCTGCCTTGTAAAAATATTGTAAAGGTATAGAGTGCAACATAACGCAAAAATTAAATATTGTAATACTCTTGTCGTTTAATTTGCACAGATCGATCTGTTTTAGGGGAAGGGGTTGACAAAATTTACTAAGTAGTTTCTTAGTTTATAACATGTACGATGTGGTATTGAGCATTGTAGGAATTTTATTTACAAAAGCTAGCTAGTTACTAAAAATTGATTATAAGTAGCTACTTAATTGCTTAAAGCCAGAAGACTTGGATTTAGTTTTATGAGATTACTTAGTTACTGGTCAGTGCATCTTCTATTAAAAACTGTACAAATTCGTTACCATTCCAGTAATTTACGGAGATTTTACCTAAAACAGCTTCAATATTACCCTGTGTGATGGCAGAACCAAGATGAGTATTTACAGAACGAAATGCGATAGCTCTGACTATAGCATCATTATCAGCAATGAAACATTTTATATGGTCAACTCCTACAACTTTAGGTTTTCTGATCTTTGCTCCTTGAATAATGAATCTTGGTTCAGGATTACCAATACCAAATGGTTCTAAACGTTGTAATTGATTCCACAGAGATAAGTTTATTGCTTTAACAGTCACTATACCATCGGCTTTTAAAGCTCTATTATTTGTGGAGTTTGTAAACTTCTTAGTAAAAAAGTGATGTAAGTCATTTATTTTATCTTCCTTAATTAAAAATCCTGCTGCCATACTGTGACCACCACCTTCAATAATTAAATTCATATACTTTGCGGAAAGGATTGCAGCACCAATATTGACTTCAGGAATTGACCTGCAGCTTGCTTTCCCTATTCCATTGCTTAAAGATATCACTATTGCCGGTAAGTGAAACTGCTCTTTTAGCTTCGATGCAATTATACCAATTATTCCTTGATGCCAATTACCACTTGCTATTATAAAGTTTTCACCTAAATGGATAGATTTTTCCACTTGTGTTATAGCTTCCGCAAAAGCCTTATTTTCCATTATCTTTCTCGCGTTATTTAAATTTATCAGTTTTGATGCAATGGAATGTGCTTCTTCTTCATTGTCTGTAGAGAGCAACCTTGTACCGAGAGATGCTTCTCCAATTCTTCCTCCAGCATTTATGCATGGCCCAATGTTAAAACTAAGCCGAGAAACACTTGGCTTTTCAAGAATTCCTAATGCATCAGACAAAACGCGTAAGCCAACGTTTTTTCTTGTCGACATAATTTTTAATCCTTGCGAGACGAATGCTCTATTAAGGCCAGTAATTTGCATGGCGTCGCAAACAGTACCAAGGGCAACTAGATCTAGCAGATCAAATAAATTTGGTTCTTTTCTGTTAGTAAAAAAACCCTGTTCACGTAAGCTCTTGTTAAGAGCAACAATTAGAAGAAATGATACTCCCACTGCTGCGAGGTTACTATAAGGAGATCTCTCATCAAGACGGTTTGGATTAACAACTGCCACAGCGCTTGGTAATTTTTCTGTGCTAAGGTGATGGTCAACAACTATAATATCAAGGCCAAAGTTTCTTGCATCTTTTATTGGTTGATATCCAAGCGTGCCACAATCAACGGAAATGCATAAGTTAATACCTTTCTTTTTAAGTTGTAATAAAGCATCTGAGTTTAATCCGTAGCCCTCATTAATACGATCTGGAATGTAAGTTATAGAGTGCATACCGATCATCCTTAGATACCTGTTAATCAATGCTGATGATGTTGCGCCATCGACATCGTAGTCACCGAATATTGCCACGCTTTCATTATCATTTATTGCCTGTATTATACGGCAAACAGCCTTGTCCATATCAAGAAGGTGAAATGGATCTGGTAGTAGCAATCTGATTAGTGGACATAAGAAGTTGCCTGCGTTTTCTACATTGACACCGCGAGTCACAAGTGTTCTCGCTAATATTTCTGGTAATTCAAACTTCTGAATTAGAGTTAAGACTTCCCTTTGATCTGCTTTTCGCAACTTCCATAGTGTGTTTGTTATGCTGCGCTTTTCGATATCAAATAGCATATTTTTGCAAATAAAACTACTTTACCAGAATTTTTGATTTGGCTCTACTATGAAGATGAATTAATTTATTTTAAAATTAATTGCTTGCTGTTTGTAAAAATATTTGTATTACTTGAGTAATATCAGTTGATGAAAATTAACTATGGAGCTTAATAAAGTTGCAGCATCGATTCTCTTTTCTGGGCTAATGATTATGATAGTCAGTAACATAGTTGATATGCTTTACAGTCCGGAGGAATACAAAATTGAACACCAAACAATAGTAGCTGCTGGTGATAGTGAATCTCAGCAAAAGATTGAACAAGTAGCGTTTGATATTCGAGCACTCATGCAGAATGCTAGCTTCGAGAAGGGTAAGTTAGCTGCAAAGAAGTGTATAGCTTGTCATAGTTTTGAAAAAGGTGGACTTAATAAGGTAGGGCCAAACTTGTGGAATGTAGTTGGAAATAAAAAAGCACACCTTGGTGATTCATTTAATTACTCAAAAGCAATGTTCGAAAAGGGTGGAAGGTGGGGATATGAGGAGCTGTTTGTTTTTTTAAAGAATCCGAAAGCCTATATAAAAGGTACGCGCATGGCATTTGCGGGTATTTCTAACCCACAAGAAATAGCTGACTTAGTAAGCTATTTACGGAGATTAAGTGATAACCCGATTGATTTACCAAAATAATATGGGTTACTGTAAATTATTTGATGAAGATGGTAAGTATATAGCATATCGAAAGTTAAAAGGGAGAAAAGCTTCTATAGCCTTTTTTGGTGGTTTTGCATCCAGTATGAATGGAACTAAAGCAACTGCTATTTACAAATTTTGCCAAGAAAACAATGTAGAGCTTGTACTATTTGATTATTTTGGTCATGGTTCTTCAAGTGGAAATTTTATTGATTATACAATAAGCGATTGGCAAAAAAATTGTGCTAGAGTTATTAATGAATTAACCAGTGGTAAACAGATAATTATAGGCTCAAGTATGGGAGTGTGGATGATGTTGCTCACTGTTCTTCAATTTCCAGAAAGGATTGCAGCGTTAATTGGTATATCATCTGCCCCTGATTTTACTGAAGATTTAATATTCAAGCAGTTATCAGATAAGCAAAAAGAAGAACTAGATTCTAAAAACGTAGTAGATTTTACTTCTGGGAGTTGTACATATAAAATAACTAAGAATTTAATAGAAGATGGTAGGAGGAACCTTCTTTTAAATAAAGAAAGAATAGACATAAATTCTCCTGTGCGTTTGTTGCATAGCATTAATGATAAAGATGTTCCTTATCAGACTTCATTAAGTTTAGCTAAAAAAATCAAATCACTTGATGTTGAAGTACATTTGACAAAGTCAGCAAAACATGATATGTCTGACGATCATTCATTAGAAATTTTATTTCAGACCATTAGAGAATTTTGTCCACTGTGTAGCTGATTAAGGTAGTCCATATTTGCCGGGTTTATTTAATTAGAGCTTTAATTTTATTAGTATAGTATTAGTGAAAACTTAATAATAAGTTTTGGTAATATATGGGATTAATATGTTTGCAATCTCGTATAGTAAAGAAAATGAAAAGAAGGGTATTGCTCGTAAAGTAGAGGGCAAAAGAGATAAAGCCAAGTTCAGAGGAACTTGAAAGTCCTTATGATATGCTGAATTTGCTTTTTGATATCGTAGAAGGAAAAATGAGCAAAGTTAGTTAAAGGTAATAATTGAAGAGTTAGTCAAAAGAATTTATTTGCTTTAAAAATAAACCTTAGTGTACATAGTAAAGGTTGATATGTTCTTCTTATGGATAATTTAGAAGAATAATGTTGAAGTTATAAAACTTTAACAAAGTATGATATGAATGTTAATGATGATTACAAACATAATTCGTACACTGCTATGCATTACTGTCGAATGTAGGCTATTAGAAATAGTGGAGTTGTTGATAAAAAGCAGAGCAAATGTTGATACAAAAATTTAAAAAAAGTGTTAAAAATTATTTAACACCAGTGCACCTTATAATTTTTAAAATATGCTAGAATTTATAGAATTGCTAGCTAAACGTGATGCAACAAAATTAATGTAAGGAGAAAAAAGCATTGAGTAACATACTTCTTTTCTTTTTGCTGTTTTATACAGAAATAAAGGTGTAATACGGACTTTGATTAATAATAGAGAGAATACTGGAAGGTATAGATAATGTTGGTAAATTCTATTTTTTGTCTGTTAGATAGTATGCTAAGGTAGAAAATGATAGTAAAATAGGGAGAGGGTTATCAAATATTGAATATACGAACTCAAAACAGGTGTAACAAAAAGAAATAGTAATAGTACAGTACTTTTTCTTTCTGTTGATGATTGTCCTAGAAAGGTTTAGTAGCTTTTTTTTTAAGCCAAGAGAAAAATGAAATAAAATTATCAGCCTCTAGCCTGAAATATCATTAAGGTAATATTAAAGGCTATTTTAACCTTATTTATCATTATTTCTTATATATTTTTAGCGCTGCCCTATATTCTTTTTACAACTTGCTAAGTTGGATGCTCATTGAAAAAATGCACTTTCTGTTCAAGATTTTAATAGATGTTCTTTCTTTTATTGTACAAACCATTCACGATCTAAATATAGTTTTAGTATAAATTAAAGTATTGATAAACCCATAGATAATATAAAGGGCATCTAAGTTAAAAGGTATTCTATGCGCAGTAAGTGAATTGGAGGAAATACGACTGACACTTAATGAATTTAAAAAGGATTAAAAATCTCAAGCACATAAGTGTTTGAGGTTTATAAATAGGACAGGAGATAATTTTGGAGGTAGTCATAGTAAATTAACGCTAAAGCAAGCAGTCATTTTATGTTGGAAACCTTGCAATAATAAAAGTAAAGGGATGGAAGACTAAACAGTTCCTTTAAGGAATGGGAAATATAAGAAATGAAGAGGATATGCTTGTCAAAGGTCTTATATAATAGGTATATCCACAACTTGTGGTAATTAAAGTCGATGTCATACAGGTGGAACATCAGATAAACTGTTTTAATCTTTGTTTGGTTTATGTTCATCAGTAATTATTAAGTTAGATCAGCGGAAGACTAGTAGAATTGTAAAAGAAGTGGTGCGCGAGATTTTTTTAAATGGCTGAGAAAAACCTCGGTAACTTTTTTAAAGAAGATTAAGAAAAGATTTGTAATAGATTGCTAAAATTATTGTCTGAAACAGTAATGTTGTACTGTGACTGTACATAAGACCATTAGTAGGAAAAAGAGTCAACAGTTCAAAATAGGTTAAGTAACGAGTAAAAAAGGAAGAGAAATTGAAAGAGTATATGAGTAGTTTATTCTACATAAGCTTTGCAAGCTTAAATGAAAAGGGTAAGCTAAACTATATTTTAGCTATTTATCTTAAAATATAAAGCAGGGTTTTGATAATCATTTCAATTTAGACCTGTATGTTGGGATGGTATGTAAATTTCTTTGTACAGGTAATTTAGTATGCTTTATTTATGTATTACGGCTGAAAGTTTTTCTTCCAGTTTAAAAATGTTGCTAATTAGTACGTGCAAATATAATATTAGTTAATATTTATAAATAAATCAATTCCATGGAAAATAACTACAACGCTGATGCAATAAAAGTCTTAAGAGGTCTTGATGCTGTAAGAAGGCGTCCAGGTATGTACATTGGTGACACTGATGATGGATCTGGTCTGCATCATATGGTGTATGAAGTTGTTGACAATGCGATAGACGAGTCTTTAGCTGGGTATTGTAATGAAATTGAAATTAGCATAAATGAGGATGGTTCAGTATCTGTGATTGACAATGGTCGTGGCATTCCAACTGGTATTCATGAGGAAGAAGGAATGTCAGCAGCGGAGGTAATAATGACTCAGTTGCATGCAGGTGGTAAGTTTGATAACAATAGTTACAAAGTTTCCGGCGGATTACATGGTGTTGGGATTTCGGTTGTAAATGCATTATCAAGCTGGCTAGAATTAACCATCTGGCGCAACAAGAAAGAGTATTTTATACGTTTTGAAAATGGTAAGTCCATTGAACCCTTAAAGGTGATGAATGAAAACGTAAACAAAAGAGGAACAAAAGTAACATTTATGCCATCAATAGAAACTTTTAGTAACATTAATTTTAGTTACTTCACTCTTGAAGGTCGTATCAGAGAACTAGCGTTTTTAAATTCGAATATTAACATCACTTTGCGTGACCTACGTAGCAGACCATGTATGGAATCTTACTTTAATGGTAGTAGGCAATCTGAAAGTAATTTTGGCACAGCAAATTTTATACGATATTTAGATAAAAATAAGATACATGTTACTAAGATTGTTAGTATAAGAGGTGATGCAAAAGATCTTGGTATCAGTATAGAAGTTTCGATGGAGTGGAATGACTCCTACTACGAGAATATGCTGTGCTTTACAAACAATATAAAACAACGGGGTGGTGGTACACATTTGGCAGGGTTTAGGTCTGCATTAACTAGGTGTATTAATAATTATGCAATTAATGAGGGTTTTTTAAAAAAAGCGAAAGTAAATTTGACTGGAGAAGATATTAGAGAGGGATTAACTTGTGTTTTATCTCTCAAAATGCCTGAACCTAAATTTTCTTCACAAACAAAAGACAAATTGGTTAGTTCTGAAGCGCGTACAGTTGTAGAAAACATAGTTTTTGATAAATTAAGTTCAATGCTTGAAACTGATCCAAAATTAGCAACAAGTATAGTAGAAAGAGTTATCAGATCGGCCAAAGGAAGAGAAGCTGCAAGAAAAGCACGAGAGTTAGTTAAAAATAAAAATAATATTGATATTGTAACTCTGCCTGGAAAGCTTGCTGATTGTCAGGAAAAAGTTCCTGAATTATCAGAGTTATTTATAGTAGAAGGTAATTCTGCAGGTGGCTCTGCAAAGCAGGGTCGTAACCGAAAAACACAAGCAGTACTTGCCTTAAAAGGAAAGATTTTAAATGTAGAACGTGTGGGACTTGGTCGTGTTTTTTCATCTGCAGAAATTGGTTCCTTAGTTACGGCAATTGGTGCAGGAATAGGAAATGAGCATTTTGATATTAAGAAAATTAGGTACCATAAAATTATTATTATGACAGATGCGGATGTTGATGGTTCACATATTAGAACTCTGCTCTTGACATTTTTCTTTCGATATATGCGTGAAATAATTGAAAGAGGCTATTTATATATAGCACAGCCTCCTCTTTATAAAGTTACAAAAAATGCTAAAGATACTTATATCAAAGATGATAAAACCTTTGAAGAGTATATAGTAAACTCAGCAGTTAAAAAATTAACATTAAATGGTATAAACAGGGATTTACGCTTTATTTTGAATAAATGCCTTAGTATTTCAAATATTAGTAAAAATTATGACAGAGAAATACCACAAAATCTATTAGAGTCGCTACTAATTTTAAGTAAGAAAAATGCTTTATTATCTACTAATGAGATTTTAAAATACTTAAAGTTGATCTATAGCAAATATACTTGGGAAGTAGAAGTAAAAGGTGAAGAAGTTTATGTCTCTAAATTATTTCAAGGATTAGCAGATAAGTATGTATTTCCACTTAGCATACTTGAAAGTAAAGAAATACTTAGTATACTTAGTTATCTTGATGATATAATTGACTTATTTAATGGTGATTCATTTTTAAAATCACAAGAAACTGAAATAAAGGTTAAATCTCCAAGTGCACTTGCAAAAATAATGATGGACTATGGTAAAAAAGGTTTAACTCTGCAGAGATTTAAAGGTCTTGGTGAGATGAATGCTGATCAGCTTTGGGAAACTACGCTCAATCCGGAAACTAGGACTTTACTGAAAGTTGAAATAAAAAATTGTGAAGAGGCAGATAACATATTCTCAGTGCTAATGGGTGACATGGTTGAACCACGCCGTGATTTTATCAATAATAATGCACTTAATGTGCATGATATTGATATTTAACTTTCTTTTCCTTTTAAGGAACCTATGCAAATTACATTTAAAACCCATTTAGCTAGGGAATTGTTTACTATGCTATTACTGAAAATCAATGCTTATAATAGAAAAACAATAAAATTCATTGATTATGATGAGAATTTGAGCATTAGTAGTATTTTTTATAAATCTTTAAGTTGATTTATAACTAGTAGCATAATACTAAATGTCGATTTAAAGACTGACAGCCTAGAAACTAAGAGGATATTGAATAGTGGTAATATGAAAGAAGAAGATATTTTGTCAAAGAAGTGTAACTTTTTGTGAGTTTGAAGTGTTTCTTGTAAGTTACAGATAGGGATTTTGGCCAGAAAAAGATGAATTTGTATTCGGAACTGGCAAAGTAGTATTAAACAGAGGGACTTATTGTTGAAGTTGGTTAAATTCTTTAATTCAATGCTACACGCAGAATTTGAAGTTGTAGTGGAAAGGTATAAGGATAAAGTAATTGCATTATTCACCGCACATCCATATCCAGATTTTGCCAGAGATGAATAATATTTAATACTCGCAAATTGCGATAAAATATTTCCAATACGCGAAAGTAAGTTTAACAAAATTGTAAATTTTTGTTGTGAACCTTATATACCTAGTTTTTATAACTGAACTTGCTTAACGGCATTACTTTTAATATTATATGGTATGTGGAAAGGTGGCTGAGTGGTCTAAAGCACACGCTTGGAAAGCGTGCACATATAAAGATATGTCCGGGGGTTCGAATCCCCCCTTTTCCGTATCACATGCAAGAAAATGGAAGGAAAAACATGAAAAACATAATGCTAATTGGTGGTGGAGTCGGAAATGCAGTGTTATTCCCAATAGGGAAGGCATACCTTAAAAATAATAATAAGGTTCTGTACTTTGCTGGCTATAAAAGATTAAATGATCTATTTAAACAAGCACTGATAGAATATGCGTCGAATACGGTAGTTTGGGCATGTGAAGAGGGGTGGATAGAGACAAGCAGAAGTCAAGACAAATCTTTTCACGGTAATATAGTTAATGCGATAATCTCTTATCAACAGGGAATATTAGGTGACACTACGATTGATTTAGGTGCTATAGATAAAATTATTACTATCGGCTCTGATAAAATGATGAAAGCTGTAAATGAAGCTAGGAAAACAGTTTTAAAGCCATATCTGAAATCTGACCACGTGGCAGTATCGTCAATTAATTCTCCTATGCAGTGTATGATGAAAGGAATTTGCGCTCAATGTATGCAACGGCATATAAACCCGAAAACAGGAGAAGAGAGTTTTGTTTATAGTTGCATTAATCAAGACCAGAATATGGATTTTGTTGATTTTGATTTTTTAAGTGAGCGTTTGAAGCAAAACAGTTTGCAAGAAAAGCTCACTGCAAAGTGGATAGATTATGCTCAAAGATATTAAACAACGGAAAAAGGAGGTAAGGAAGCAATATAGGGCTATAAGAAAAAACACTGATGAGAGTTATTCTAGTTATGTAGCAAATTTTCTTATTAATCTATTTGATCAAAACTTAAGTTACGTTAAAGGCAGAACAATTGCGGCTTATATTCCAATTGATCAAGAAATAAATGTTGTGCCCTTGATGCATAATTTGCTTAATTTAGGTTATAAAGTAGCAATTCCTGATGGAAATAAGCCACCAAGATTTAAGGAGTGGAATAAAATAGACAAAAACAACATAGTTCCTGACATAATAATTACTCCTGTTATTGCTTTTGATGAGTATCTTAATAGGCTGGGTTTTGGTGGTGGTTGGTATGATGCTGTAATAAAAGAATTGCGACCATTTGGAAAAATATTTATAGGTGTAGCTTATGAAAAACAATATTATAAAAGTTTGCCAGTAGAAAAACACGATCAAAAACTGGATATTATGATCACTGAAGCACGTATCAGGTGTAGGTATCAAAATACTTGTAATTCTCTAGTTAACTTTCCTGAAATTTCAAAATGTCGGTTGCATAATGAACTTGATTTCTCTTTCTCTAATAAGTTTGGGAGGTAATATCTAAATCTTCAAGTTTGTGATTGCTCTTTGGGCTGGTGTAAATGCAATATCTAAGTTTTCAACTATTTTCTTTATAGTAATAGTATAAAGTAAGGATTTACAGATAGATATCCTATTATTATGTTTATAACTTCTTTGATTTTAGGACTTTGTCAATCTATAATTAAATTATTAATTTATCATACTTTTGATGATGCGTTGGATGATTGTGGTGTTATATTATTAAGGAATGAGGGAACTAATCATGACATATACTTCTGATGCTTATATATTGTAAACTTGCTTATAGTATTTGCTTTTTGTGATATTAGAAGAATGCGCTTAGTTATAATAATGGCGTTAATAATAACTTTCTTTATAATAAGGAGTAATATTATAAGTAGACGTTGTACGTCGTTGCTATTCGAGAGGATGTAAATTATCTCAAATCAATAATAGCATAAAGCTGTGTGTATAAGTGTGGTAATATTCTTTTATGTAAAAACTTTTTAAGGGAGTTTTGGCAACTCATCAGTTTGTCTAGTGTTGGTAGCACATACTGTGCTGTGATTATGTACAGCCTGAGGGCTCCTAATCTAACTTTGCACTCAGCAAAATTTTCTGGAGTTATTTTAAGAGTTTTTTACACCTTGCATAAGTTTTTTTCGTGGATTTTTTTAATTGACTAAAACAACAGTGAGAGAAATTATAAATATTTTTAGCCCATAATTAAATGCTGAGACATATAATTATATGTTAAGCATTCCTTCTTGGGCCAAAATTTTACTAAGAGAGAGTTCCTTAAATTTTTCGATGTTTTGCTTTAAAAAGCTCTTCACGTGCTACAAAAGGCTGCATCAGAGGATGAGGATTAAAACAATTTACTTCTTTTTAGAGAAGAACATACCAAAAATGTGATCTGCTTTGGAAAGACTATTGATTAAATTGTTGCCCCATTTTAATTTCGGTAACAAGGAATTGTATATGAATATTTGATGATCATCGAATGCTCTAACAACTATTCCTGGAAGTGATCCTTTAATATCAATTTATTCAACTTAGCGTATTACTTTCATAGCGTACATTATTTTCAAAAAAGTTAGAAATAAGAATAAGAGAGGCCTTTCTATTTTTTCTCAGTTGCTAACATAACCTAATGTAATAATAAATGGCAATTTAGGCTTTTCAAAGATTTTAAATTTCATATAATTTTAGTGTAGTTTGTAAAAAGGGAGGCTACAAGAAATCCGTTATATGTTTCTAAAAAGCTTGTTTTTGTGTGTGTAGAGGTTTCTATCTAAGTTCTATGTTATTTATATATAACGATAAATCTGAAGTTATTGCTAATATAGCGTATTAAAAATACTATGAGTTTCATAAAAGAAAAAAACACTCCTGTGATGGAACAATATTTGAACTTGAAGGCTCGGTATAGAGATCATTTGTTGTTTTATAGGCTAGGAGATTTTTATGAATTGTTTTTTGATGATGCTATCAAAGCTGCAAAGCTACTAAATATAGTACTTACTAAAAGAGGTAATTTGTGTGGACAGGATATACCAATGTGTGGAGTCCCGGCACATAATAGTGAATCTTACCTGCATAAACTAATAGATTTAGGATTTAAAGTAGCAATCTGTGACCAGTTAGAGACTGCTAATGAAGCAAAAAGAAGGGGCCATAAATCTATAGTAAAACGTGACGTAGTCAGAATTGTCACTCCAGGTACAATTATCGAAGATTCATTATTGGAAGATAAAAGCAATAGTTACCTTGCGTCTATAGTTGAACAAAATGGAGAGTATGCTATTGGTTGGCTTGAATTATCAACAGGAAAGTTTTTTTACACTATAACGAATTTGAAAGCTTTAGATAATGACTTGCTACGTGTATCACCAAAGGAATTATTAATTTCTGAAAAGCTCATTGAAGATAAGAAAATCAGGTCAATTTTAAAAAGCTATAAAATATCAATTGCACAACATGCTCAGAGTTTTTTTGAGTATAACAAATCCTATAGAACGTTGTGCGAATTTTATAAGATTAGAGAACTTGGGGTCATAGGAAATTTTAGCAAAGTGGAAGTTATAGCCTGCGGTGTGCTGCTTGAATATGTGAGAGTAACTCAAAAAGGTTGTATTCCAAGGCTTGAACTGCCAAAACCATACAAGCAACAAAGTTTTATGCTCATCGATGCTTCAGCAAGGAGAAATCTTGAATTATTTTCAACTCAGTTTGGTGAAAGAAAAGGTTCACTAATTTCAGTTATTGATCACACAGTTACAGCTTCTGGTGGACGTTTGCTCAAACAAATGCTTGCATCACCACTTGCTTGCTCTAAAGCGGTTAATTTAAGTCTTAGTACTGTTGAGTTTTTTGTAAATCACCACGAGTTACGTAAAAAGGTGCGAGAAATACTTTCTAGTATTCCAGATATTGAGAGGTCGTTGTCGCGTTTGGTGATAGGGCGTGGTTCACCAAAAGATATTAATTTATTGAAAGTGGGTCTTGGAAAAACGTTAGAGTTATCTGAGTTCTTATGTAAAATTGAATCCGGCAAGAATGAGTTTCTCTTACAACGATATATTATCCCAGTGTCAAACGCTGAGGTTAAGACACAGATCTCAGCATCAAACTCTAGGATGACAGTAAAACCAGGTGAAGATGAACTGAGTGCAATACATAAAAGCCTCGGCAATCATAAAGAATTATTTGAGCTTTTAAACGATGCTGTGCTTGATAATGACTTAAATTCAATAAAAGAAGGTGGGTTTATTAATCCACAGTATAATCAAGAATTATCAGAGTTATCCTATGTGCTAAATAATGTCAATAAACTGATAACTAAGCTCCGTAAATCTTATTGCGATCTGACTGGTATTGCCTCACTAAAGATAGTGCACAATAATATACTTGGTTATTATGTTGAAGTGTCGACGAGTCATAAGTTAACTTCGAATATATTTATTCATAGGCAGAGTTTAGCGAATAGCATACGCTATACTACTAGTGAATTGAAGGAATTAGAAAATAAAATTTTTGCAGCGCGTGACGCTATAATTAACTTGGAAATAAAAATTTTTGGTGAACTATGCAGTAAAATCGCTAAAGAATCTGAGAAGATTGCTCTTGCTGCAAATGCTTTAGCGAAACTGGATGTTAGGACTTCATTTGCAGAGATCGCAGTACAAAATAATTACGTAAAACCTATTATTGACGATAGTAAAGAATTCAGCATCTATAATGGAAGACATCCAGTAGTTGAAATTGATGGTAAGTTTATTGCAAATAGTATCAATTTGGTTGGTATGCATCTAATCACTGGTCCAAATATGTCTGGGAAAAGTACTTTCTTGAGGCAAAATGCTCTCATTGCAATTCTAGCTCATATGGGTTCATTTGTACCAGCAGATAGTGCGCACATTGGAGTAGTTGACAAGATATTCAGCAGAGTTGGTGCGACAGATAATGTAACGGCTGGCTATTCCACCTTTATGGTAGAGATGCTTGAAACAGCGACTATAGTCAATCAGGCAACAGAACGTTCCTTAGTGATACTTGATGAAATTGGCAGAGGTACAGGAGTATATGATGGATTATCTATCGCTCAGGCGGTGATTGAACATATTCATGATGTAAATAAGTGCCGCGCTATTTTTGCAACTCATTATCATGAACTAACTAAAGTAGGTAAATATTTAAAAAATATAAAATGTTTCTGTGTAAAAGTAAAAGAATGGAACGGAAAAGTCGTCTTTTTACATGAAGTAGTTGAGGGTATTGCAGATGAGTCATATGGAATATATGTAGCAAGACTTGCTGGTTTTCCTGATTCTGTGCTGGACAGAGCAAGTGCAGTATTTAAGGAGCTAAATGCCTGAGAAGTTTATTGATTATGCTATTGTTAAGTTTCTAGTGTAAGTTTTTCTATTATAGTATACCTATTTAAGTTCTTGCAATATGGTTTGGATCTATTGATAAGTCTGTTGCAATAAAGTATAACCCATTAGCTAAGTATCATTTAAGATATGGAAGTTTTTTGGGCAGTCTTAAAAAAGGTATTGGGTATAGTTTTTCCTTCTAAAGCAATAAGCTCTTTTTTAGGGGTAGGATATTTACCGAATTGGCAGAACTATTGGTCTTCTTTTTTAATATTACTTATTACCGATATTATATTAGTACTTGTATACGGAATCAACTTTATACTATATAAGATGCCATATTCAGGTATAATTATAGCTGCTATTTTTGCGAAGTTAGCGATAGGCATATCGGTACTACAATTAGTTGGGATATCTATTTTCCATATTCAAAACCCTTCGGCAAATAGTAGCGAGAATATAGTGATACAGATAGCGTCAGGGCAGGTACTGACTATTGCATTTTCGATNCCAGCAATAATGTCAATTTATTATGCTGTAAGTAGATTGTATGGAAGTATATGCAAAGAAATATTTCAATGTTCATCTTGGTTTAATAATTTTGTGCACTTGTTCTTTTTCTTTATGATACCTTATGCATTTTTTAATGTTGTGGAAGTGATAAAACCTTGGCCAATAAGTTCTATACAACTTAGTTATAACAATGCAATATCAATCACGTTTGAGGGGATTTTTCATACGTTTTATGCAGTAATTTTGCTGTATTTGACTGCATTTATATTCTGTGATTTAACTATGCATGATGCGATTGTTCTAAATAAAAGCATAATTCAGTATGCGAAAGAAAGCTCAGCAGTTTTAGGTTACTATTTGTGTGACACTACAGAAAAATAAATATTGTATAGTATAAATATTTACTTATATATTTAGTATAAAAAGTGTGCAGTTTATGTGGATCTACAAAGTATAATAAAAGAATTGCAAGATTTTTGGGCTAGTGAAGGATGTACTATACTTTATCCATATACGTCTGAAATTGGAGCTGGAACATTGCATCCTGCGACAGCTATGGCAGCGGTTGACACAAAACCAATGAAGGTTGCATATTTACAACCAGTGGTTAGACCAGCAGATGGCCGCTATGGTAACAACCCTAATCGCCTATATCAACATCATCAGTACCAGGTAATGATAAAGCCTTCTGGAAATAACTTGCAGGATATCTACTTGAGTAGCCTAAAGGCTCTTAGTATATCTACAGGAAAATATGATATTCAATTTGTTGAAGATGATTGGGAAAATCCAAGTATTGGTGCATCAGGACTTGGGTGGGAAGTTACATGCAATGGGATGGAGGTGACACAACTTACTTATATACAGCAAGTAGGAGGCATTGATTGTAAAATAATTCCTGGTGAAGTAGCGTATGGGCTGGAACGTTTAGCAATGTGTATACAAGGTATAGATAATGTTTTTGATATAACTTGGAACAACAATGGTGTAACTTATGGAGATATTTTTAAGCAAAGAGAGTATGAATTTTCTTGCCTGTCATTAAACTATTATAATACTGAAGTAGCACAGCAGCAGTTTGAAGATGCGGAAAAGTTATGTCAATTCCTTATTGAAAAAAAATTGCCGGTAGCAGCTTATGACCAATGTGTTAAAACTAGTCATTTACTTAATCTGCTTGATGCAAGAGGTGTGCTTGATGTGAATGAGCGTACAGTATATATTAGCAGAGTGAGGGAGCTAACAAAAAAATGTTGTGAGTTATACATAAGTAAATAGCATATGTTATCGCAACTATTGTTTGAATGCCTTTCAGAAGAGATACCATCAAGAATGCAAAGTTTAGCTGTAGCTCAAGTTAAGAGTTATATTACTAATGCTTTCAATAAAAATAATGTGAAATTTGCATCTATAGAGGTTTTTGTGACAGCACGTCGCATTGCTCTTTTTGTTAATGATATAAATATTTCAGAGCTGAAAGGTTCTAATAACAGAATTAGTGGACCAAATGTCAGTGCACCGGAAAGTGCCATCGAAGGTTTTTTAAAAAAATATCAAAAAGATAGAAAAGATTTACTTATTCGAAAAGTAAATGATGGAGAGTTTTACTTCATTAAGAGAGAAAGCAGCTCATTTAACATCAAAGAATTTCTTAAAAATCAACTGGAAAAAATGCTAAAAAACTTTTCTTGGCCGAAAAGCATGAGGTGGAGTAAAGGAAAAGAAAGATGGGTTAGACCGATTAAAAACATTTTATGTATTTTAAATGACGAGATAATTCCTGTATTTTTTGCAGGGATTACGGCGTGTAACACAACTTATGGTCATAGATTTCTCTCAAGTAGCGCGGTACTTACTGTTAAAGTACCTAAAGACTATTTTGAGTTACTAAAAAAAAATAATGTCATTCTCCAGCAAGATAAAAGAAAGCAATTCATACTGGATCAGATTAATAAATTCATAAAAGAGCAGAATTTACAACTTGAAGAAAATAATTATTTATTGGATGAATTAACGGGGCTTATAGAGTGGCCAGTTGTACTGTTTGGTAAAGTAAATCACGAAAAGTCATTTGGATTGCCAAAAGAGGCAATTCTTAGTATAATTAATACACAACAAAAATGCCTTGCTTTGAGTAATGGAAAGAGAATTTCGCACTTTGCTACTGTTGTCAATGTCAGCAATGATGAAGTTATCAAAGGGCATGAAAGAATATTAGAGGCACGTCTTGCTGATGCGCAATTTTTGATGTCTCAAGACAGAAAGGAAAATCTTGATTATTATGTAAAAAAGTTAGACTCGATATTATCTCATGCTTATCTAGGTAATGTTGGAGAAAAAGTAAGGCGTATTATGGTTTTATCAAAGTATATAGCCATGTATATTCCGCATGCTTCGTTAACTAAGGTTGAGCATGCTGCATATTTGGCAAAAGCAGATCTCGCAACATCAATGGTAAGAGAATTTCCAGAATTACAAGGAATAATGGGTGGATATTATGCCTCTTATTTTCAGGAAGATAAAGAAATAGTGGAAGCTATAACTGAACATTATAAACCAGTTAGACCAGAGCAAGAATGTCCTAGATCCCCTACTGCGATTGTTGTGGCTATTGCTGATAAAGTAGATAGTTTAGTTGGTTTGATTGCAGCAGGTGAAAAGATCTCAGGTTCATATGATCAATTTGGTTTACGAAGAACGGCAATTGGCATAATTAGAACAATACTTGAGAATAATTTGCATATTCCAATCAGACTATTAATAGATAAGTCGGTATCTTTATATTTAGAATATGTATTTGCTGAGGATGCAGCATCAATTGGTCAACCTAATAAGCTAAATAGGGAGCAGATTCTAGAGCTTGTGCTTAAATTTTGTTTAAAGAGATTTAGGGTTATTTTAAAAAATAAAGGTTTAAGGCAAGATGTTATAGATTCAATATTATATAAAACTGATATTGATGATCTACTGACAGCAGAAAAGCAAACTATTATATTAGATTGTTATCTCAGTACTCCTAAAGGTGAGCAGATTCTGAATACTTATAGAAGGGTGAGTAATATAGTTAGCAAAGCAAAAAAAAATGACAATACTACTTATATCGCATCTTATGATGAAGAGTTTTTAATTGACAGTAAGGAGATAGCACTATCAAATTGTGCTGTAGCTGTTTATAAAAGAATTAAACAAGCAATAAAAAATGATCACTTCAGTACAGCACTCGATGAGCTTAATCGATTTCTTCCACTTATCAATCAGTTTATGGACAATGTAAAGATTAACTGTGCTTATGATAAGCTAAGAGAAAATAGATTCTCTTTGCTTGCGAGTGTTATTTCCATTTTTCATTCAGTGGCATGTTTTAAACTTATACAAGTTAAGCAATGAATTATATCGTAAATATTCAAGTAATAAAAAGGCAAATTGATTTATCTACGCAGTCTTGCGGTGTATATAAAATGACTGGAGAGAAGGGTAAGGTTTTATATGTTGGAAAAGCAAAAAACTTAAAATCAAGATTATCTAACTACCTTCGATTCGGAAACCTTTCTGAACGAGTTAAGGTTATGCTTTCACAGATTGTTAAGATTGAGACTTTTCTAACTAAGAATGAAATCGAGGCATTGCTTCTTGAGTCGCGGTTAATAAAGTCACTAAAACCTACTTATAATATTAAGCTTAAAGATGGAAAATCTTACCCTTATATAACAATTTCCAAACATGATTATCCCAGTATAGCACAACATAGAGGCAAACTTAAAAAGGGTGAGTTTCATTATTATGGTCCCTTTACATCTGCTACTGCTGTTAAGCAAACTATATTGTCATTGCAAAAAGCTTTTCTCTTGAGAGGATGTTCAGATAAAAAGTTCTCCTCAACAAAAAGGCCATGTTTTGAGTATCATGTTAGGCGCTGCTCAGCACCATGTGTGGGTAAAATTGCAAAAGATGATTACTGCCAATCAGTAAAACAAGCACGAGATACATTACTTGGGAGAAACAATAAAGTGGAAGAGCAGTTGCTTTCTATAATGAAAAAGTACAGCAATGAACAGAACTACGAGCTTGCTGCTGTACATAGAGATCGAATAAAGCTGCTTAAGCAAGTTCAAATGCAGCCAATGGATTTTTCTTTTGAAAAAGATGCAGACTTTTTCAGCATTGTACGTAAAGAAGATTTAGCGTGTATTAATTTATTATCGTTCAGAAATAAAGAAAACTACGGAAGTACTTCTTACTTTGCTGAAAATTGTAATGATCATCCAGATGATGAAATTTTGTCTACTTTTTTGATCAATTTCTATAACTCAGTTAATGTGCCTCCAGCACAAATTTATATTCCAGATTTTATTACAAATAGGAAAATTATAGAGCAAGCGCTATGTAAAATTACTCACAAATCAATAAAGGTTTTGTACACAAAGAGTAATAAAGAACGTGATTTATTAGAGTTTGTTTTTAATAACTCTCAATATAGCTTAGAGCGAGAGCTTACTGATTGTAGAGATAGTCTAGAAAAACTCGAAAAGCTGAGTAAAGTTTTTTCGTTACCAAATGTTCCAAAACGTATAGAGGTTTATGATAATAGCCATATGTCTGGAAATCACCAAATTGGTGTAATGGTTGTTGCAGGACAGGAAGGTTTTTTAAAAAGTGAATACAGAAAATTTACTATAAAAGGGGAAATTTCAGGTGATGACTATAAAATGATGAGAGAAGTGTTAATCAAGCGTTTTTCCGGTAAGATAAAGGACATAATCCCTGATTTTCTCTTAATTGATGGCGGGCCTGGGCATGTTTCTACAGTGCAGAATGTGTTGCAAATATTGAAAATAGATGTTCCTTTTGTTTGTATGGCAAAGGGTACTTATCGCAATGCGGGAAACGAGAGATTTTATATGTTAGGTAAGGAAGAGTTCACTCTGGAGAATGATAGCAAGGTCATGCTTTACTTACAATTGCTTCGTAATGAAGCTCATCGTTTTGCAATAGCTTCACATAGAAAAAAACGCGATAAACAGTTTATAAGTTCATAATTAAGAGAAAGTATTTAGCGTTGGCAACGAAAAAAGAAAAAGCATTATGTTCTTATTTTGTTTTTTTAGAAAATATAAGCAAGGCTTCTCTAGCTGAAATTTAAAATATAGCTAGAGTTAGCAATGGGTTAACGGAAGTTAACTTTGAACACTATGAATGTTAGTAAAGCTGATGAGCGCTTGTGCATATAAAACTAACTGATGCTGCTTGAGTAATAACCTAAGCACCTGGTGTCTATAGCTAAAGTAACCTAAGGAATGGTTTGAAGTGATAAATTCCCTTACTACGTGTTGACAGTTAAGATACTATTACAGTATAACATATAAGAATTTTTTAGCTATAGAAAAACTATTTAATTGTATTTATCTTATCTAGCGTTCGTTGTAAAATAATACATGCAGAGATTTTATCGTCTATTTTTTTTGATTTTGTGATTGATACTCCGGCAGTCTTTAGTGTATGAATTGCAATAAATGTTGATAAGCTTTCATCTTGCAAATATATATTTACTTTATATTTTTTTATCATTTTGGTTGCAAACTGGATTATGGTTTCATACCATTCACTTCTTTTTCTATTTGTTTCTAGTGGTAGCCCTATTACTACTGAACCAGCTTCATTTTCTTTGAATACTCTATTTAGATAGCCTAAATCTTTGCTTATATTTTTTCTATTATATATGCTATGAGCAGTAGCTATGAGTTGCGTTTTGTCACTAAATGCTATTCCTATTTGTTTTTTTCCCATGTCGAGGCACATTACACGCTTGTCTTTTGGAATGGATTTTAAAAATTCAGCGGGATTTTTATGCAGCATTTATTGACATGATAAGCACTCATCATAATCAATATCTGTTTTTTGGTGTAATATTTCGTTTTTTTCGGATATATCATGTGAAACCTTGTCGGCTCTTTGTATTGACAGTGATCTACAGTAATATAAACTTTTTAGATTTTTTTTCCAAGCAAGCATGTGTATTTTGTGTAAATAGCGTTTATGTATATTAGGAGGTAGAAACAAATTTACTGATTGAGACTGACAAATATATGGAGTTCTATCGCTTGCATGTTCTATAATCCATCTTTGATCAAGTTCGTATGCTGTTTTAAATGTTAATTTTTCGTGCTCGTTGAGAAAGTCTAGATGCTGTACGGAACCTTCGTTTGTTGAAATTGAGGACCATACTTTGTCATTGTCTTGATTTTTTTTTGCTAATAATCTTTGTAAGAATTTGTTTCGCACTACAAATGAACCTGTAAGTGTTTTTTGTGTGAATACATTTGCTGCATATGGCTCTATCCCAGGGGAGGTGTTACCTGCGATAATAGAAATCGAAGCAGTTGGAGCAATAGCGAGCTTATGTGTAAACCTTTCCATTAGATTGATTTCTTTAGCATCAAGACATGCTCCCTTTTCTTCTGCTAATTTTTTAGAAACTATGTCTGCTTGCTCACGCAAGTGCTTAAATATCCTTTTGTTCCACTGTTGTGCTGTTACTGACTCAAAAGGAACCATTTTGCTCTGTAAAAATGAATGAAAGCCCATTACACCAAGACCAATACTACGCTCTCTCATTGCGGAATATTTTGCTCGCTGTATTTCGTTTGGTGCCTTATTTATGAAATCCTCAAATACATTATCAAGGAAGCGCATTATGTCCTCTATGAAGAATTCACTGTCTTTCCATTCTTCATAGTATTCAAGATTTACTGATGATAGGCAGCATACAGCAGTGCGTGGTTTGTTTAGATGGTCATAACCTNTGGTTAAAGTAATTTCACTGCATAGATTTGACATCTTAATGTCTAAATTGAGTCTTTTATAAGATTCTGGCTTATTATTATTTATTGCATCGAGAAAAATGATATAAGGCTCTCCAGTTTCGACTCTTGCTATTAATATTTTAACCCATATATCACGTGCTTTAACAGTTGAAATGACTTTGTTACTGTGAGGGCTAATTAAATCCCATTCTAAATCTCTTTCAACAGCTTGCATGAATTCATCGTTTACTATTACAGCGTGATGTATATTTAATGCTTTGCGATTTGGATCACCTCCTGTTGGCTTGCGTATATCAAGAAACTCTTCTATTTCTGGATGGGATACAGGAAGGTAAACTGCTGAGCTTCCTCTTCTTAATGATCCTTGACTAATTGCAAGTGTTAGAGCGTTCTGTACTACAATAAATGGTACAATCCCAGATGTTTTACCGCTGCCCTTTACACTTTCGCCAATTGAACGTAGATTTCCCCAATAACTACCTATCCCTCCTCCACGTGCAGCTAGCCAAACATTTTCATTCCATAAATCAACTATTCCCTGTAGGCTGTCTTCAGTTTCGTTAAGAAAACAAGAGATAGGCAATCCTCTGTTAGTGCCGCCATTACTAAGTATTGGTGTTGAAGGCATAAACCATAAATTGCTTATGTAATCATAAAGACGTTGCGCATGCTCCTTATTATCTGAGTAGTAGCTAGCAATACGTATAAAGAGATCTTGGTAACTTTCATTTTCTATTAGATACCTATCCAATAGAACTGCTTTTCCAAAGCTGGTCAGTTTAACGTTTTTTTCATGGTTAATAGTAATATTACTCATGGATTCCTCTTTTGTTTTATTGTACATAGAAACTGCTTTGAGCAATAGTAATTTTTAAGTTATGGTTTCCGGTNTTTTTTGTAGATGCTGTAGCGCAAATAAGATACCATCAACCTGACTTCCATATATTTTACAGTAACTCATATAGCTTATTTGCATATTTATTTCTTTTGCAACGCTTTGTATATAACTTTCTGAGTGGCGAAAGTAATCTCCTTTATTTATAAAGTCAATACCTTCACCTTCCTTTCTTCTTACTAAGCATATAATCACTCCTTTTTTACTCGTAAATCTCTTTGCTAGTTCCAGCTCTACTTGAAAGTCGTGTAGATAGTGTAATACTTCGGCAAAGATGATGATATCATACAAGCAATTCCTTTCTTGTTTAAGGAAATCTGTCATTTCCATGTGTATTAACTCATTATAAACAGGTTTACCCTTTATAAAGCACCCTCTAGCAATATTTAGCATTCTGTTTGAAATGTCAACTCCTATTATGTAATTTCCAATGTTGTGTATTTTAAAGAAATGACCACATATTCCAGTTCCACAACCAAGATCAAGTATGGTAAGTGTGGAAGTTAAGTCGTTAAAGATTTTTACAATTACCATGTGTATAAGCTCATGGCCTCTGTATTGTTTAGCAATCAACCAATGTTCAACAAAGTACTTACCAGTGTAATCAAAATATTGTTTTATGAGCCTTTTAGGCAGTTTTGTAATAGGTGCTAGATTTGTCATTTTTTTTATGTAGTAGGACGCTTCTTCATAGTTATTATCTAGTTTTAATGTCTTTGTTAAATAAGTGTAAGCCTTGTTGGTGTTTCCCATTGCAAAATGACATCTTCCGATGTTATACCAAACTACAGGTAAATTAGAACAAAATACGCTGATTAGCCAAAACCTCAGCTTTGCATCCGATATGTTACCATTATAGAAGTGATGTAAACCAATTTCAATGTTAGTATTTAATAGATTTTTTGATTTTTCAAGGAGTGCAGCTGTTTCTTTATGAAAAGTATTATACTTATTTATAGCGAATTGTTTAGCTTTTTTAACATTAAGCATACTGATTAACTTGCATATGAAACTTGAAATAACATTTATAAAGGATAGGTTACCTTTCATACTTTAAACACCTTGTACGTTCACTATCGCTTTTAAACAACCTTGATTTTTAAAGTATTTTATACTACAAAATATTTTTTTCATTGACTTTTGTTATATATAACCCTACTTAAACGCTTATCTAGATAATAAATTTTGCTTACTTAGAATTACAAGTATATATTATTGCCAATATAAGTAAATATTTTGTGTAAAAAAACGTTGACATATCATTTGTTAGTTTCTAGTATATAGAAAGTTAATTTAGCTTTTAGGTGTTTGACAAGTTTTATGGTAGGGATTAATTTAATCTCAGTTTAATTTCAATAATATTTAACTCTGCATATTCTGCATGTAGTCGAGTAAATAAGTTATTAAGAGCACTTGATGGATGCCTTGGCGTCAAGAGGCGATGAAGGACGTGGTAGGCTGCGATAAGCTGTGGGGAATTGTCAGCAAGTTTTGATCCGCAGATTTCCGAATGGGAAAACCCAACTAGCTAAGCTAGTTATTACATAGTATGTAAAGCGAACTTGGTGAACTGAAATATCTAAGTAACCAAAGGAAAAGAAATCAACCGAGATTCTGTTAGTAGTGACGAGCGAAAGCGGAAGAGGCTAGAGATTTAAGAATAAGAATTAGAATACTCTGGAAGTAGTAACCATAGAAGGTGATAGTCCTGTATAAGTAGAAAGTTTTTAAATCCTTGAGTAGAGCGGGACACGTGGAATCCTGTTTGAACGTGGGGGGACCATCCTCCAAGCCTAAATACTCCTTGACGACCGATAGTGGACAAGTACCGTGAGGGAAAGGTGAAAAGAACCCCGGGAGGGGAGTGAAATAGAACCTGAAATCAAGTGCTTACAAACAGTTGGAGCTCTATGTTTTTCCTATGAGAGTGATCTTATAGTGAATTTGCATTAGGGTGACAGCGTACCTTTTGCATAATGGGTCAGCGAGTTAATCTATGAAGCAAGCTTAAGCCGTTAGGTGTAGGCGTAGCGAAAGCAAGTCTAAATAGGGCGTTTTAGTTTTATGGATTAGACCCGAAACCAGGTGATCTAGTCATGACCAGATTGAAGGTGTAGTAAAACACACTGGAGGATCGAACTAGTTAATGTTGCAACATTATTGGATGAGTTGTGATTAGGGGTGAAAGGCCAATCAAACTTGGAAATAGCTGGTTCTCTGCGAAATCTATTTAGGTAGAGCGTTGTATGTATGTTATTGGGGGTAGAGCACTGGATAGACTAGGGGGGTTCACTGTCTTACCAAATCTAACTAAACTCCGAATACCAATAATTAATTGTATAGCAGACACACTGTGGGTGCTAAATCCATAGTGAAAAGGGAAACAACCCAGATCACCATCTAAGGTCCCAAAATTACAGCTAAGTGGGGAAGGAAGTAGAAAAACCATTACAGCTAGGAGGTTGGCTTGGAAGCAGCCATCCTTTAAAGAAAGCGTAACAGCTCACTTGTCTAAATAAGTTTTTCTGCGCTGAAAATGTACCGGGGCTAAAGCTGTATACCGAAGATGTGAGTACTTATTGATTTTAGTCAATAGGTGCGGTAGCAGAGCGTTCTGTAAGTCTGTGAAGGTGGTTTGTAAGAACTGCTGGAGATATCAGAAGTGAGAATGCTGACATAAGTAGCGTAAAAGAGTGTGAAAAACACTCTCACCAAAAACCTAAGGGTTCCTACGTTAAGTTAATCTGCGTAGGGTTAGTCGGTTCCTAAGGCAAGTCCGTATAGGAGTAGTCGATGGCAATCAGGTTAATATTCCTGAACCTCTTAAGTGTGACGAGTTTTGTATTTGTATAGGGCTTATTGGATTGTCTTATGCTTAAAAGGAGCTCCAGGAAATAACGCTTATATTCATGAGGCCGTACCGTAAACCGACACTGGTGGGTGAGTAGAGTATACTAAGGTGTTGAAAGAATGATGTTGAAGGAACTCGGCAAATTGTACCTGTAACTTCGGAAGAAGGGTAACCTGCTTTTAGGCAACTATTAGTAGGTGGCACAAAATAGGGAGTAGCGACTGTTTATTAAAAACACAGGACTCTGCAAACACGTAAGTGGAAGTATAGGGTCTGACGCCTGCCCGGTGCTGGAAGGTTAATAAGAGGGGTGCAAGCTCTGAATTGAAGCCCCAGTAAACGGCGGCCGTAACACTGACGGTCCTAAGGTAGCGAAATTCCTTGTCGGGTAAGTTCCGACCCGCACGAATGGCGTAACGATTTCTCCACTGTCTCCAACATCAATTCAGCGAAATTGAATTCCCCGTGCAGATGCGGGGTACCCGCGGTTAGACGAAGAGACCCCGTGCACCTTTACTATAGCTTTATATTGTTATTAAAAATGTAATGTGCAGGATAGGTGGGAGGCTTTGAAGTTATGGCGCTAGCTGTAATGGAGTCAACCTTGAGATACCACCCTTTACACTTTTGATATCTAACTATGTTTCATTATCTGGAACTAGGACGTTGTATGGTGGGTAGTTTGACTGGGGCGGTCGCCTCCTAAAAGGTAACGGAGGCGTGCGAAGGTAAGCTAGAGCTGGTCGGAAATCAGCTTAATAGTATAATGGCACAAGCTTGCCTGACTGCGAGGCTGACAAGCCAAGCAGAGACGAAAGTCGGTCATAGTGATCCGGTGATTCTGTATGGAAGGGTCATCGCTCAACGGATAAAAGGTACGCCGGGGATAACAGGCTGATGGTGTTCAAGAGTTCATATCGACGACACCGTTTGGCACCTCGATGTCGACTCATCACATCCTGGGGCTGAAGAAGGTCCCAAGGGTTCGGCTGTTCGCCGATTAAAGTGATACGTGAGTTGGGTTTAGAACGTCGTGAGACAGTTCGGTTTCTATCTGCCGTGGGTGAAGGAAATTTGAGAAGATCTAACTCTAGTACGAGAGGACCGAGATGGATATACCTCTGGTGTACCAGCTGTTATGCCAATAGCATCGCTGGGTAGCTATGTATAGGTGGGATAATTGCTGAAAGCATATAAGCAAGAAACCCTCTTCAAAAAGATTTCCCAATTAAGGCCGTGGAAGACTACCACGTTGATAGGCTAGGTGTGGAAGTATGGTAACATGTGAAGCTAACTAGTACTAATAGCCTGATTGGTTTATTTGCTTTCTATATGCGTGTATGCAGTGTTAAATATTAAATTAAGTTAGAAATTTTTATTAACTTGGTGGCTATAGCAAAAATGAAACACCCGATCTCATTTCGAACTCGGAAGTGAAACTTTTTAGCGCTGATGGTACTTGAAAAGGGAGAGTAAGTCGCTGCCAAGTTTATGAAAATTTCTTCATTAATTATAAGTTGTATAGATGTATTTTTATCTTAATTTTCTTGTTTTTATGTATCCTTGATCTTTTTTTATATCATTTAGTGTTGTTCCTACTTCTTCTAATTTACCTTCTTTTAAAGGAGAATTGCTGATTTCTGGTGATGTTATATTATCTGCTACCTTCTTTTTTAATAATTCTTCTTGCTGACGGAATGCTGACCTCCAGTCTGTTCCTGTTCCTTTAGGGAGAAATAAAGATTGGTACATCTTACCAAAGCCTATATTACTTACCTCTTTTATGTACTCCACCATTTATTGCGCCTATTAATTATTTTTAAAAACTTTACTCATGTTATCGTAAATAATATAGTTGTAAATACCTCAATTGAGGTTTTTATTTTATTTTTTTTAAGCAAATAGTTAGATCTTTTTGTAAGTTTTTATAGCTTGCTTGTATAATATTTCTGTGAGTTACTATTATATAGTAATACCCAGTATTACTTGCATGTAAAATGTTAATTTTAGCAAGCATTCGTAATTGCCTTTTGATTTTGTTTCTTTTTGTCGCTTTCCCAACTTTTTTGCTGATAACTAAACCTGTTCTAATAGTATCAATATACCTTTCTGGTTCTCTTTCTTTTACGGCATATAGTGACATGTAGAGTCCATGATAAAAAGAACTATTAGGTACTAGCTTATTTTTAAAAGCAAATGAGAAGTCTTTTTTTTTATACTTGATAACTTGACTATGCACATAGTTTTTTGCATCCTAATGAGCGACGTCTGTTGAGTATTTTTCTTCCAGCTTTTGTTGCTATACGTGTGCGGAAGCCATGTCTGCGTTTTCTTATCAGATTTTTTGGTTGAAACGTTCTTTTCATTGTTTTTACAAAAGTATTTAATTATTTTAATTTTGTTTTACTTTATTGTCAAATGGTATTTGTATTGTATATACTAAATATCCTTAAAAATTGTATTTTCGTAAAATAAGGTTCGAATATGAGTAGATGAATTCAGTGACAACAATCCTTTTCATACTTACACTACTAATTCTTTTGTTTTATTTTAGTAAATTTCAACAAATAAATAAAGTCAAAGTTTATTTATATCTTAGTTGTATATGGTTGTTAACCTGGTCATTAATATTCTGTAGTAATTGTCTTATAACTTCTATCGCTATAGCGTCACTTTTTTTTATGTTTGCTTTTGTCTTTAAATGCAATAAGATAATCAAGCTTTTATTATCTATAGCTCTTGCTATATCGTTTTTTATCACTTTATTTATAATGTTATCTATTCTTGTCCAATCTGTTAATTTTTTTAGAGAAGTAGCTATTTCAGAATTTTTATTTTGCTTGAAGTGGAGTCATAGTGCAGTGACTATTAATGGAGAAAAAATAGGATGCTTCGGTATAGCTACACTTTTGGTTGGCACATTAGTTGTAACTATTGTAGCAATGGTAGTTGCTGTTCCTCTTGGTTTATTTTCTGCAATATATATTAGTGAGTATGCGAGTGAAAAAGTGCGTTATATTGTTAATATAACTCTGCAAGTTTTATCTGCTATTCCTACAGTTGTATATGGATATTTCTCGGTTGTATTTTTATCTTCTTCTGCAAAACAGATAGCAAGTTTTTTTGGTCTAAGTATACACTCGGAGAGTGCATTGGTTGCTGGTTTATCAATAGGGATAATGGTCCTTCCTTTTATTATTTCTTTGTTAGAAGACGCAATTAGGTCTGTTCCAAAGAGTTTACGCTATGGCTTTATGGCGTTAGGGGCTACTCCAGCAGAAACTGTATGGCACATAATAATACCCTATGCAATGCCTACGATTTTGAGTGCAATTCTGTTATCAATTTCAAGAGTGATAGGTGAAACAATGATAGTGCTAATGGCTGTTGGAATCAACTCAAACTTAACTTTCAATCCTCTTAATTCAGTTACTACTATTACTGTGCAGGTAGCTACGCTACTTACTGGAGATCAGGATTTCAGTAGTGTGCAAACACTTGCTGCTTATGCGCTTAGTTTAGTACTATTTATTATTACTTGGCTATTAAATGCATTTGCATTGTTTATAATAAAACGCGATTAGCGAACACTTTAATGTTGCAAAATTTCTATTAATAGCATAAGATTTATTTTCTTGATTTGGAGAAGTATTATAAAATAATAGTGTTGGGTGGTAAAAATAAAAAGGTGAATATAGGTAGAACAGTTAAGGTAACCCAAGCAGTTATTGATTTAAAATTTGAAGGCGAATTACCTAAAATATTTAATGCTTTAAAAAGTAAACTAAAGTATAAGGGCAAGGAGTTAGTTTTGGAAGTTTCACAACATATAGGTGATAATACAGTCCGTTGTATTGCCATGGATAGTACAGATGGTGTATCAAGGAATGATGAGTTTGTTGATACAGGTGCACCAATATCAGTTCCAGTTGGGCGCTCAACTTTAGGGAGGGTTTTTAATGTTGTTGGAGAGCTTATAGATGAATATGGTCTCCTGAAAGGGAAGTATGATCTAGAGCCTATACACAGGGAGCCGCCAAGTTTTACAGAACAGAAGATACAGGAAGAGGTTTTAGTTACAGGGATAAAAGTCGTAGACCTTCTTGCACCTTATTTAAAAGGAGGAAAAATTGGCTTATTTGGTGGAGCCGGTGTTGGTAAAACAGTTCTCATAATGGAATTGATTAATAATATAGCAAAAGCTTACAAAGGATTTTCTGTATTTGCTGGAGTTGGGGAAAGAGTACGTGAAGGTAATGACCTTTATCACGAGATGATCAATTCAAATGTGATAGATGTGAATGAACATGAAAAGTCTCAAGCTGTTTTAGTTTATGGTCAGATGAATGAACCCCCTGGGGCAAGGGCTAGAGTTGCTTTAACAGCATTAACTATGGCAGAGTACTTTCGTGATCATGAGAATCAGGATGTTCTGTTTTTTGTTGATAATATCTTTCGTTTTACACAAGCTGGTTCTGAAGTTTCTGCTTTACTTGGGAGAATACCTTCAGCTGTTGGGTATCAGCCGACACTTGCAACTGATATGGGAGCGATGCAGGAGAGGATAACCTCAACTACTTCCGGTTCTATTACTTCTGTGCAGGCGATATATGTTCCTGCGGATGATTTAACCGATCCAGCTCCAGCAACTACATTTTCTCATCTTGACGCAACTACAGTACTATCGAGGCAAATAGCTGAAATGGGAATATATCCTGCTGTTGATCCACTTGATTCAACTTCTCAGTCTTTATCTAGTGAAATTATTGGTGAAGAACATTATAGAGTAGCTTCTGAGATAAAACGCATACTGCAAACTTATAAATCACTGAGAGATATTATTTCAATACTTGGTATGGATGAGCTGTCTGATGAGGATAAAATTACTGTTGATAGGGCTCGTAAAATTCAGAAGTTTCTCTCTCAACCTTTTCACGTTGCAGAAATATTTACTGGTATGCCTGGTAAATTTGTTTCACTTTCTGACACTGTTTCCAGTTTTAAAGGAATTATTGAGGGTAAATATGATCACTTACCAGAGGCTGCTTTTTATATGGTGGGAAATATAGATGAAGCAATAGAGAAGGCTGAATTAATAAAGACTTAAGTTAAAGTTTGAGCTAGAGATTAGAGATCATGAATACCTTTAAAGTGCAATTTTTTTCTCCTGATAATCAAATCTCATTCAATAAAGTGGTTTCTCTTTCAATGAATGGGCTTGAGGGTGAACTTATGATTTTAGCTCACCACTCTCCTTATTTAATTTATTTATTGCCAGGTATAATCACTGTTAAAATGAGTAAACAGAAGGAAGAAAAGGTTGTGGTTGATAATGGTGTACTGGAGATTATAAATAATAATTGTAGTGTTATGACGAATCAAATTCAGGTTTTCGATTGTACAATTCATAATGAGGAATTGTTTAAAAGCAAAAGAATGAACATGCAATTAAATTATTTTAGTTAGTGAGTTTTTATTGTATATTGAGATATTATGGAAATTTTTCTTGATAGTGTTGATTTAAGTGAAATTGAAGAGCTAAAAGAGGTTATTGATGGTATAACAACTAATCCTTCTTTGATAGCAAAGTCTGGGCGTAAAGATGAATATGAAGGTTTAATAAGTGAAATATGCTCTGTTATAAAAGGGCCTGTTAGTGTTGAAGTTGTTGCAGATAATCATGAGGAAATGATTAAAGAAGGACTTAAATTAGCGAAAATCGCTAGTAATATCGTAGTAAAGTTGCCTCTTACATATGAAGGATTAATTTCTTGTAAAAAGTTGTGGACAGAGCATAAAATACCTGTTAACATTACATTATGTTTTTCTCCTGGACAAGCACTGTTTGCCGCTAAGGCCAGTGCTTGTTTTGTTTCTCCTTTTGTTGGTCGTCTTGATGATATAAACCATGGTGGTTTATTTTTAATAAGGGATATACGTACTATATATTCTAATTACGGTTTTGATACTAAAGTTCTTGTTGCATCAGTAAGAAGCTCAGCGCACGTGATAGAAGCTGCAAAACTTGGTGCTGATTCAATTACTATGCCAGTAAAAGTACTTAGGCAGTTACTTAGCCATCCACTTACTGATTATGGGCTTGCAATATTTGAAAAAGACTGGAGTGCAAAAAAATAAGTAATCATANAAATTTGTTAGAAAGGACGAAAAACTTATATTAGCCTTAACCATTTTATGGTCTGATGTTAAAAAACTTAGGTGCTGTCTGATTTTCGTGCTAAGTTAACGATATATGTAATTCAAGGTTGTATAAACATGATGAACTTCCTATAGAGAAGAATTAGCAAAAGTGTAGCACGCATACAACAGAAATATATACCGTGCATATCTTGAAGAAGATACACTACACTTTTTTACTGAATTTTGTTGTTTAGTGGAAAAACTTGCAAACAAAAGTAGATTTTTTGATTTTAGAGTGCTATTCTGCTGACAAAATGGAGCTGCAAAAATGTGCTAAGCAATTTTTTTATTGATTTATTGAGCTCCTTTTCTATGCCTTTTAAAAAGGCTAGATTCATAATTATTATGAGCTGTTTTATAAAATTTAAAAACACTTAAGAACTTAAACTATCTGACTTTGAGGTTAGAATCATATCTTAAAGCTAGAAAATGTCTCTTCTTTTTCTTTATATTATTTACTGATTCTTAATTAGAGAAAAATTGGAACCATATGCTTTATTAAAGGTAAGATTAACCATTTTATCTTCACGCATCGTTTTTGCAAGAGGAGCTTGAGTTTTTATTTGCAAATTAATTGACTTTGATGATATGAATGATTTCATTCTATTTAGCTGATGGTTCGGCAAAGCTACAATTTTAGGTTTTTGTTTATCTGTATCATTACTAGATATATAACTATTCTTCAGTAGTTCTGATTCCTTTTTTATTTGCTGATTAGAAATTTAAAGGTGTTAGGTGTTGCTTTCTTCATNNTATTACAACAGTAAGTTTCGTTACTGTAAATAATCAATACACTATTACTATGATTTACAGAATGTTACATTTTATTCTTCTTTATTATCATATAGTGTCTGCTTCTTGTAAATATCCTTTGAAGTCCAGCAATTACTGATATTATATCCTAAGATATCATATTGGCTACTATTATTGTATTTCGAGATATTGTAAGTATTTTCTGTGAATTGTTAATTATGATTATGGTTTTTGTACTTTACATATTTTTCTCCTCGCTTAGCATTTTCATCAATTTTTTTTAAAATACTTTTAAATGTTAAATTAAACTTGAAGTCTCTTCTCTGTCTTTTCATTAAAGTTGCATATTCATTCTTATTTTTCTGATTTTCTATACTACTTAGTAGATAAGCGCACTCGCCTTATTGAATTTTACTTTCGATTTTGACAAGAGATTAATAATCATTAAGTCATTTTCACAAGAAACTTTTCTATTAAAATATTTAGTTATAGGTAGATTTCTCTAATTGCAACCTCTGAAAAAAAATTTCGATTGTAAATTCTAATAGAATTCATCTATGTTGCTTTTTTTTAAACTCATATTGATTCTATATTTATTAATGAGTAATTTTACCAGCTCATGATTGAAATTTTTTGCAGCATGATTTAATGAAGTACTGACTTTTTGTGCATATTTGTTCTATATCGAATGGATTAGGTAATTTTTAAGGAAAGTAAGCAATTGTTTTACAACTTCTTTTTGTCTTGTTATTTACTACAGCTTTAACTATTAGGTTATTCTTGATATTCATGGTGCTTTTTTTACTATTTAAGCTAATATATTACTGTAATTACATAGAAATTTATTTTTTAGTTTGTCTTTTTTAGTGCGAGAAAGGAAAATCTGCTAAGGTTATAAAGGGTTGATTTATGCATTTTTCAAATTGCATCTCCTATATTACATAAATTGACCTTATTAACAAAGCTAGCTAATATCTAAATGAGTTGTTGCTTAAAATAGGAATCATGGAAACTGACATAGTAGTAATAGGTGCAGGACCTGTTGGAATATTTACTGCTTTTCAAGCGGGAATGCTCGATATGAGATGTCATATAATGGATATTTTAAATCAAGCAGGAGGACAGTGTGCCGCTCTTTATCCAGGAAAATCAATATATGATATACCTGGCTATCCTGTTATTACTGCGCAAAGATTGATTGAACAATTAATGGAACAAGCTTTGCCATTTGGCCCTGTTTACCATTTAAGTCAAATNGTGGAGAAAATCTCAAGTAATGACAATCAAAGTTTTACTGTAGTAACAAGTATAGGTACAGAAGTGAAGTGTAAAGCTGTTATCATTGCTGCAGGTAATGGAATATTTGAACCTAACCGCCCACCTCTTAGTGGTATATTAGAGTACGAGAATAAGTCCGTATTTTATAGCGTAAATAAAATTTCTGATTTTCAGGATAAAACTATAGTTATTGCGGGAGGAGGAGATTCCGCAGCTGATTGGACTATAGAACTCTCTAGAGTTGCGAAGAGAATCTATGTGATACATCGAAGAAAAGAATTTCGTTGCACTCCTGAAACTAAAAATAAATTAGAATTACTTAAAAGCGATGGAAAAATAAAACTCGTAACGCCATATCAATTACACGAATTAGTTGGGAATAATGGGCAATTGAATGCAGTGATAATAAAGAATATTGTCTCTAATGAAAAAAAAGGAATATACGCTGATTTCTTACTGCCATTTTTTGGCCTGTCGATGAATTTAGGTCCAATAAACAATTGGGGTTTAAAGTTGCAACATAGTCGCATAGTTGTTGATCAGACTACACTTAGAACTAATAGAGATAGGATATATGCAGTCGGAGATATAGCTACTTATTTGGGTAAACTAAAGTTGATATTAAATGGTTTTGCTGAGAGTGCTATGGCTTGTTATGACATATATAAAGTAATTCACAATTCTCCAGTTAATTTTCAATATTCAACTTCAAAGAGGATTCAAGAAAGAGCAAGTAATTTACTTTAAGTAAAACTGCTATATAGTATTTTGTAGCTTGAATTTTATATGAACATACCTAGCATAGAAAATTGTGATTTTCAGGGTAAGACTGTTTTGCTCAGGGTTGATTTTAATGTTCCTATAAAAAACGGAAAAGTTCATGATAACACTCGTATTTTGAGAACGCTGCCTACCATTCAACACTTAATAAATGCAAGTGCAAAAGTTATTATTATATCACATCTTGGACATCCAAAAACTAAAGATAGTAGTCTATCGCTAAGAAACATAGTTGAAACCTTATCACAATTGTTGAAAAAAGAGGTAAAATTTATTGATACTTGTATTGGCCAGAGAGTACAAAGAGCAATAAATGCAATGAGTAGAGGAGATGTAATGTTACTAGAAAATCTAAGATTTTATAAAGGGGAGGAGCAGAATGACTTGAATTTTGCTAAACAGTTAGCATCTCTAGCGGATATATATGTAAATGATGCATTTTCTTGTTCTCATAGAGCTCATGCCTCTATTTCATGTATTACAAAGTTTTTACCTTCCTACGCAGGATTTTGCTTGCAAAATGAGCTAAAGCATCTTGAAAAAGTCATATTGTTTGATGCTAAACCCATTACTGCGATAGTTGGAGGAGCTAAAATATCAACTAAAATAAAAATGCTTATAAAATTAGCAGAAAAGGTTAATTATCTAATTCTTGGTGGTGCAATTACTAATAATTTTTTGTTATTTAATGGAGTGAGTGTTGGCAAATCTTTTTTTCAAAATAACGTTAATGATCTTCTGCGTGATGTTGTTGAGACGGCAAATAAAAACAATTGCAAAATAATTATGCCTGAAGATGTCTTAGTTGCAGTAAACTCTGATTATAGCACTGGCATTTTAAGAAAAACTGAATCTATTTTAGATAATGATGTAATTTTAGATATCGGACCTCAAACTTTAAGCACAATAAGCAGTGTAATAGCAAGCAGTAAAACTTTGCTGTGGAATGGACCTATTGGTGTTTTTGAGTATTCAGCTTTTGCAAATGGTACAATAGGGGTGATGAAGGTGGTAAGTAGTTTGACCCGTAAGGGGAAATTAATCAGTGTGGTAGGGGGAGGGGATAGCCTATCCGCAATAAATGCTGCAGGTCTTACCGATAAAGATTTTACATATGTTTCGACCGGCGGAGGGGCATTTTTAAACTGGCTAAGTGATGATGAAATGCCAGGAGTTGCTGCACTACGATTAGCGTTAGATTAAAGTTTTTTAATTAATGGTACTGGTATAGTATAGGATTTGTTTTTTATATTAAAAATCATTATTTCAGTGACACGAATTGATAAGTTGGCTTTGAGGCATTCTTCAAAGTAAATTCTTCAAGCTAAGCTATATTTTCTCCCTTCTAGGTCTAACTGCCTTTGATAAAGGCGTGTTAAGAATTTGTGGAGATTGAATAACACACCATAATTAAGAAATTTTAGTATTTTGCTTGATATCTGCAGAGCATCGGGAAGTAGTGGAAAAGATATACAATACAATAGGCTCAATAATCAAGTGATTATACCGAATGCAGATCTAGAGTTATTCAAGGGTAAGTCAAACTAAGATTTGTTTTACTAATAGCAGAATTGAAAAAGAGACTATATAGATATAAGGTTTGTCATATTTTTTATGGCGAGCTAAACAATGAATTAGGTATATGTGTTTTGTAGATAGGTATGTTGAAGCTTAGAAGATAATGGACAGTGTGATTTGAAATAATAAGTCTCTATGCAATAAGATAGAGTTGATCAACCAGTTTACTCATTTGGAATAAAATATTTATGTGATGATGAGGAAATACTTTAATGCTGATGTGATATTTTAGTTTCTGTAACTAGAGAGTATTAAAGAAACTGGAAAAGATCGAATGTATCTATATGAAATATTTATTTAATATTTATGTACAATCTAAAAAATGTTTGACTATGACAAAGTTATGCACGAATTAAAATGATCTTACTAAAAAAAATAAAGAAAAAATTTAGAATAGTTTCTTATAAAAAGAATGACCAATCAAAATATTCAGAAATATATTAGCTAATAGTGAAATATCTATCTTAATTTAGCAATAAAGGTTTCTATACATTTAAAA
>NZ_JABUMP010000001.1:659969-680667 GCF_029169405.1 Wolbachia endosymbiont of Onchocerca gibsoni | reverse complement strand
CAATAGATGAGAAAGAAATGCTACCCTTTGGTGGACAAAATACTGAATTCTATTCTTAGAAACTGAAAGTTAATGTCGATTTTACAAAATACTCAGCAGGTAGCTACACAATTGGTATTACTGTAAATAAGTGATTTAAAAGCGAAACATATACTATGGGTAACGATGCAACTTTTTGGATAATGAAATAGGGGATGACGATTATCAATCGGTGTTTGTGAAAAAAAAGTGGTTTTATACTTGCGTTCTACTTTAGTTTTATACCAGAATGTGATGATTATAACTGTGGTAAATCTTGATAAGCATATTGGTTTTTGAGAAGGTTAAAATAAACATTATTTTATATATATTATATTAATTTATTTATATTATATAAATAGTTTTCATAACTTGTTGATTAGAACTACTTTAAACTTATAGTATAGTGAGCAATATTTATCAGTTTTATTTGCTTCTATAAAAAGAACTTTAGAATTGAAAATAAGAATCTGCTTTCTTTAAGGAATTTATTATTTTAGATTCTGCACCGAATTCAAATTATGATAATAGAGATGGCAAAAAAGTGTTGATGGGTGGTGTACCATGCTGAAATTTTAACATTGAAAAGTACAGGGTTATATTAATACTATAAGGATATTAGTGCAAGTTATTGTTAATAAAGATGGTATCATTGTTTTGATGAGTACATTAGAAAAATGATTATGGCACGTTGATATAAATTACATGAAAATTCAATAAATATAATATGGTTGAAGAGCTACAGAAACTGAATGATTATTCTATCGGTATGTAAATTGTAAACACAAGGATTAAACCTTTTCAAAAGAGCAGATGTGGAAATCTTGCTAAAGAACGATTTTATACTTTATAAAAGGCTTTAAAATTAGAAAATATATATAGTATTTTATTGTGCTGAGAGTAGGAAAACTAGTGTGATGACTGGTCATTGAAGGCTATGGCAATGCATGAACCTGCTAATGGTGCATAGGCTGTATGTAGAAGATAGGGATAAATCTTTAAGACGCAGAACAAAAAAAATAATGGTGTTTTATATAAGATAGATGATAAAAACAAAAGTATTTTAAAGTTTTAAAAAAAAGATCAAACAACTTTTTCATAAAATATCATCTTAGAATGATAAAGGAAGTAATATAAAACCTATTCCTAATAGTGATATTGATTACTCTCAGGTGAATTTGATGAAAATTTTGTGTAGGTTCATCAATCAGTTTTTAATGTGTCATTTACTAAAGAAACTAAGGGAGAATGACTTCTTAAAGTTAGAGTGGGGAGATATGTTTTACCTGAACTTTTAAGCGAGCATGATAATTATATTTTGGTAGATTTACATCTTTGAATGATAAGATTCAAAAATCAAGTTTGCAACCACCATTTTTGGATGGAGTAGATTAAAAGTACTTATTGTCTTCTTTTGCAAGATAAGAAAGTAGCATTTTCCCTGATAGTTGTTTGCTATATTGATATATAAGACTAAACTATATTAAGGTTTTTATCTCAATGGAATATACGATTTTTGTTTTAATATGCTATTTCAGCTTAATACATTTGCAAAGTTAGACGTCTTAAAATGAAATATCATCTTTAAGTTTATAAGCCCTGAAAAGACTATGGAAATTTTGGATCTAATTGATGAGTTTAGGTCAGAAGTTTTACTTCATGCCTAAAATTTTGAGAAATGATGGCTTCAAAAATTTCAGGATATTTGAAGATAAGAAAGAATCTATATCTGATTATAAAAAAGTAGATATCTTGTAATGCTCTGTATGAAGCTATATTGTGAAGTATTTTGAAAGATAAAAGAAAAGGTTATGAGAAGATAGTAATTAACTCAGCTTATTGAACGGTAGTAGTGAGGTATAATAAATAAAGAAAATTGGATAGGACAGTTAGCAAAGTAAAGGCACTGAAGTTTAGTTTAAAATAACCTGATAAAACTTGAATTGCACTCCCAAGTGCTGACATCCATGAAAGCAATGTAACTGCACAAATTAGCAAATTTCTTGTTATTTTTGGGGTTGTGTACTCATTTCCTAATTTGTGATATGATTTTCTAGCAAAAATTGTTATTTTACCCAAATGCCAATTGACTATTCCACCAATGCTTGAGCCCAATACTCCGAAAAGTAACATAAGTAGTGGGTTGTAATATGACCTAAAATACAACATAGTATAAAATACAAAACCTTTGTATATGGGCAAAATTAATGAAGATACTAGATTATCTACGAATAGTAGTAGATAGTTTTCCATATGAACTTACCAGGTTGTTGTACCATCTTCGTTATCAAAAATTGTAACCTTCATCCTTTTTAACTGATCTCTTATTTTGTCGGCAGCATCGTAATCTTTATTTTTTTTTGCTGCCTTTCTTAAATTTACTAATCTTTCTATTTCTTGGTGGTCTACGCCTACGGTAAACCACTCTTGATAAGTTGATTTAAGAAGACCAATAAATCGTGCACTCTTAACAAAACTTTCAGTTAACTTGAGCTTTTTATGTTCATTGTTTGTTTTATTGATTTTTGTGGCCATTTCATGCAATATAACTAAAGCTTCAGGGATATTTAGATCATTTTTCAAGGCCTCTATAAAATCTTTATATACTTCTGTATTGCTTTCATCAATGCTTGCTATATCCACACTACGTAATAACCGATAGAACTTGTTTAAAGTTTCTTGCGACTCCCAAATAATATCTCTTGTCCAATAGAGCGGTTTTCTATAATGAGTTTTGAACAGTGCATGACGTATTACTTCTCCCTTTATTCCGCTATCGAGCAAATCTCTTACTTTGACTATGTTAAATAAGGACTTGCTCATTTTTTCTTCGTTTACCGTTAGGAAACCATTATGTACCCAATATTTTGCAAACATTGACCCACCAAATGCAGATTTGCTTTGCGCAATTTCGTTCTCATGATGAGGAAATTGTAAATCTATACCCCCACCATGGATGTCAAAGTCTTTGCCAAGATATGCATATGCCATTGCCGAACATTCGATATGCCATCCAGGTCTTCCTTTTCCCCATGGACTATTCCAGTGACTTGAAAGCTTATAGTCAATGTCGTTTGCTGGTTTCCATAGTACAAAATCTCCTGGATGCTTTTTGTTTTTACCAACTTTAACTCTACTGCCATGATCTAATTCATCAATTTTTTTCCCTGATAAAGCACCATACTCAGGATAAGATTCAATACTAAAATATACATGTTTATCGGATTCATAGGCGTGATTAGATATTAGTAAATGTTCAATTAATCTGATGATGCAATCTATATTTTCTGTTGCTTTCGGCTCATGTGTTGGTTCTACACAGTTTAGACTTTTCATGTCTTCACGAAAAGCCTTGGTGTAATGTGTAGTTATACTTTCTATACTGCTATTTTTCTCACTTGCTGCATTGATTATCTTATCATCAATGTCAGTTATGTTACGTACATAGGTAACTTTGCCATAATGAAATTTAAGCAATTGAAATAATACGTCATAAACAATAGCAGAACGTGCATTACCTATATGTGCTGTATCATATACAGTTGGTCCGCAAACGTACATTTTTATATGACCTTTGTCGATCGGTGTAAAGAGCTCTTTTTTTTTTGTTAAAGTATTGTAAAGCTTAACCATATACAAAGCTTTTCAGAAAAGAAAACGCTCCAATTATGAGCTGTGGTCCTTCAACTATTACAACAAGGGTAAGTAATAAACCACACAAAGATACTAGAACTCCCAATATAGAGAGAAGTCCATCTTTGCTCATAATACCAAGTGAAATGAAAGTTGTACCGATTGCGGGAATAAAATTAGTTAAGGGCAGTGGAATGGCTATCGATAATGCACAAATCAACATTATAAAAGCTAGAATTTTCTCACCAGGTCCATAGAAAATGAAAGGTATTCTTGGTTTCATGAACTTTTCTATTTTTTTTAATGCAGGTGAAGTCCTCTCTACTACAAAAGCTAATGTTGAGGATTGAAAGGATTTTCTTTCTAACCAATGCGGCATCCAAGGGGAGTGAAACCCGAACAAAAGCTGTAGTGAGAACAAGATTAAAGGTATAGAAAGTATAGTTGTATAACCAGGTGGAACAGGTATAGGTATCGACAGTGGTAAAGAGAAAATAATTATTAAAATACCAAAACCGCGTTCTTGTAGGGCTATTTTAATATCAAACAATGTCACTTTATTACTGTTATTAGTGTTGATATCTGCAACCTCTTTTAAAATATCGGAAACCAATTTTTTATTTTTAATTAGTCTCTCATTTCTTTGCACATTTATCCTTGGACAAAATTATCCCTTTTAGTTAGCATAATTATTGCTATATTTCAACATTCATTCTTCATTTATATCAGTGGGTTCATCTTGTGCTAAGGTGTGTTATAAAGTTTAACCATGTACAAAGCTTTTTATGAGAAAGTATTCCTATTATAAGCTGTAATCCCTTTGGTTATCATAGCAAGGAATAAGTATAACAGTGTGCACAATGATATTAAAAAAACTCCTAGTATAAAGAAAAGCATATCTTTACTTATAATACCAGGCTAAATAAAAGTTGTGCCGATGCAGGAAGAAAGTGAGTGAAAGACAGTGGAAGAGCTATTATTACTGCATACCCATGCTAACAAAAGCTTCCAAGAACAGTCAAGCTAAATAAAAACTGCAGTAAAAATAATATTAGAGGTATAGGAAAAATAGTTGTATAACTAGGTAAGATAGAACAGGTATAGGTAGGTAGTAATGGTGGTAAGGAGAGATAANTATTAAACCACGTTTATGTAAAGCTACTCTATAATGTTAAACTGAACAATATTATTTCATTGCTGTTGGTATTATCAATACCATAATTTCTTTTAGAACATCAGAAGCTAATTTTTTATTATAAGTCAGCTTCTTAGCTCTTTATATAGTTAACTTTAACTAATGTAACTATCCTGTATTTCAATCTATATTTTTTAACCTAGCTGGGTTTTTGAACGAATGACACGCACTAAAGTGCGTGTCATGAAATGTGAGGACGCTAACGATCTGGTTCGTTAGATGACAGTTTCTCTGACTCCTTAAGTCCTTGTTTAAGGTTTTTAATGCCTTTTCCTAAGTCACCCATAACTTGTGGTAACCTACCTGCACCAAACAGAACTAAGATTATTATTAAAACTAAAAACAATTGCCATGGTCCTAAACTCATTTGCACCTCCATTTAAAATATTAAATATCAAGTATAAAAACTTGACTAGAGTCAAGTAACATATGGATTATACCACCTTTATTTAACTATAGATCAAAATTTTTCGATCTATTTTACAATAATTTTAGATTAGGTTTTTTCTAAGTAGCAACAAATATGTTGCAATGTGCTATCCTCAAGTCCTTGACATATATCACTGGAAACTCCTGATTGAATAATTTTGCCGTTTTTCATTACATAGATAGAATCTGCAACTTTTAATGCTTCTTGTAAGTCATGAGTTACCATTAGCACAGGAATATTTTTACTTCTAAAAAGAGATAATACATGGTGTCTTGTTTGGCACTTAAGCAGTATATCTAAATTAGAAAACGGTTCATCGAGCAGTACAACATCAGGATTTTGTGCCATTACTCTTGCTATCGCAACTAATTGTTGCTGTCCTCCTGATAGAGCATTAGAGTACATGTTTTCATATTTTGCTATGTCTAATAACTTCAAAATTTCCAATGCAGTAAGATACTTTTCCTTTTTAGAAGCACTACGAATAGCAAAAGTTATATTCTCTATCACTGTTTTATGAGGAAATAATGCGGAATGTTGGAAAATCAATCCTACATTCCTATGTTCTATTGCAATTGATATATCATTACTTGCTACTAATCTGTTATTTATAAAAATGGTACCAGATTTTGGATTTTCTATCCCTGCGATTAATTTTAAAATCGTTGACTTACCACAGCCTGAATGTCCCAATAAACATGCAACATTTCCTCGTTTTACTTCAATATTTATATTGCTTAAAGCAAAATCACCCTGATTACCATAAGAGTAACTAATGTTATTAATTAGCATCAACTGAAACTATATTATTAAATATGATAACATTATACTCAAGAAATGTATAGGAGCGTTTTTATTGTTGTAAATTAGTTATGTAAGAAGAATTTAGAAAATAAGGAGTTTTTTACTATGACCATTTGTAAGTGATAAGGAAATGGGACTATAGCTCAGTAGGATAGAGCATTGGATTCCTAATCCGAAGGTCGTGCGTTCGAATCGCACTAGTCCCACCATAGTGCTCTATTGATTTATTATACTATTTTACGTTTTTGAAGAAAATTATAGTCAAACCTATGGCTATATAAAGATTGCAACTTATAGGTGCAGTATAAGTGGTATTATCCAAGTGGCAGAGCTGAGATCCAGGAGAATAGATTCTAGCATTCCATTCTGGAATTACACTATTTTTTGTAAAAGCAAATGTCCGTTCATAAATTGCTTTAATATTTAAGAAATTTATTAAATAAAAAAAGCAAGAAAACTTCATTGGCTAGTTACTCACTATCTATCTCACTTATATATTAGTATTTTAAGAGCTTTTAAGCACTTAAATAGGTGCAATTTTATAGCGCTTATAGCTAGTAGATATTAGATCGTAATGTGAAGACACATAGTGCACATAGTACACAGAAAATTAAATATAACATGCATCAAATACATTAGTTTTTTGTCATTAGCTCACTACAAAAATTTTGCTAAGATCAATAAGTAGCTTCAGTACCACAGCAAGAGGGTTAGCAAAGTTTGTCAAGTAGTTTTTATTATTACAAGTCAAACTGTTTTGAAAAAATATCAGGAATTTTATCTATTCTACTGCTAGTTGTTATGGCTCTGAGCTATCAACTGACAATTTTATGTCTTTACTTATGCACACATATTAATCCATGTTACGTAGGTAACTTTATCAAGTAAATACGCTAGTTATGTTTTTAATATTTACTCTACAAACCTTGACATTACCGTTCACTCCTATGTCCATTAGTATCAGTAAAAAATCTATATATTCTATGGTAATCCTTATAGTTTTTTATATCAGATAGTTTGTCAACAGCAAGGCAAATCAAAAAAATAGTGAGAATTAATACAAACAACCTGACAGGTATTTCAAATATACTTGATCTTCGTGTCTTTAGTTATTATTAGGATTCCAGCTTTTGTAATAATTTTTTACTTTTTGGTTAGAGTGATATACATCTTTTGTGCTCGTCAAATTAGATGTATGTTTCACCTTTATTCTTTTGTCATTAACTGGCACTGCATTATCAGTATAATGAATCCATGTGTGCCACTCTTGAGGTATTATTGTAGGTTCTGGAACACTACTATATACAACCCACCTTTTTCCTGTATTCGATTCATAGTAACAGTTTTCACTCTTATCTCTTCCTATAAATTTACCTTTTCTTTGTAGTAAACATTTTATTGCATTAAAAATTTTAGATAACATAAAGCTATTAAAATAAAGAGTATTATATATACTAATACTTTAACAATAATTTAATGCAATTACCAATCTTACAAGTTATTATACCAATAATTGCATCGATGTTTTGTTCTCTTGCTAGAGAACATAAGTTATCCTGGTTTATCTCTTTTACTACAACAGCAGCTACTTTTTTTATTTCATTAATACTACTTATGAAAACTTATAATGGTGAAGTTGTAATTTATTACCTTGGAGATTGGGCTCCCACCTACGGAATAGAATTAAGGATTGATATGTTGAATTCCTTAGTTTTAACTTTAGTAAATTTTGTAGCTCTGATAAGTGTTCTTTATAGTTTTTGTGTTAACAAAAAAGAGATTAGCAAAAATAAGATAACTGATTTCTACTCTTTGTTTCTGTTATGCTTAAGCGGATTACTTGGGATTTTGGTAACAAACGATATATTCAATCTCTATGTTTTTTTAGAAATTTCGTCTCTTTCTTCTTACGTGCTAGTTTCAATGGGAAGAGATAAGAAAGCTCTAGTTGCAGCGTTAGAATATCTGATTAGTGGAACAATAGGTGCAACGTTTTACTTGTTTGGTATCGGGCTTTTATATTCTATGACAGGTACGCTCAATATGTCTGACATGGCCGAGAGAATAGTACCGCTATATGATAATAACATCGTAAAGCTTGGCACATTATTTGTTTTTGTTGCTCTCTCAACCAAGATGGCACTATTTCCATTAGGTAAGTGGCTAGTTAATTCATACAGTGAGGCGCCAAGTTTCATTAGTATATTTTTTTCAGGCACAGTAACCAAAGTTATGATATATGTTTTTATCAGGATCTTTTATACTGTTTTTCATCAAAATTTTTTTTTATTTAAGCCGCCATTAAACAACGTAATAGTTACACTTGCACTTTGTGCTATTGTATTTGGTTCGATATTTGCAATAACCGCGAAAGACATGAAAAGGTTGCTTGCTAATTCCAGTATTAGCCAGATTGGCTATATAATTTTAATGCTGAGTTTAAACTCGAAAGCAGGTTTGTTTGCAGCAATTCTCCATACAATAAATCACAGTATAATAAAGACGTCTTTGTTCATGACAGCTGGATGTATTTCTTATAAATTTGACTCAACAAAAGTAGAAAATTTGTCAGGACTTGAAAAATCGATGCCCTATATGACGTTTGCGTCTACTCTACTTGGGTTAGCGTTAATTGGTGTGCCTTTAACAAGTGGCTTTATAAGTAAGTGGTATATGATGAAAGCAATTATTGAATCTCATGCATGGGTTTCTCTTATAGTTTTTACTGTAGGTTCTTTTCTTGCACTAATATATGTATGGCAGATGGTAGAGAAAATGTATTTTGGAAATGATGCCACATCACGCGTTAGAATGATGCCTGGCAAGGCTAATGAGGTGCCATTACCTATGCTTTTTTGCCTGTTTTTCATGGCTATTTTAACAATAGTAATTGGGATATATAGTAATCCAATTCGTTTAGTAGGTTTAGTAGTTGAAAAATTGGTTTTTTGATTTTTACCTTTACTTTATATTTTACTATACTATAAGGTACTGGAGCTTTTGTTATGGATAGGTTGAAGAAGGTTCATTGGTTGCTGGTCATTAATGTAATAGCTCTATTTTGTATTGGCATTATTGTTCAATATTCTTCTGCTGGAAGAAAGTGGATGCCATTCGCAATTCATCAATTAGTTGTATTCTCTTCTTTTTTTTTACTAGCTATAGCTATGTCGTTCATAGAGCTGAATTTTTATTTAAAGCATGCTTATTTTTTTTATATAGCAGCAGTGATTGCATTATTAGTAGTTAATTTTTCTGGTTCGTTTATAATGGGTTCAGCAAGGTGGATAAGAATTGGGTCAGTTAGTTTACAGCCATCAGAATTTGCGAAAGTAGGATTAATGCTTGCACTTGCTCGCTATTTTAGTAAGCAAAGTGTATATAAAATGATGGAATTTCAAAAACTATTTAAGGCGCTTATAATTATTTTTTTGCCTGTGTTCTTAGTATTAAAACAACCAAATTTAGGCACAGCTGTCATAATGTTATTTATAGGGACATCAATTATATTTACATCAATAATAAAAGGGTCACATTTAATAGTTTTTGGAATATTTAGTATTTTTGTGATGCCAGTCATTTGTTTTTTTTTACGCCCTTATCACAAACAAAGGATACTATCGTTTTTGGATTCATCAACGGATCCGCTTGGAATAGGTTATAATGCACAGCAGTCTCAAATAGCTATTGGTTCAGGAGGTTTGCTTGGTAAGGGCTTTGCTAATGGAAGTCAAACTCAGCTTGGATTTTTACCGGAAAGGCGTACAGATTTTGCTTTTGCAGTACTTAGCGAAGAGTGGGGTTTTTTAGGTAGCATGGTTTTGATTCTCCTTTATACTACGTTACTTGCTATAATATTCTCTGTTGCCTACAGATCAAAAGTTTACTTTTCTAAGTTATTATCTATCGGAATTTTTGCTTTTTTTGGTGTTCATTTCTTCATAAATATTGGAATGACAATAGGTCTTTTACCTATAATAGGAGATCCATTACCATTTTTATCCTATGGAGGAAGCATAACTGCTTCAAGCCTGATATGTATAGGATTGCTACTCAATTGTATAACTTCTGAAGAAAATTTAAGGCTAAGCTCTCGATTTTATCAGCAAGAGGGCTCGTAGTCTAAGATATGATGTTGATATATATATTTTTGCTTTATGGGTCATTTATAGCTAACCTTTAATTATTCCTCACTGGCATAGGCTTTTGTATAATTTTTGGCAACGCTTCTAGACATATATAACAAGTTAGAAACGAAAAATTATCAGACAAACTTTGCTAACTCCGTTACTGTAATGCGCAAAGGTATTCAGTTATCTTTAACTTGTGTAGATTGAGTGACAGGATTATTACGCAACTGACATCTTATATTTGGTTTTTTACACTATGTATACCTTGTGTCTTTATTATTTTATCTGAACTTCTAACTTTTCAAGCTGAAATACCATTATAAGTTGTTTAATGTAGCATAAAATATCGATTTGCAAGGTTAAAGAGAGTGAAAAGCTCTACCTATCAGTTCTTTTCCCTTTTTTCTGCTTAGTAAGTTTCTTAGCATTTAAGCTAAAGTCTATTGCAAGTTTAAGAGTCTTTAAATTGCAGTGTTTAAGACTTTTAAAAACGCCAAATTGAAAATAGATACTGATTGAGGTTTCTTTTGTCTTTTTTATTAGGAAATTTCTTAAATATTTATAATTAAAACAATTTAAAAATTCAAAAAAATGTTATTCTAGTGCATAACACTTGAATCTGCTTTTTTGGATTCAAGTAAACTGAGTCTACTGGTTTTTTAATTGATGAAATTGAAGGATTAAGTTCAGCTTAACTAGATCTTAGAAGTGAAAAAGGTAATTTTGATAAAACTTTTTTGTAGTGCAAGCCTTTTTATGCTCAAACTGTCAGTTTGCTTTTTTTTTATATCCTAATTTAGGACTTATTGAATCCTTATATGAACTAATTTGTTTTTATACTTTTTGTTTCCTTCCTTAGGAGAGGTTAGCTACTGCAATATATAGCCTTATTACTACAACAAAAGCTCTAAAGTGGTAAACTAAACACTAGAAAATTCCTTTGTTAACTTTTTTCTTGTGTAATAAATGGTAGCATGCACCTTACCTGGCTAAATATTCACACCATACGTGGTTGCAGTTTGTATACTTTATTTCCTTCCTCCTAAATTTACTTGTTTGTTCGGAGGTACTAAGTAAGTTCTAGTGCAGTTATTACATTGTATCTTCACATCACTTAGTGTAAAGTGGTAACAAACCTGTATTATGTGAAGCTGTAAACTTATTATCAATATATAATAAATGGAAAACTTACAACTAGATAAAATGCAGAATGATGTAGAAAATATTTGGAGAAATAGAAATGAACTTATTAACTGTAATGTAAAAATAACAGCAAGAGCTCTAATTGAAGAGATAGTTAATCTTCTTGATTGTGGTAAAATTAGAGTAGCAGAAAGGCTATCAAACGGAAAGTGGGTAGTACATATGTGGATAAAGCAGGCAATATTATTACACTTTCTTACTGAGGAAAGTAAAGCAGTAGGCAATAACAATTGGTGGTTTGACAAGACTAACAATAAGTTTAATGGATGGAATGAAGAAAAATTTCGCCAATCAAAAATTAGAGTAGTTCCTGGATGTTTTGTTCGTCAGTCCGCTTATATAGATACAAATGTTGTCCTTATGCCAAGCTTTATTAATGTTGGTGCTTATATCGGTTCGGGTACAATGATAGATACTTGGTCAACAGTTGGTAGCTGTGCACAAATAGGAAAGGATTGCCATATTTCTGGAGGAGTGGGAATTGGTGGAGTTTTAGAACCTATTCAAGCTTTTCCAGTTATTATAGAGGATAATTGTTTTATAGGAGCGCGTAGCGAGGTGGCCGAAAGTGTTATAATAAGAGAAGGATCAGTTTTAGGTATGGGAGTTTTTATTGGAGCATCAACAAAAATTATTGATAGAGAAACCGGTAAAGTATTTTATGGTGAAGTACCTCCTTACTCTGTAGTAGTACCAGGATCTACTTCATCTAAAAATAACATTTCAACATATTGTGCAGTTATAGTAAAAAAAGTGGATGCAAAGACAAGGTCGAAAACTTCTGTAAATGACATATTGAGGGGTTAGGTTATATCTTTATAATAGATGCTACATTATATAGTAAATGGTATCACACAACTGTAAGCAATTAGTTGTAATAATTCTCTGTTAGTTAATTTCAATTTATTAGATTGAATCTTGTCTTTTACAGTTTAAGGATCAAATTTTTATATTGCTCACTAGGTTTATATTTTCCTTCTCTATTGGAAAAGCCTGCAATTTCTATAAATCCTATTTTTATCTATTTTTACAGAATAAGCTCTGTGGCTTTATGTTGCTTATGGATCTTGATTTACGTATAAGGTTACAGTCTAATCAAACTGGTATTTTCCCTTGTTTATATACTGTAAAACAGTTTCAAATACAATTGATATCACACACCCTTTCTTATAAAAGAATCAATCCACTAAGAACATGCTTCAGTTTGTCTTATATAGAGTATTGTATGATGGCATCCCTATTAATCATCGCTTTATAATAAGCTGCTGGATTTTAGCGTAATGTTCTTCAAATAAGCAAAAGTTCCTTGGTTGTATTTGCTAAGATGTAGAATTAACATGATTAGCAGTCTTATAGTATAATAGCTATCACCTTTGGGTAGAGGGATAAATTATTATAAATTGATAATGCTTGGTATCTACGATGATTGAACATGGCACGTGTTTGCTGTCATGAATCCAATTACCATACCTACACTCATAAGCCTTGGCATTGGTACATTCTCTGCTTCCACGAAATATGAATAATTGTTCATGTACAAATGTCATGAATAACATTTCGTTCACCATAATATGATGCTGGCTTTACTTTAGATTTTCTGCTTGCCTTATCAAGGTATGAAGTTTTTGAATGGCCTTTTCTTAGCAATAGATACTTCCTTTGCTGTTCGCTGTTCAACTTGAGTTAGAACTATACAATACCTTTGATCTTATTTTTATCTCTATGAGGGAGATAACAATTTTAAGGGCAACTGAATAGTTTAGTATAAATTTCATCAGCATTCAATTATATCTGTATTAAATTGCTTTTATGCTATACTGATAAAATACAAATAATGTAACATTTTATAAATTGGAGATTTGGTATGAATCTTGGTGTAAGATTTAGATAACAAAAAATAGATACTAGGAATATAATATGCTATTTTTTGCTGTTGCTTGTTTTACCACTATTGTTAATCACCGTTATGGCATATGCACATAGCTCTGAAAAAGAGATTCCATTTTCTTTAGATAATTTGTGCAATTTTTGCAGGCTTTCTTTTACTTTACTAGGAATATTACCTCCACGTTCTCTTACGAGCCAGGAATCTTGATGGTAAATCGGATGAGTGTCACTTTTTGGGTTTCCTATGTATATTGTAAAAGGTGAAGTTTGTCCTTTGAAGTCACATTGCACAGTAAATTTTTTTATAGAATTAGCCATCTAAAAACCTCTAATTTTCTTTTTGATTGATTTTATAGCAGGTGTAGGGGATGGCTTCTTTGCAGATTCTTGTCTGCTGACAACATTTTCTTTACCTCTAAGAAATCGAAGAACTTCAGCCCTACTTGGTTGTGATTCTTTCGCTATTTTTGTTCCATGTTTTGCCATAATATTGGCATATGCTAGTACTTTTTTTACTAGTTCTGAATCGCCGTTTAGCATTTGAACTAGTGCTTGAAATACTTCTATTAGAGTTAACCCATCAGTGCTTATAACCTTATTTTCTATAAAATTGACAGTTTCATCAAGTTTACATTCAATACTGTCATCTGGGTTCATAAAGGTAGCATAATTATTAATATCCTGATCGCTCATAATCGAAGCACTATTGTTAATAAGCTCTTAAAGTTTATACTATAGATATAAATACTCTACTAATTTGTATTGTGACACGCAATGATTAACCATTTATTAATGATATGCTCTCTTATATATATAAATTAATTGATCAAAACCAAGGGTCAATACCTATCAGTGACTTTATGAATGCTGTTCTATACCATAAAAAACATGGCTATTATATGAATAGGTCACCCCTTGGTAAAAATAATGATTTTATCACAGCTCCTGAAATCAGTCAATTATTTGGTGAAATAATTGCAGTTTGGGTGATGTATACGTGGGAAAAATTAGGAAAGCCACTAAAATTTTCTCTAGTTGAACTTGGGCCAGGCGAAGGAACACTTATTCACGATATAATAAGAGTTACTAAAAAACACAGTAATTTTTTTAGATCAATGGCTATTCACCTAATTGAGATCAGCCCTACTTTACAGAAGATACAGAAGGGAAAATTAAAAGAATCAAATATTGATTGGCACGTAGATATTAATGATTTACCGGAGCAGCCAACTATTTTCTTGGCAAATGAATTCTTTGATGCTCTTCCTATAGATCAATTTGTGTATCATAATGGTGAGTGGTATGAAAATAGGATAACAAGGCGGGATGATGGGGTATTGTTTCAGTGCCTAATACTAAAATCCAGAAAGAAAAAATCCTATGTTTCACTGTTAACTACTCAAATACCGAATGAAGAACTTTTTAATGGTGCAGTGGTGGAAATATGTTCAGCTGGAATTGAAATATTTAAAAAACTTGAAGAAAAAATAGTTAGTAACAGAGGGGCTGCTATAGTTATAGATTATGGCTATGTATATCCTACATATAAAAGCACTTTACAGTCTATCAGACAACACAGGTATGCCAATTTTCTTGAAGGTGTTGGTAATAATGATATTACTGCGCTTGTGAATTTTCAAGCATTGAAGGACGCATTAAAACACATAGAATGTAAAATTTTAACTCAAAGAGAATTTTTATATCTTTTTGGTATAAAGGAAAGGGTACAAACTTTAATCAAAAATGCAAATGATGAACATAAGAATAGAATTTTTAGTGAGTTTTTAAGGTTAACTGAAAATATGGGTACTCTTTTTAAGGCAATGTTAATCGGTAGTTAGTTAACATTCTATACGTTTAAAAGGCAAACTTCAGCTTATAGTTCCGTAGTCTTCTTATACACTCATCTCTACCAAGAGTTACCATTATATTGATGATCCCAGGTGCATCCATTGTTCCGGTTATAGGGGCGCGTAATGAGTGGTATACATCACTTATTTTAACATTATGTAGCTTTGAAAACTCCTTAACTTGAGAAGATAGAGAGTTCTTGTTCCAGTTTTCATGACTAATTCTCAAGAGAAATGACGCAAGTAACTTGATTGTATCGAGGTTAGATTTGACAATTTGTTCGGCCTCTTTGTTTAAATCAAGTGGTGGATCTTGAATATAAAACTGTGCTAAATCCAATAATTCGTTCAGGTAGCTTGCTCTTTTTTTTAGTTCCGTTAGCCCGTGTAGTAAATAGTTCTTTTTTTTATCGTTTAGAGTATTTTCTCTAAGAATTAGAGTCAGAATGTCTTTATTGCTCATGTTATTAATATAGTGATTATTTAAGTACCTCAACTTTTTAAAATCTAGGCGTGCAGGTGAACGACCAATGTTTTCTAAATTGAACCACTCTACTGCCTGTTCACTACTGATAATCTCATCGTTTCCATGACTCCAGCCAAGTCTTAGTAAGTAGTTACGCATTGCCTCTGGTAATATTCCCATTTTTTTATAATCGCAAATGCTTGTTGCGCCATGTCTTTTAGATAGCTTATTTCCGTTCTCCTGGCAAATCAGCGGTACATGTGCAAAGCGTGGGATATCAAAATCAAGGGCTTGATATATTAGTAATTGTTTAAAAGTATTAGTGAGATGGTCAGAACCACGTATTATATCAGTTATTCCAGTATCATGATCATCAATCACCACGGCAAAAATATATGTTGGAGTGTTGTCAGAACGTAAAATTACTATGTCATCAAGTTGGTTGCTGTTTACTTTAATTTGACCGTATATTTTATCGTTAACAACGATATCTTGCGAATCTGGGACTTTAAATCGGACAACAGGCTTTACATTTGGTGTTACATTGAAGCATTTATGCTTGTATATCTTTCCTTCTTCTCTTGCTTTTGCTTTCTTTTCTGCAACTTTATTTTCAGGGCAATAGCAGTAATACGCTTTACCTCTTTTGACTAAAAGGTTTGCAACTTCAACATATCTCTCTGTTCTTTTTGATTGGTATATTATTTCTCCATCATAATTTACATCAAGCCATTTCAGGCCGTCTATTATTGCATTAATTGCCTTTTGTGTTGATCGTTTTTTGTCAGTGTCCTCGATCCTTAGTAGAAACTTACCACCATGATGCTTTGCGTAGAGCCAATTGAATAAAGCAGTGCGAGCTCCACCAATGTGCAAAAAACCTGTTGGAGATGGAGCAAATCTAGTGATTATGCTTAGCATATTTGCTGTTACGATAGTATGAATAATTATAGCTGAAATTTATGCTTATGATAATTTATAATTTATTTATTTCGAAAGATAGAGTCATATTTTTTATGAATTATAGTATATAACTTAATATTAATTGAATATAGAAGGGCATGTTATGGTTCAATCCAATGGCTTATTGACTTAATGCTATAAGAAAAGGAGATAAAGGTAAATTTGTCAGAATTTATAAAGAGAATGTTGTTTATGTAGCTAAGTAGGCTTGATGAAAATAGTAATCCATTTTTAAATATAGCGAATAAGTTACAGAATCCTACACTTACTCAAAGAGGTTATGAAAGACTTAGAAGAAGGTGCCTAAGAGTAAGTTTTAAAAGGCAGAGGAAGCTAAAAATTAAGAGGAGGTGGAAAAAATTAAAGATGGAGTATATTGAGAATATATACAAGAGGTAAAGGTTATGTTAAGGAATAATTGGAGAGTGGTGTAGCACTATTTATTTCTCAGGTATTGCAAAACAGAAGAAAATTAAATAGGCTACAAGCACAAATAGTAGCTTCTATGTTTAATATTATGTATAGTAGGAGCTATAGCGTACATTACTACCTTGTATTTGTTCTTGTACTTTTTATTTTTTAGTTCTCAATATTTTATACTAGCTTAAGTAGATACAATAGTTTCTGAATGATCTGTATGTCTATGGTATGAGGTTAGAGTTTATCTGTATCAGCGACATAGAAATTTGCTTTCTCAATTTAAGAAAGTAGACTTATGCAATGATGGAAAGAAAGTACTGTAAAATTTTAATAGCAAACAGGGGAGAGATTGCTTGTAGGATCATCAGAACTGCCCATAGAGTAGGTATATCTTGTGTGTGCGTGTATTCAGATGCAGATATAAATTCTGTACATGTAAGACAAGCAGATGAGTCGAGGTACATTGGTCCTTCGCCTTCTTATTTAAGTTATTTAAACATTGAAAAGATATGCGAAGCAGCAGTTGAAACAGGTGTACAGGCAGTTCATCCCGGTTATGGCTTTTTGGCAGAAAACCCAGATTTTCCACGTGCTTTGCAAAGACACAATATAGATTTTATTGGTCCAAGTGCAGAAACAATAGAAGTGATAGCTAATAAAATAACAGCAAAGGAGGCAGCAAAGAGGGCTGGAGTCAATGCGGTACCGGGATATATAGGTGAGATCAATGATGCTGCCCATGCGGCTAGCGTTGCTGAGGAGATTGGATTCCCTGTTATACTGAAAGCTGCTTTAGGTGGTGGCGGTAAAGGCATGCGAGTTGTAAGCTCTAAAAAGGAAATTGAATTAGCATTTATATCAGCAACAAACGAAGCAGAAAAAAGTTTTAAAGATAGGAGTATCTTTATAGAGAAGTATATAGAGTTATCGCGGCACATTGAAATACAGATTATAGCAGATAAATATGGAAATGTGGTGTGTCTTGGAGAAAGGGAGTGCTCAGTACAAAGAAATAATCAGAAAATAATAGAGGAAACTCCAAGCCCGTTCATCAGTGAGAGGCTAAGACAAGGAATGTATATACAATGTGTTTCTTTAGCAAAGGAAGTTGGTTATTTTTCAGCAGGTACTGTTGAGTTTGTTGTAGATAAGAATCAAAATTTCTATTTTCTTGAGGTAAATACTAGGTTACAAGTCGAGCACCCAGTAACAGAGTTTGTCACAGGAATAGATATAGTTGAAGAAATGATTAGAACCTCTTGTGGAGAAAAATTAAGGTTTAGTCAAGATGATATTAAACTTACTGGATCTGCAATAGAGAGCAGAATTTGTGCCGAAGACCCGTCAAAAAAATTTTTTCCTTCTAGTGGAAGGATAAGGTATTACAATAAACCGGATGAAAATTTTTCTACACAACTCCCTATGAGTCCAGTATCAAACACTGTTATCAAGGAAAAAAACGATTGGGTTTCAGTATCATGCGCTGGAGTGACACTGGGTAGTGTTGTTAACCTTTCATCAAAGCAATTGCTGTGCAAGGAATCTAACAACTGTGTAAGGATAGATGATGGAGTTGCTGCAGGTTCAGAAATTAGCATGTTCTATGATTCAATGATCATGAAGGTGATAACGTATGGAAAAGATAGAATAGAGGCAATCGGCAGAATGCAAAAAGCGTTGTCTGAGTGTTATATAGAAGGAGTAACAAATAATATAGAATTTCTAGAATCCATCTTTCATCATCCAAATTTTGTTGCAGCGAAACTCCATACGAGGTTTATCTCAGACCATTATCCAAATGGTTTTCACGGTGACTTTGTTACAGAAGAATATATTAAGGTGTTTATTTTTGCTGTACTGTATGTTCATTTGGAAAATGAGGAAAAGTGCTATTATAAAGCAGTAAATGAAACGTCTTTAATGTCATTCCAGCGTGTGATACTAGAATCTAGAAAAGGAGAAGAATTAGTCCCAGTGTCATTTGCTCAGATGACACCTTGCGGTGTTAGAATGACACTTAATAATATTGGGGGAATATCTGATAATGATGGAACTATAGGCAGTCATGCAAGAGATTTATTCATAGTGAGAATAAATAACAACGAGTACTCTATAAATGCAAAGTATCAAAATAGTGTGTTAACAACAGTATATAATCACAACACATACTCTATAATAGGTAAGTGGAAGTTAAGTTATAGGTTACTATCTATCACAATTAATGATGATACTAATATAACACTTAAGGTAGAGAAACAAGGTAGTAGATATTTTATAAGACATGCTGGGATGCAAGCTGAATGTTGTGTGTTTAAACCTCATATAGCTAGATTAAGTAAGTTCATGCTAAATAACAAAACAGAAAGAGTTGTAGTAAATGCTGTAAAATCTCCAATATCTGGTTTATTAGTTAAATTACACGTAAATGTTGGAGATCAGGTAGGAGTGGGACAACCTTTATTTGTTGTGGAAGCAATGAAGATGGAAAATATTATATGTGCTGAGTCAGAAATGGTGATAAAAAATATTCCCGTTCAAGAAGGAAAAAATGTAAAAGTTGGTGATGTGGTCTGCTTTCTTAAATAGCAGAAAAAATATAAACCTGATCCAAACAAGATAAACGAAAATACTTGATGGGTTACAGCAATGGCTATTGGTATGTGAAACAACAAAGTAACTATCCCTAAAATCATCTGAATGATAACGGAGAATAGCATAACATATACCGATTTTACACTGGTATTTTTTATTGTAAGTATTATTGTCAGAACTAATATTAGCAATGCTAATGCTCGGTGTATAAATTGCACTGTCGCTCTATTTTCAAAGATATTGAGCCATGTAGGCTGCAAGGAAAGTAAATCTTCTGGAACGATTTGTCCATCCATTAATGGAAAAGTATTGTAAATTAAACCAGCATTTAATCCTGCAACAAAAACACCAAAGATTATTTGTATAGTAACTAGAGTCAGAATAAGTATTGTGTGATATATACTATAACTAGTAAACTGGGATTCTATTATCCTAGTATGTAATAACATATAACTGTACAAGTACTTGCTTTTAAAGGTAAATTGTACAGCAAATGGTGTTATTCCAGTACTCGGCATTGGAGTCCAGCTTTTATTATATGGTCGCTTGACATGTTTGTTAAAGGTTAAGTCTTCTGGATAACAATGTTTGGGCACTGGGATGATGCCTTTCTTAGTGAAAATTACTCTTACATTGTACTGTTTGTATAGTTGTTGTGTACGTAACATTGGGATCCGTATTTGGTAATCAAAAAATTGATATGATAATAATGTAAAAATAATTAATGCTAACAATAAGTGGAGTGCAAGCCTGTAATGACTGACATGAGGTTCAGATACTAGCCCGCTTTTGACCATGTACCAACCAGCAAGAGCTTGTAATATTCCAAACAATAGTGCTATAGATAGCCTTATTGCTGCCTTTTTAAATATTCTCTTTTTCAGCAGAAAATATATAAATGGCAGAATAAAAGCTAAACCTGTTAGCCTTGCAACCAATCTATGTATATATTCTATTAGATATAAGGTACGAAACTCCTTCATACTGATACCGTAGTTAAATATTTTATATTCAGGTGTAGCCTCATACTTTGATTTTTCTTGCAGCCAATCTTGTTCACTCAATGGTGGTAATGTTCCAGAAAATGGTTTCCACTCTGTGATTGAT
>NZ_JABUMP010000001.1:657855-659959 GCF_029169405.1 Wolbachia endosymbiont of Onchocerca gibsoni | reverse complement strand
TTATAAGACATGCTGGGATGCAAGCTGAATGTTGTGTGTTTAAACCTCATATAGCTAGATTAAGTAAGTTCATGCTAAATAACAAAACAGAAAGAGTTGTAGTAAATGCTGTAAAATCTCCAATATCTGGTTTATTAGTTAAATTACACGTAAATGTTGGAGATCAGGTAGGAGTGGGACAACCTTTATTTGTTGTGGAAGCAATGAAGATGGAAAATATTATATGTGCTGAGTCAGAAATGGTGATAAAAAATATTCCCGTTCAAGAAGGAAAAAATGTAAAAGTTGGTGATGTGGTCTGCTTTCTTAAATAGCAGAAAAAATATAAACCTGATCCAAACAAGATAAACGAAAATACTTGATGGGTTACAGCAATGGCTATTGGTATGTGAAACAACAAAGTAACTATCCCTAAAATCATCTGAATGATAACGGAGAATAGCATAACATATACCGATTTTACACTGGTATTTTTTATTGTAAGTATTATTGTCAGAACTAATATTAGCAATGCTAATGCTCGGTGTATAAATTGCACTGTCGCTCTATTTTCAAAGATATTGAGCCATGTAGGCTGCAAGGAAAGTAAATCTTCTGGAACGATTTGTCCATCCATTAATGGAAAAGTATTGTAAATTAAACCAGCATTTAATCCTGCAACAAAAACACCAAAGATTATTTGTATAGTAACTAGAGTCAGAATAAGTATTGTGTGATATATACTATAACTAGTAAACTGGGATTCTATTATCCTAGTATGTAATAACATATAACTGTACAAGTACTTGCTTTTAAAGGTAAATTGTACAGCAAATGGTGTTATTCCAGTACTCGGCATTGGAGTCCAGCTTTTATTATATGGTCGCTTGACATGTTTGTTAAAGGTTAAGTCTTCTGGATAACAATGTTTGGGCACTGGGATGATGCCTTTCTTAGTGAAAATTACTCTTACATTGTACTGTTTGTATAGTTGTTGTGTACGTAACATTGGGATCCGTATTTGGTAATCAAAAAATTGATATGATAATAATGTAAAAATAATTAATGCTAACAATAAGTGGAGTGCAAGCCTGTAATGACTGACATGAGGTTCAGATACTAGCCCGCTTTTGACCATGTACCAACCAGCAAGAGCTTGTAATATTCCAAACAATAGTGCTATAGATAGCCTTATTGCTGCCTTTTTAAATATTCTCTTTTTCAGCAGAAAATATATAAATGGCAGAATAAAAGCTAAACCTGTTAGCCTTGCAACCAATCTATGTATATATTCTATTAGATATAAGGTACGAAACTCCTTCATACTGATACCGTAGTTAAATATTTTATATTCAGGTGTAGCCTCATACTTTGATTTTTCTTGCAGCCAATCTTGTTCACTCAATGGTGGTAATGTTCCAGAAAATGGTTTCCACTCTGTGATTGATAATCCTGCTTTTGAAAGTCTTGTAACCCCCCCAATCCCCACCATGATGATTACCATGATAGAGCAGAGGAAGAGCCAGATGACTACAGATTTTGATTGCTTTTGTTCCATTACCGAGGATGAATAATTGGTTCCCACAAAGCGAGAAAAGATGTAATACTATTATGTATCTGACTGTAGGTAGAAGAAAATATTGATATTGTATAAAAATATAAAGACATATTTTGCTGATTGATAGTTCTTATCAAAAGAGTCAAATTAGTAATGTACTCTATTTTAGTAATGTACTCTATTATAGAATAATACAAAAATAATTCATTTAAAATACTAGTTAATAGTAATGAAAGTAATAAAGATGGAGTAGTGAGAAGTATAAAAGTTGCAGAACTAATGAAGGGATTCAATAGCAAAATTACTTTAAATTCAGCGCATTTATTGAATAATTTTATATTTTTTTTAATAGGTAATGTAAGTTTGCACATAATATTTGATCTAGTATGTTCTTTTCTTAATCCAAACAAGTATGATAGTTAGTAATTTTTCCAATATCTCCGAATCACTAATTATAGTTCTATACCTTATTTGTTAAGTCAGCATCTTTAGTGACATTATAAATATTGCAGAAAAGGGCTTTTCTCAAAATTCCACTAAGTAATGGTTACTGCTACTACCTAGTAG
>NZ_JABUMP010000001.1:657169-657845 GCF_029169405.1 Wolbachia endosymbiont of Onchocerca gibsoni | reverse complement strand
GAATATCAGTCATAATTTTAGTGGATTTTTTTGTCTTTTGGAATGTTTCTTTAAGAAATGGCAAACATTTGTTGTATAACATGATAACTAGATATTTCTCGCTTCTATATCAATTTTCTTAGTGAAAATTACTCCTAAACTGTGATGTTTGCATAGTTGTGTACGTAACATTGGGATTCGTATTTGATAATCAAAAAATTAATATGATAGTAATGCAAAAATAATCAATGCTGAAGTGCAAGCCTGTAATGACTGACACGAGGTTCAAATATCAGCCAACTTTTGACCACGTACCAACCAGCAAGAGCTTGTAATATTCCAAACAATAGTGCTGTAGATAGCGTTATTGCTGCCTTTTTTAGATATTCTCTTCTTCAACAGAAAATATATAAATGGCACATTATTTTTTTCCTTAATAGCACTACAACTTTAATCTCTTTAATTTGTTTCATTGACAACATATTTATGACATAGCATATAAATATTCCTAAATGATTACTGCAATATGAATATATAAATAAATAAGTATAAATTTATATAAATTAATCAGGATACATATGAATTAATTAGCATAAATTAATAAGCATAATTCCCAAGCACAAATGTAAAGGAAAACTGCAATCGCATGCAAGACATCCGTTAATTCTTTTAATTATATATTGAGGATATAAATATA
>NZ_JABUMP010000001.1:650296-657159 GCF_029169405.1 Wolbachia endosymbiont of Onchocerca gibsoni | reverse complement strand
TGCACTGTCGCTCTATTTTCAAAGATATTGAGCCATGTAGGCTGCAAGGAAAGTAAATCTTCTGGAACGATTTGTCCATCCATTAATGGAAAAGTATTGTAAATTAAACCAGCATTTAATCCTGCAACAAAAACACCAAAGATTATTTGTATAGTAACTAGAGTCAGAATAAGTATTGTGTGATATATACTATAACTAGTAAACTGGGATTCTATTATCCTAGTATGTAATAACATATAACTGTACAAGTACTTGCTTTTAAAGGTAAATTGTACAGCAAATGGTGTTATTCCAGTACTCGGCATTGGAGTCCAGCTTTTATTATATGGTCGCTTGACATGTTTGTTAAAGGTTAAGTCTTCTGGATAACAATGTTTGGGCACTGGGATGATGCCTTTCTTAGTGAAAATTACTCTTACATTGTACTGTTTGTATAGTTGTTGTGTACGTAACATTGGGATCCGTATTTGGTAATCAAAAAATTGATATGATAATAATGTAAAAATAATTAATGCTAACAATAAGTGGAGTGCAAGCCTGTAATGACTGACATGAGGTTCAGATACTAGCCCGCTTTTGACCATGTACCAACCAGCAAGAGCTTGTAATATTCCAAACAATAGTGCTATAGATAGCCTTATTGCTGCCTTTTTAAATATTCTCTTTTTCAGCAGAAAATATATAAATGGCAGAATAAAAGCTAAACCTGTTAGCCTTGCAACCAATCTATGTATATATTCTATTAGATATAAGGTACGAAACTCCTTCATACTGATACCGTAGTTAAATATTTTATATTCAGGTGTAGCCTCATACTTTGATTTTTCTTGCAGCCAATCTTGTTCACTCAATGGTGGTAATGTTCCAGAAAATGGTTTCCACTCTGTGATTGATAATCCTGCTTTTGAAAGTCTTGTAACCCCCCCAATCCCCACCATGATGATTACCATGATAGAGCAGAGGAAGAGCCAGATGACTACAGATTTTGATTGCTTTTGTTCCATTACCGAGGATGAATAATTGGTTCCCACAAAGCGAGAAAAGATGTAATACTATTATGTATCTGACTGTAGGTAGAAGAAAATATTGATATTGTATAAAAATATAAAGACATATTTTGCTGATTGATAGTTCTTATCAAAAGAGTCAAATTAGTAATGTACTCTATTTTAGTAATGTACTCTATTATAGAATAATACAAAAATAATTCATTTAAAATACTAGTTAATAGTAATGAAAGTAATAAAGATGGAGTAGTGAGAAGTATAAAAGTTGCAGAACTAATGAAGGGATTCAATAGCAAAATTACTTTAAATTCAGCGCATTTATTGAATAATTTTATATTTTTTTTAATAGGTAATGTAAGTTTGCACATAATATTTGATCTAGTATGTTCTTTTCTTAATCCAAACAAGTATGATAGTTAGTAATTTTTCCAATATCTCCGAATCACTAATTATAGTTCTATACCTTATTTGTTAAGTCAGCATCTTTAGTGACATTATAAATATTGCAGAAAAGGGCTTTTCTCAAAATTCCACTAAGTAATGGTTACTGCTACTACCTAGTAGGTGGTGATATGTTCATTTTTTTAAATCTAGGTAATAAATATTGAAATTAGTTCATATATTCTAGAGAAAAAGATTTTATAAGAAAACTGTAACTATAATTGTAGTTGTTTAAACTCGCCTACATACAGGCTAACTTGTCGTCGCATTTATTAAGTTCAATTAGTGTTTTTCAACTGCAGCGGATCTATCTTGTTACTCGAATCATATATTGCCGCGCACTTTTTTCTTAGCAAAGTTCATGTCATGATTGTATGACTTAGCTTTTGTTTTAGAAAAAGAATGAAACACTTTTGTTACTTTAAAGTATTGCGATAAAGTATATTCTTCTATAGTTGTAAGTATTTCCTGATTGTACTTTTCTGTAAAAAGCTTCACATCTAATTTTGATTCTGAATAATTTAAACTTTTAATACTTTCAATGAGTTGTTCTACACTGCACTATTCTTTGAAAATAGGCAACAAAATAATATATACGTATAGGATAACCTTCTTCATTTAACTCATTACAATTTATTTTTTGGTTAAGAGTCACTATAGGTTAAAAAATATAGTTATAAATTAAAATAAATAGTTAGAACATCCTAATCTAAATGAAAGCATCAAAGCAAAGTATATATAATTTGCTGTTGGAATTAAAGTTAAAGTCATAAAAAAAAGCGAGAAATATCGTACTTAGTTTGATGCTCTTGGATGAGAAATTAAGGGTTCTTATACTATAAATAGTTACTTGCAAATTTTGAAATATTAAAGGTTTTGGTTAAGAGAATCTAAAACCTGTTTACACCTACCTTTATCAATACGCAGTTATCATCATAGTAACCCTTGATCCAATAGTTATTACCTTAATTTATATTTTTAATCATAGAAAAAAGTAGTATTATTTAATTCTTACCAAGGAAATGTATTATTTTATAATAAAAAATCTTTTCTTGCTCTTTAATGTAAACTGAAATCGAGCTTAAATTTTTCTATATCACTGCAGAAAATTGCTAACTAGACCTAATGTAATTTTTTGTTTAAATCACGTGAAAGTGAAGATATGATCTCACTACTGCGCTTGTTATCCTGATGTACTTGTATTATTTTTTTTACGGCATCAGCTGCTATATTTGCTGTACTAGCTTGTAAATCTCCAATAGCTTTTTCAACTTGGTCAGTAACTTTCTTCAAGTGGAAGCGAGCGTTCTCATTCAACGTCTGGTCTAGTTGTTGTCTATTATACTTAATGATTCTGTTAGCCTTATCGAGTGCTTCATTTATTGTTTTATTAACCTCTGTATCTAATTTTTTGTATTTTTCAGAAGACTTTTTATAGTATTCTAACATATCTCTTTTGAATTTTTCAACCTCTTCGTTTGTAAACTTGCTCTTGTCACGTTCTCTACTAAGGATACTTTTTATTAATTTTTTTAATAATCTATATGAAAAGATAAAACCTATTGAGAAAGCAAGGCCAATGATCATTGATGTGGACATAAAAACCTCTAAAATTCTTTGAATATCAAGTTAGTAACAAATTCCTCTTCAATTTCAGAATTAGTTAACTTATTGTAGTAAATTAAAGCGATACCGATAGCTGTTTGCTTTAATTCATCGATATATTCAGATTTAAATTTTGCTACTTTTTCTTCAACAAGTTTATTCATTTTTTTATCTTCCTCTTCTATTATATTTTTTGCACTTATTCTCATTTCTTCTACTTGAACAAGTGCATTGCTCACGATCTTTTTTGCTTGTGTTCTAGCTTTGTTTAAAGCCAAGTTGTACCTAGTAACCTGGGTTTCTATAAGTTTTAGAAGACGAACAGAACTATTAAAAGAATCCAATACTTTCTTGTTTCTGATGTTTATTATTTCATCTAACTTTGGTAAAAATAAGTAACATACTATAAAAAAAAGCGAAGAGAAAAAAATTAAAAACCAAAAAACTTGAGAAAAGAAAGTTGAAGCGTCAAGTTGCGGCATATTAGACAACGAATATTAATAGCAATGCAAGTAGAAATGCAAATAGCCCCATTGCTTCAACTAAAGCTGCTCCTGTATAGACGTATTTTTTCATCTTATCTTCTGATTCAGGGTTTCTCGCGAGCCCATTTAACATGGTAGAAAATATATTTGCTACACCAGTACCAGCTCCAAGCATGCCAAGTACACTTAACCCGATTGCTATAAACTTTAAAGCTACTAAATCCATATATTACCTTCAACCATTTCCTTACAGGATTAATTGTAAAATGCTCTAAAGATAAAGTCAATTACTTTACTGCATCTGACAAATATACACATGTTAAAGAGGTGAATATATAGGCTTGTAAAATTGCAACAAACACTTCAAACCCTATTAGGGCAATTATAAACAAAAATGGTATAGGAGTTAGAGCTAAATGCATATTCACAATAAACCCTGCTATTACTTTAATAATTGTATGACCTGCAATCATATTTGCAGCAAGCCTAATTGATAAACTTATAGGTCTTGAGAGGTAAGCAAATAGCTTGATAAAAACCATCATTAGAGCAAGCCATGATGGAGTACCTTCTGGTAATAAAATACGTAGAAATTTTATTCCTCTTTCTTTGAATCCAACAACAGTTGTATAAATAAAAACTATTATCGATAAGGCAAAAGTAACTATCACATGGCTTGTAACTGTAAAACTGTAGGGAAGGACACCAACTAAATTGCATGATAAAGTGAAAATAAATGCTGTGAATATCAACGGAATATGCTTCAATCCTTTGCTTCCGGTGTTATTTTCTATTATTGAAATGACAAAACCATATACACACTCAACTGCAGCTTGCAAATACCCTGGTATTACTGACTTTTGCTTTACTCCTAAGAGCAAGAAAAGTGCAACTGATATTATTGAAATCATCATAAAAAGAGATGAGTTGGTAAAACTTATGTCGTACCCGAATAATCTAGGTAACTCTATTATTGTATATATTTTAAATTGTTCTAGCGGATTTAATGCCATTTTTATTATAAAAACTTAAAATACATTAGTAAATAAAGTATGAATTCTATAAAGTAAAGTCAAGGGTTAAGATTGATATATACTCTGTAGTACAGCCTTTTTTACTCACTTTTTTTGATAACTTGAATATTTTCTGTATTCTGGGTCTAAAGTTACATTTATAGTAGGGTTATCACTTTCACAATCAAATTCAATTTCATTGATAGATAAATCTTTTTGGGAGTCATTTTAACATAGCTAGAATATGGTAAGCTATACTACTTAGTTTGCGAGAGCGACTATAATTCAGCAAAGATACAGGGCATTTTCCGTTGTTGTAGTGTTGATTCATTAATTAAATATTTATTGAAGTGGTCAACTATTATTAATAATTATGTTTTAAAATTTATTAATTATATTTAATTTATAATATCTCAATTTAATATGCCATCCTGACTATTAAATAGTTCTTTTTGTGTATCATTTGCTAGTAAACAAAATTCTTCTATGGTTAAGTTTTCCAAACGTTTGTTACTACTTGGTTTGGTATCAATAGAAAAAAGCCATAATTTTTAGAATTAGGTTTTGTTATAATGTAACTTACCGCTTTCTTCTGAAATATTAATGTCAAACTTGTAGGGAACTTTATATTATTTAACCGCTTTTAAAATAATGCTACCGAAAAATTATAAGGTAGGTTGCAATAANTTTGATCAGGTATTATATTAGCTTTCTACAGCAATCAGGAACTCTTGATTTATGTGCTAACATCCTTCTTGTTAAGATTCTATATTTAGAACTAATTTTGATAATATTAAAATCCTCCGGACTACCAACTAAAAAGGACTATTTTTTGTTGTTTCGCTTAATAAAAATAAAATTTTATCCTAAAGTCTCTTTTGGTTTCAATGGAAGTTTTCTTATATTATTTTATTATGTAGTATTTTGATAATTTTAAAAATTAGTTGACGAAAATTCGTTGATAATTGTATATATACTTGAAGCCGGCTTAGCTCAATTAGGTAGAGCAACTGACTTGTAATCAGTAGGTTGTCAGTTCAATTCCGACAGCCGGCATGTGTGCTGAACAAGAATATATGGTAGATGAAATAAGTAAGAAAGAACCCGTTAGTAAATAAGTTCCTGAAGATATAAAAAGAGCAGAAGCTACTAAATTTCTCCTCGTTCTGCATTATAGATAGGAAGAAGCTGTGAATAGGTTAAAAAGGAAAAGTTTCTCAAGTAGAGTAAAATTTTGTAGCTCAGGAGTAACCTTGAGATTTTTAAAAAGAAACTTAAGATACTGAAAATAAAAGTAGTTCAAAACGGGATAATCTTCATAGGGAACAACATGTAGTTGTAGAAGGAGCAAAAGAACAAGGAAAAGCTTATAATTAAAGTTGATGTTGAGCATTAAAGTTTTTGGGCTCTCAAGGTATATAGCTAGAATCTACTAGCAGGATCTTGTTGGTACTTATTCTTAAGTTGTATTTATAAGGTTTTACTTAGTAAAGCGCAGTTGCTGCAGCTAATTTGCTAAATAGTAGTGTTTTTGATAAGCAAAATGTGCTGTTATTGTATGTTCTCATAGCGTAAATCTGGATTAGATTTTCAGATAGGCTATTGAAAACCTTGATTTTTTAGATTAAATCTAATCAAATTTAAAAATAACAGTTTATTACATGTCTCATACACTAAGCTATTGATGCCTTTGAACTTTATTAAATTGGTAAGTTATAGTTTTAAAATGCCTATTGCTTAAATTCAGTAGACATTAGTTTTTCTATTGTGGATGTTGAAATTGTAGGCCGTTAGTATTCTTGCTCCTTTTGTTTCCAAAACCCGATGGTTTGATTCTAAATACTCTAAAAAGAGTATTGGAAGTGTTATTTTAAATGTATAGAAACCTTTATTGCTAAATTAAGATAGATATTTCACTATTAGCTAATATATTTCTGAATATTTTGATTGGTCATTCTTTTTATAAGAAACTATTCTAAACTTTTTCTTTATTTTTTTTAGTAAGATCATTTTAATTCGTGCATAACTTTGTCATAGTCAAACATTTTTTAGATTGTACATAAATATTAAATAAATATTTCATATAGATACATTCGATCTTTTCCAGTTTCTTTAATACTCTCTAGTTACAGAAACTAAAATATCACATCAGCATTAAAGTATTTCCTCATCATCACATAAATATTTTATTCCAAATGAGTAAACTGGTTGATCAACTCTATCTTATTGCATAGAGACTTATTATTTCAAATCACACTGTCCATTATCTTCTAAGCTTCAACATACCTATCTACAAAACACATATACCTAAT
>NZ_JABUMP010000001.1:604367-650286 GCF_029169405.1 Wolbachia endosymbiont of Onchocerca gibsoni | reverse complement strand
TTTAAAGTAGTTCTAATCAACAAGTTATGAAAACTATTTATATAATATAAATAAATTAATATAATATATATAAAATAATGTTTATTTTAACCTTCTCAAAAACCAATATGCTTATCAAGATTTACCACAGTTATAATCATCACATTCTGGTATAAAACTAAAGTAGAACGCAAGTATAAAACCACTTTTTTTTCACAAACACCGATTGATAATCGTCATCCCCTATTTCATTATCCAAAAAGTTGCATCGTTACCCATAGTATATGTTTCGCTTTTAAATCACTTATTTACAGTAATACCAATTGTGTAGCTACCTGCTGAGTATTTTGTAAAATCGACATTAACTTTCAGTTTCTAAGAATAGAATTCAGTATTTTGTCCACCAAAGGGTAGCATTTCTTTCTCATCTATTGTTACGCTTATTATTTTTCGTTATTGTAGGCTTTGTTTTTTCTCCCGCTAGTGGTTTTACTTTTCTTTTACTGATGATTTTGTNTTTTACCTTTCGCCGTATAGGTTTCAGTCCTTTTTTTATTGGTGACTTTTTATATTCTTTTCTTTTTTTTATAGTCTATAATTAGGCCTTTAACAAGATCAAGCATGTCACTAAGAATGCTTCTCATTTTTTGTGGCTCTGGTATATTTTCAGTGATACTAAAAAAAGGATATTTATTTGGAGATTTACTTATTGAACCTGTACCAACATGAAATCTCGGGTTAGTATTGGGTTAAAATAGTAAGGATAGTTTGCTAATAATCCAGCCCATATATTCTTTAGTGATTCAACCTTACTGAGAACTTTAAGTTCGAGCTGGGATTTTTGTTATAATCTGACTAAAAATAGCGTTGGATTCATAATAAGATTATTACTCTATTCAGCACTAAAGTTTAAACCTGTATAGTGTAGGGTATTGACCTTCTAAATCAATTACTAAGTTGTTAGCTATGTTTGCTAAAGATAAGGTGAGCAACATAGCTAAAGTGCGTAATCTCTTCATTTTTATATATCTTCTTATACAGGGGAAAATATATACAATGCACAAATACATATTTCTTATATTAAGAAATATAATTATAGCATTATAAATGCGCTACTCAGATTTTTACACAACTATGTTTACTATCTTGTTTGGTATAGTATATATAGTTCGAACTTTGTTTTGATCTATCTTATTGGATACAGAACTCATTGCTATTTTCTTCAATTCTTCTTTAGGCAGATTAATTGCTACCTCAATTATTGTACTCAATTTTCCGTTGATTTGCACTGCTACAGTTACTACGTCATCAATCAGTAGTGACTTAGCAACTTCTGGCCAAGGCTGTAGATATAGCATGCCTTCACCCCCTATTTCTTGCCATAGGCTTTCGGCTAAGTGTGGTATAAACGGTTCGATTACTCTGATTAGGGTGCATATACTTTCATCAATGAGTGATTTTCCGTTCTTTATATCTATTTCGGCTATTAAGTTCGTCATCTCACGGAATTTTGCCACTGCACAATTTAATTTGCAGCTTTCTAAGTCATCTGTAAGTCCGTGTAAGAGTTTGTGCATTTTCTTTCTATGCTCTAAAAGTTTATTTGTAACATTTTTATCTGGTGTTATTTCAGTATGTGATAACATATTTCCTTTTTTGATCTCGGTGTCGGCTACTTGGATGGTAGGGGATTGATTTTGGATAACAATAGGTTTGAATTGCATTACCATGCGCCATAATTTATTTATATAGCGAAAACAGCCTTCTATACCGTTGTCTGACCATTCTATGTCTTTTTCTGGAGGAGTGTCGGACAATACAAACAAACGTGCAGTATCTGCACCATATTTTTTTATGATGAAATTTGGATCAACTATATTCCTTTTCGATTTGCTCATCTTCTCAACCTTACCAACTTGGATTTTTAAACCTAGTGCTACTAATTCTTTTGCTTCTTCAGGAAATAGCCATTTACCATTCTCATCTTTATAAGTTGTATGACAAACCATTCCTTGAGTGATTAAGGTAGAGAAAGGTTCCTTAATGTCAAAATAACCACATCTAGTTAAAGCGCGGCAGAAAAATCGTGAGTAAAGCAGGTGCAAGATTGCATGTTCTATTCCACCTATATAATAATCGACAGGCATAAAATGGTTGCAAGCATCCTTATTGATAAACTTATCTTCACTACAAAATGCAGCAAAATACCAAGAAGATTCAAAAAAAGTGTCAAATGTATCAGTTTCACGCTCTACTTGTTTTCCACATTTTGGGCAGTCAACAAATTTCCATGTTGGGTGTTTATCAAGTGGATTGCCACCGCTTGTAAATTCTACGTCCGGTGGTAAAGTTACAGGAAGGTCTTTTTCTGGTACTGGAATAGTACCACAATCTTTACAATATATAATAGGTATAGGGCATCCCCAATAACGTTGCCTTGAGATTCCCCAGTCATGTAAGCGATAGTTTACAGTTTTTTTACCTATTCCTTTTTCTTCAAGCTTTTTGATGACTACTTCTTTTGCTTTACTAGCCGTCAATCCATTTAAAAATTCAGAATTAAACATCACTCCATCATTGATACATATTTCTCTTAAAGTATCTATATTTTGTGTTCCTTCTTCACAAATTACGGGAATAATTGGCAAATCATGTTTTTGTGCAAATTCAAGATCACGCTGATCATGCGCAGGGCACCCAAAAATTGCACCTTCTCCATATTCTGTCAATATAAAATTCGCTACATAGAGTGGCAACTCCCTATTAAGAAATGGATGTTTGACATTTAATCCGGTGTAAATTCCAATTTTTTCGTCATTTTTCTCCTTTATTTTCAGATTATCGATAAGATCCTGTATTTTTTTGTTTTTGAAATTCTTTATAATAGGGTGCTCTGCTGCCACTGCACAAAAGGAAGCTCCAAATAAAGTGTGAGGGTGAATTGTAAAGATTTTCAATTTTTTGTTTAAACCAATTATTTCAAACTCTATAGTGATGCCTTTAGATTTTCCTATCCAACTTTCTTGCATTGTTTTTACTTTTTCTGGCCAATTCTTTAAATTTTGCAGGCACTTGAGCAAATCTTCGGCAAAATCAGTAATCTTTAAAAACCACTGGGTTAGCTTACGTTTTTCAACAACTGCACCTGAACGCCAGCCTTTTCCATCGATTACCTGTTCATTCGCAAGTACTGTTTGGTCTACTGGATCCCAGTTAACCCATGACTCTTTTCGGTAAGCAAGACCATGCTTTAAAAGATCTAAAAAAAGTTTTTGCTCGTGTTTACAATAATCAGGCTCACACGTGGAGAGTTCACGCTCCCAATTATAGGAAAGACCTATAGATTTTAGTTGCATACGCATATTATCTATATTCTCTTTTGTCCAAATTGCGGGGTTAATATTATTGTCCCTTGCTGCATTTTCAGCTGGTAATCCAAATGCATCCCAGCCAATTGGGTGCAAAACCTCAAATCCACGCGCTCTTTTATAACGTGCTATTACATCTCCTATTGTATAGTTACGCAAGTGTCCCATATGAATTTTGCCAGATGGATATGGAAACATTTCCAACACATAGCATTTATTTCGTTTACTATTCTTGCTTACAGAGAAATTCCACTTATTTTGATAAAATTTTTCAACGGTTTTAAAATCATATTTCATATAAATCCAAATTTAATCACAGTTCATATGCAACAAAGGATCAATCGCTTGACCATTGCGCCGTATTATAAAGCAGATTTGTGGATCTTTATCTTGTGTGCTTGATTTGCCTGCAGACCCAATAACTTGTCCTTGTTTTACTTTATCACCAATTTTAACATGTATATTTTTCAAATAGGAATATACAGTTATGTAATTATTTTTGTGTTCCATTATAATTAAGTTTCCATACCACCTAAGTCCTTTGCCTACATATATTATTTTACCAGGTGCAGAAGCAACTACATTTGTCCCCCTTTGAGCAACGATTTTTACTCCATCTTTGCATGTCTTATCAGAAAAGATAGTAGTACCTTTTACTGGCATTGCAAATTTATAGTTTGACTCATTGATTTTCACGTTTTGTGCATCATTCTTATCTCTGTATATTCTATTTATAGTGGCTTTTCTATTTTCTTTTCTTGTTGAATCAGTATCATTCTTAATGAGATGGTACTCTCTTGTATATTCTAGGTCTCTTTTTCCGTAAAATTCTTCGCCTTTAAATAGTACAGGTGAAGGTTTTTGTAGACCACAACTTACTAGTGTTACCTGTAATATAAATAACAAGGTTATGCGCCACATAAGTTTATTTAAGGTAATTCAAACCATATTAAATAACATACTTTTAAAGGTAATAAGACTTTTGTTAGTGCTGATTTTATTTTTTGTTCTTGTGAATCGATCCACTACTGCTTATTCTTCTTGCAACTTACTCATAGCTACTTTAGAACTCTACATAGTTCCTCTGTACTTTATAATAGATGCTCTTTTATAAAAAACATTTTACTCTTCTTTCTCTTCGCTCTTTCTGGGTAAGATCAGTCTGTAAACTCATTACTGTTGCACTTTAAGATTTCTTTNTCCTCCATAATAGATTCTCCTTGATAGAAATAGAGCTGCTATAAGATAAATAAGATTCCATGTTGCTAGGGAAACACCTAGAATATAACTAGGACTGTCACAAGATGGAGAGTAATTAGGATTTAATAGCTTATCTCTAAGCTCTTCTATGCTAACATTGTCACCTGCTACTTGTTCTGTACAGCCTAAAATGTCGTAAAATAAATGTAATTCAAGACCTATATGGTAAAAAGATATTAATGTGCCTATAAAATAGCTACAAAACATTGCGTAAATTAGAATTTTGTTTTTTTTGAGCATATGCACCACTACGAGTAATCCTGTAATATAGTAAACTACCCGCTCATATATACATAGTTTGCATGGCAGCATATTAAAAAAATACTCTAGCACATATGCAGAAATTAGAGCAAAAGTAGTTGATAACAAGAAAATTATAGAAACTCTAGAGTTATTATGCATAATTTAAAATGAATTATTATAAAGAGCTCTAAAAGAGTAAAGTAAAATCCTTATTTTACATAAGGATTTTTATTCTTTTTTAAAAATAACCTGACTGGTACGCCTTTAGTAAAGAAACTCTTTCTGAGATCGTTAGTTAAATAGCGTTTATAACTCTCATCGACACTCTTAGGTATGTTACATATTAAAGAAAAAGCAGGAGGTTTAGTACCAGTTTGGGCGATATACTTCATTTTAATTGATCTACCTTTTACAAGTGGGTGAGGATGATTATCCAAAGCACTAATTAGCCACTTATTTAGTTTCGCTGTACTAATTTTTTTGTTTAAGAATTGGTTTACTTCAAGGCATTTATCTATCACATTACTACAATACATACCTTTTAATGCAGAAATCGTTATCACTGACACTTCCAAAGATAACCTCGTTACTTTCTGTTGCTCTATAAATTTTATTAATTTACTCCTATCATCTTTATTTATTAAATCCCATTTATTTAAAACAATGATAATTCCTTTTCCTTCTTTGATTGCAGTCTCACCAATTGATAAATTCTGTTGTTCAATACCCATAATGGAGTCTAGCATTAAAATTACTACATGAGAACGTTTTATTGATTCTATGCTTTTCTTAATGAATCTTGATTCTAAGTTATCTACAATATTCATTTTTCTGTCGATCCCTGCGGTATCGATGAGAGTGATTAATTCTCCGTTATAATTATATATAATATCCACAGAATCACGTGTAGTTCTTGGTTCTGAACTTGTTATTAGTCTGTTTTCTGAGAGTAAACTGTTTAGAAAGGTTGACTTTCCGACATTCGGGCGGCCAATTATTGCGATTCTAAACTTACTGAACTTGTCAACCAGTAGTTCAGTGCCTTGATCTAAATTTTTAATAGCACTAGATAGAGTGTTATAAAGGTCAACCATGCCAAGATTGTGTTCGGCTGAAATATATACTGGACCTATGAAATCAAAAAATTGCAGATAGTCAACATTTTCAGATTTATAACTCTCGCATTTGTTTGCTATAAGTATTACAGGTTTATTTGTTTTTCTTTTCAGCCATTTTGCAAACTTTTTATTTTGCTCATTTTGCACTTTTGCATCAACAAGAAAGAAAATTATGTCTGAATCAGATAAAGAAAATTCGATTTGTTCAATAACTTGTAATGAGAAGTTAGTTCGATCGTTCCATCCTCCTGTATCTATAACTTTAAATTCTAAGTCACTAATTCTTCCAGCTTCTTCACGTCTGTCTCTTGTTACTCCTGGAATGTTGCTAACTACTGCTGCTTTTCTTCCCACCAGCCTGTTAAATAGGGTTGACTTGCCAGTGTTTGGCAGTCCTACTATAGTTATTTTCAGCATAAATTTAAAAGTCTCAAGGTAAATTATAATCAAAATTTTTCAGTTTACTATTGACTTTATTGATTATATCAATGCCTTAAAATAATAATGTTTTATCTTAATTTTATTATGTGAAAGCGAGAGGTGATTATACTAATGTTTGAATAGATGGTAAATGTAACTAAGAGAGATTAGAATAACAAGAAGTGCAGAAGTATTAACATAGGAATATAGAATTCCCGGAAAAAAGATAATTTTTCAATTAAGCATGGATAATGTATAAACAAATTGAGAGGGGAAAATAGAAGAAAGATTTTAGGACGATTAGAAGATATAGAAAAGAAGTATGAAGTAGTTTCTTGTGATTAAGTTGTAGGAAAATTCTGGATAAGTTGCTAGAAATTATAGATCTTACATATAATATAAGGATAAAACAATGTTTGGTATGCCATATAAATTAATGCAAAGTATAATCTCAGATGAGAGAAAAAGACAATTAGTAAAAGAAATGTCATTAATATGGCATTTATAAAAATGTAGATTTGATCCAAAAGGCAAAATTTAAGTCTTGAAAGAAAGTAAGAAGGAAAAATTAGATTTTCTTTCCTTTAAAATAGCTGGTTTTAATTTTAAGAGATCATATGTTAGTAAGGAAATTTCGGATTTGTACTGTGGCAGTATACCAATAGATTAGAATTTCAATGAGAAGTGTAGTGATTATTTATTACGTTCAGAAGAAGTTGTATGTAATAGCATTGAAAATGATGAAAAGAAGGAGTTATGGTAGAGAGATATATAACGGATTTTGTTGTATGAAGTGTCCAGAAGAAAGTTTTATAACTTCTGAAAAATTTATGGATTCTCCAGAATTTAAAGATTTAGAGTATGGTACATTAAGAATGAGAGAAGGAAATAACATAATTTGGCTGTATGATGGATAGTATCATATATGAAAGGCAGAGTAAAAATGACTTTTAATGTGAATAGTGAGAAACCTGAAACGATTTTGTTCTCTTAAAAAGCTCATAAACCTGAAAATAATTCATTAAATTTTAGTATAATAATGGTATACATAGATAATAAAAATTATGGAATTTTCTTAAAACATTATGAAACATTAAAAAAGCACTACGTATAGAAAAGATTGTTAATAAAGCCAAAAGTTTTGTTGAAGAAAAAGTTAGAAATAAAGTGAGTCGTTTGGCGTTCTAGGTGAAGTTAGTGCATTGATTGTGGTTACTANTTTTAGGTTAAAGTTCTAATTATTATATCATATCATTGCATTTAGCAATGGTATATGCCTCTCTATGAAGCGAGTCATCTTTCTCTTCACTTTCTCTTGATAAGATCACTAAGCTGTAATCTTTGATTTTACCCAGTGGTATAATTTACCTATTTTACTATCATGATCGAGCATTCTAGCATTATTTTTGTAAAAAGTGTCAATTATAAGTTTTATGGAACCTATAGCAGCAGAAAATACGGGATTTTTATTGTATTCATCTTCAAGACCATTACAAGATTCAGGATACCCAATACGGACTTGTTTATTGAATACGTAGCTTGCAATCTCTTTCATGCTTGTGAGCTGGCTTGTTCCTCCTGTAATGACTACTTTATTAATTAAGTTTTTCTGTTCCTGAAATTGCTCTTTTACTAGTTCGAGTATTTCTTCAACTCTTGGTCTTACGATATCAACAAGTTTGTACTTGGGCGCTTGAATTGGTTCATCATTTTCATTATTTTGCACTGTAATATATTCGTTTTCATCTATTGAGGTTATAATAGTGTTACCATACAATATTTTTATACGTTCTGCATATTCTATACTTGTGCATAGCCCATAAGCTATATCTCGAGTGATATGAACACCGCCGATTGGAATGCTGCTTGCATATATGAGCTTGCCTCGCTTGAAAATTCCAACTGCAGTATATCCACCACCTATATCAACAATAGCAGTTCCGAGCTCTTTTTCATCTTCACTTAGACAAGCAAAACCAGCAGAATACGCAGAAGCAACACAACCAGCCATACTTATTCCATCATTATTGATTATACAATTTTCAATGTTGGTGAGTGCCGGACGCGAAGCAGTAACAACATTCACGTCAGCAGATAGTTTTTTCCCATACAAACCACTAACCTCCTTTATATCAGTCATGTCGTCTAATTGATATTTCAGTGGTATATTGTGAATGATAACGTTTTCTTCAATGTATTTCTCAAATGTTTGAGAGACTACACGTTTTATGTCTCGGTCAGAAATTTCATGATTAGCTGTAATAATTTCGTTATGTATATTGAAAGATGAGATTCCGCATCCAGCAACATTAACGTATATTTGGTCTATGGTTTTCTCTGATATTTGTTTAGCCAGAGCTATAGTTGATGAGATAGAGCAATTTGCATGTTTTATATCAGTTACTGATCCACCATTTATACCTTCTGCAATCTTATAACCTGTTCCTGTTATTTTGTAGCTAAGGTTTCCACTGATCTCAATAATTAGGCAAATAATCTTTGTTGTACCTATATCTAAAACAGCAAAAGTGTTTCTTTTTGGTTTTACTATTACTGCAGAGTACATTAGTTAATCTTATTATAGAATTTCATTTAAGTTGTAGCTTGCTTTAATAATTTATATTTCTATTGTAATTGTAAGAGTACAGCAACATTTTAATATACCCTAAATACTGGACAAGAGAAAAAATAAAATATAAAATTATAGCCTTATGCCTAAACTACCAATTATAATTGCCCCCGATGGAAAGTTAACCATACGTGCTAGTGAAGTAATAGATATAAACGATGAAATTAGAGAATTAGTAAACGACATGTTTGAAACTATGTATGATGCAGAAGGTTTTGGCCTTGCTGCAGTGCAAGTTGGAGTGTTGAAGAGGGTTTTTGTTATGGATGTCCAGTTAGAAGGTGTTGAAAGTGGGTTAGCAGGACATGAATTGACCGGTGAATTTTGTATGATTAATCCTGAAATTATAGAGTTATCTGATGAACAAGTAATTCTTAAAGAAGGATGTCTTTCAATTCCGGAGCAAAATTATGAAATCAGACGTCCAAAATATTTAACTGTAAGGTATAAAGATTTAAATAATGAAGAACAGATGCTAAAAGCTGGTGGTTGGCTTGCAAGATGTATTCAACACGAGATAGATCATTTAAATGGTATATTATATATTAGACGTTTATCTAAATTAAAGTATGATATAGCTATGAAAAAAGCACAAAAGGTTAAGAGGCGCTATGAGTAATGAAGATCTGGAATTATTAAGATTCTACCACGAAGAGGGTATTGATTGTACGTTAACAGAGAGCGAAGAAGAAAAGGAAGTAAAGGAAGAAAAAGAAAGTAAGTTTATACAGTCCACTACCATTCAGGCTGAAACTCAAAGAAAAGAGCAACAATTTATGTTTCCAAGTGATTGGGTAATTGAGGCGAGAAAGCTTGCAAGCAAGTGTAATAGTGTAAGTGAACTAAGAAGTGTAGTTACATCGTTTGAAGGTTGTGAGATAAAAAAAACTGCAACCAATACTGTTTTTTCCGATGGTAATCCAAATGCAAAAATTATGCTTATTGGTGAAGCTCCAGGTGCAAGTGAAGACCTGCAAGGTATACCATTTTGTGGCGCAAGTGGAATGCTGCTTGATAAAATGTTAAATGCAATAAACCTCGACCGCACTAAAGTATATATAAGTAATGTTGTATTTTGGCGTCCACCAGGTAATAGAAAGCCAACTAACTTAGAGCTTGATATATGTAGGCCATTTGTTGAAAAACATATTGTACTGATTTCACCGAAGATTCTGGTTTTAGTTGGGGGAATCGCGTGTTATAGTCTTCTTGATAATACGAAAATTATATCAACCTTACGTGGTAGATTTCATACTTATACTAACCAATATTTATTTCATTCAATTACTACAATTGCTATATTTCATCCAGCTTACCTACTTCGTCAACCATCGCAAAAACGTTTAGCTTGGGAAGACTTAAAGAAGATCAGAGAGTATCTTGATGCTAATATTTAGCAAAATGATTGTTAGTGGAAAGTAGCTAACTGTCATGGAAGTTACTTAACGAAGTCTAGCAACCTTATTTTCTTAGAATTAAGAGTGTTTCTAATTCTAAAATTTCTTTTTGATCTGCAGATTCAGTAAAAAACTTAAGGTATTTTTTTTGCAAGTTACATAAAATTGTAGTAGCTATATGTTTTCAAAAGTTTTTCTATATTTAGCCAAACCTCACTTAAATTAAGTGTAAGCAAAGAATGTTAGCTCTAATTATAGTTAGAGAGCTAAAACCAATACTATGGTTTTTTGCATTTTCTCTCTTTTTAGTAAATTCCTTAATATTTATAATTGGTGTGGACTGGATAAATCGAACTTACCAGGTACTAAAGATATTAGCTTAATATGATTAACTACACAACTATATAACTTCACTCTGAGTTGGCTGATGAATTAGATGCTTGGTGAGCGTAATTTGGAGCCTCTTGTGTAATGATTATATCATGAGCATGACTTTCTCTTAATCCTGATGGAGTGATAGTAACGAATTTACAGTTTTTTCTCATTTCTTCTATACTCCTATTACCAGTGTATCCCATTGCAGCTTGTAGTCCACCAATTAATTGATGAATTACTCCTGAAGCTGGACCTTTAGATGGAACTCTTCCCTCTACTCCTTGTGGAACTAATTTTAGCTTCGAGTCTTTATCTTGAAAATAACGGCTAGCTGAACCTCTTTTCATTGCGCTAATAGATCCCATTCCTCGGTAGCATTTGTATGTTCTACCCTTATATGTGATAATTTCACCTGGACTTTCGTCAGTGCCTGCAAAAAGTGAACCAATCATTACAGAGTCGGCGCCAGCTGCAATAGCTTTTGCAACGTCTCCTGAGTATTTTATACCACCATCGGCAATTAATCTTACTTTTCTTGCCTTACATACTTCTGCAACATTTTGAATTGCGGAAAATTGTGGTACACCAACACCTGTAACTATTCTAGTTGTACAGATCGATCCAGGTCCTACGCCAACCTTTACTGCATCAACGCCCACGTCAATTAACGCTTCAGCAGCCTCTTTTGTAGCAATGTTTCCACCTACTAACTGTGTGTTTGGATACATAGCTTTTATTTCCCTAATGGTATTAATGACATTTTCAGAATGACCGTGAGCAGTATCTACAATAATTACGTCAATTTCTTTTCCAATTAAAGCTTCACACCTTTCAATGCCATCCTTTTTACCAATGCCAATTGCAGCAGCAACTCTTAGTCGTCCTTTGCTGTCTTTGCATGAGTTGGGGTACCTATTGTATTTTTCAATGTCCTTAATTGTAATTAGTCCTATACAACAAGAGTTCTCATCTATGACTAAAAGTTTCTCTATTCTATTTTCATGTAACAATTTCATTGCTGAAGCACTGTTCACTTCTTGCTCCCGCACTGTAATTAACTTATCTTTTGTCATTACTTCAGAGACTTTTATATTTATGTTCCGGTCTTCAATAAACCTTAAATCTCGGTTAGTGAGGATGCCAACTAACTTATGTTGGTCAACTACAGGAATACCGGAGTAGTTATACTCTTTCATTAATAAAATTGCTTCCGCAACTGTTTTATCTGGAGAAATTGTAATAGGATTGTATACAATCCAACTTTCATATTTTTTTACCCTTCTAACCTCTGAAACTTGTTCGTCTATTGATAGGTTTTTATGTATGCAGCCTATTCCACCATGCTGAGCAATAGTTATTGCAAAGTCTGATTCGGTAACAGTATCCATTGCAGAGGATATAAGAGGGATGTTGAGTTCTATATTGTTTGTTAAATAAGTTTTTGTATCTGTATCACAAGGCAATATATTAGAATGAGCTGGTAAAAGAAGTATATCGTCAAACGAATAGCAAACTTCCATTTTTTTCATAAGCTTTATTTAAAGCTTATACGTCAATTAATTGAATTGCAATATAGTTTTCTGCAAAATTTTAGCTATAGTTAACTTAAACAAGGTTCTTCTACGTTATGTGTTGACGCAGTATTGTATTTTACTTATTATAATGCCATTTGTTCTAATAGTAGGTTTCTTGTTCATGCATCTAATAAATTGTCGACGTTGCTAATCACCAAGAATATCATCTAAGTACTTTATGTTAGGACTTAGCAAGTAAGTTTACTCAGTATGAAAAGTGCACAAACAGTCAGCCTTATATAAAGATAAGGGTGCTACAATTATTTAATAACATATCTTTCTTTATTCTAGTTTAAACATCGCAAGATATATAAAGTTTATGGATATTGAAATATGAGTTATTCAGGAATTTTGACACTATCTTTAGTATTTGTAATTGGTATTGTTCTATAGCAATAATAGTATTTGTGCAAGTTTTTTCTATTTTTTCTACATTATTCACCTGCGTTATANATAATACGATGATACTTAAAACCGGTTATCTGTATGATCATGCTCGTGATACTACTATTAGTATGATATTTTAATATACCAATGGCAGCAAAGCTTAGTGGCCCTTCAGGAAAGTTACTGTGTAGTATATATGAAAAAATGTGGATATACTCTTATAAACATCATTCTGATGTAAACGACAGTAAAATCTTTTTAAAAAATGGTATTTGGGCTATTTATAATTTTCTGTTTTATACTATTTCTTACTATGTTTCTGGATGCCTTTATAATTGTACTAATCTCAACCATAGTATTTATAAAATACTTAATCAGCGTAAGCAGACTTTTTATGGTGAAATTATAAAAATGCTAGCCGTAGCTTATAAGCCTAGCTGATATTTTTCTTTGGTTATTAGTGGTTGCTTATTAATTAAAACTTTAAAGTTATTTAATATTGACGTTATACACTCAAATGTTAAAATGAAAATAAAGAATTTTTAGGAGTCTATATGGTAATAGGAGGAAAAGAAAAAACAGCTAGTAAAAATAATCCTACTCAGCGTAAAAAAGCTGAACAAAAAATGTATAAAGATAAACCAGTAAAACCAGTCAGATATATAGATCGTGATTCACGTGTAAATTATATGTCTGCTCAGTATGACGATGGTAATTTGGTTGAAGATGAAATAAGTGGTAGCCCTATAAAATGGGAATCTATATAGTGGGTTTAAATTTGTGGTTAAGATTACCATTAATTCTAAGGAATGTAAAGTAGAACCTGGGTTTACTATAATTCAAGCTTGCGAAACCGTAGGTGTTGAAATTCCGCGCTTTTGTTATCATGAGCGTTTAATAATTGCTGGCAACTGTAGAATGTGTCTGGTTGAAGTTGAAGGAGGACCTCCAAAACCGATAGCTTCTTGCGCAACACCAGTTGTAGAAGGTATGGTTATCCACACTGATACTCCGAAAGTTAAAAAAGCACGTGAAGGTGTGCTTGAGTTTTTGCTTATTAACCATCCACTTGACTGTCCAATTTGTGATCAAGGTGGTGAATGTGACCTACAAGATATAACGATGGTTTATGGAAAAGGAATAAGTAGATTTGATGAATATAAAAGGGCCGTACAAAAAAAATATTTTGGGCCACTGATTGAAACTGCAATGAATAGATGTATTCATTGTACTCGGTGCATTAGGTTTTTGTCTGATGTAGCAGGTACAAATGAACTTGGAGGAATTGGTAGAGGAGAAAAGATGGAGGTTAGTACTTATGTGAAAAGGTACATTAGCTCTGAATTATCTGGAAATATCATAGATCTCTGTCCTGTAGGGGCTTTAACTTCGAAGCCTTACTTGTTTAAGGCCCGTTCATGGGAGCTATCACATTGTGAAACTATAGATGTGCTTGATGCTGTAGGGAGTGCAATCAGGGTTGACTATCGCGGTCTTGAAATTATGCGAATATTACCGAGGCTTAATGAAGAAATCAATGAAGAATGGATATCAGATAAAACTCGTTTTGCTTACGATGGACTAAAAGTGCAACGTCTCGATCAACCTTATATAAAGAGAGATGGTAAATTAGTTTCAGTTGATTGGAATGAAGCATTAACAGCTGCTGCAAAAAAGCTAAAGAGTACAAAACCAAGTAAAATAGCTGCAGTTGCAGGTGATTTAGCGGATTGTGAATCTATGCTTTTATTAAAGGAAATGATGCATAAGCTTGGATCAGCAAATTTAGATTGTAGACAGGATGGAGCAAAACTTATATCAGACAATCGTGGGTCATATGTATTTAACACTACTATTGAGGATATAGAAAATGCAGACTTATGTTTACTTATAAATACAAATCCTAAAGTAGAGGCCCCAATTATTAATGCACGTATAAGAAAAAGATACTTACAAGGGAATTTTCCTATTGCAAGCGTTGGTCCTGATGTTGAGTATTTATATTATGTTGAAAAGTTAGGTAATAATCCTAATATCTTGAATGAAATAGTAAATGGAGATCATAAATTTTGCAAGCTATTGAATACTGCCCAAAGCCCTATGCTTATTGTAGGTCAAGACGCATTAACAAGAAGTGATTCCGAGTCAATTTTAGCTTTAGCCATTTCAATTGCAGAAAAATTTAATATGGTTAAAGATGACTGGAATGGTTTTAATGTTTTACATAAAGCCGCAGCAAGAGTTGGTGGGTTAGATATTGGATTTGTCCCTAAAAATGGTGGAAAAGACATCAACCAAATATTAAAGCAAGCAGAGAGTGGTGAGATGGAAGTTGTTTATCTTCTTGGTGCAGATGAAATCGATACATCAAAGTTAGGGAATACATTTGTAATTTATCAAGGTCATCATGGCGATAGAGGAGCACATGTAGCAGATATCATCTTACCTGGAGCTGCGTACACAGAGAAATATGCAACTTACGTGAATACTGAAGGTCGAGCCCAAAGAACGAATGTGGCTGTACTTCCCCCTGGGGAAGCAAAGGAAGATTGGTTAATCATCAAGAATTTATCCCAATATTTGGGTTTCCCTTTACCATATGATAGTTTATTTGATGTGAGAAAAAAATTAGATACTATCGGTCCACAGTTTAAAAATGCTGATCAAGTGGTAAAAAACAAGTTGATTTTAACTAATTGCAGTAAAAAAATAATCTTAAGTGGTAAACCTTTTACTTTAAAAGAGTGTAATTTTTATATGACAGATCCAATAAGTCGCGCTTCAAAAATAATGGCAGATTGTACTAAAGCCTTTTATGAGCACGCTAGTTAACATCTTATTCATTTTGGTGCAGCTACTGCTTTCGGTTGCGTATTTAGTGTATTTTGAGCGCAAAGTTATTGGTGCAATTCAACTACGACATGGTCCAAGTGTTGTTGGTCCTTTTGGACTATTACAACCATTTGCAGATGCTATTAAGTTACTAACCAAAGAGCCAATAATACCGTCTAGAGCAAATACCATATTATTCATCATGGCTCCGATTGTTACCTTTATTTTAGCATTAATTGCATGGGCAGTGGTACCATTTGGTGCTAAAGTAATTATAGAAAATGGGCAGCAAGTAGTAATTCCTAAGGCAATAGCAAATATTAATGTCGGAGTGCTCTATGTCCTAGCTATATCTTCCTTGGGAATATATGGTATCATTATTGCAGGCTGGTCTAGTAATTCTAATTATGCATTTTTGGGTAGCATAAGGTCAGCTGCTCAAATGATCTCATATGAAGTTTCAATAGGTCTTATAGCTGCTACAATTGTTATTATAACTGGTACACTAAATCTCGGAGAAATGGTAGTGGTAAAGCATAATATGCCATTTTGGGTTGATATGTTGTTAGTACCTATAGCAATAGTATTTTTTATTTCACTTCTTGCAGAAACTAATCGCCACCCTTTTGATTTACCAGAAGCTGAGGCAGAGCTTGTTTCCGGATATAACGTTGAGTATTCATCAATGCCTTTTGCTCTTTTCTTTCTTGGAGAATATGCTAACATGATTTTAGCGAGTGCTATGATGACAATATTTTTTCTAGGAGGGTGGTATCCTCCTATAAAATTTAATTTACTGTATAAAATACCAGGTTTAGTTTGGTTCGTTTTGAAGATAGTTTTACTATTATTCGTATTTATTTGGGTTAGGGCAACTGTGCCTCGTTATCGGTATGATCAACTAATGCGTCTTGGTTGGAAAGTTTTTCTGCCAATATCGTTACTTTGGGTAATACTTACCTCAGGAGTACTTCTCTTTACTAAAAATTTACCAAGTTTAGGGTTATAAATATATTGCTGATTTTGACATTGAATTTTTTTTTGATAAATCTTGTATTATAATATACAAGATTAAGGCTCTTGTGTTATGGCTTCTTCTAAATTTTTTGATTTAAGGTTGTGATCAGCATTTTAAAAAGAATTTTTGGTATATAAAAAGTAAAAGTGTTCTTCCTTGATATACGTTTAGTAAGTAATTCAAGTGTTGCTATAAAGAGCTAGGGCAGATTGTAGTTATACAATTCTTCTAATCTACAATTAGATAAATAATGATGGCTAAAGTCTATTTTTTCTCATATTAAATATTAAAAAATCTTAATTAGATTAACTATATTTATGCAGAAAACGGTTCTCCTAGCGTTGTAAAAATTCATTTATTTACTTTTCTCGAAATTGTAAAGAAGCACCTAATTTTCTGAGAAAAGTAGTAGAAAATTAACAGATTGTGGAAAGAAGATGGAATTTTTAGCTAGTAATTAGAAGCGGAAGACCGTATGTATAAGTGCTAAAAATAAACTACCGTAACAAATTTATGTTTTATTAAAGTTTTAGCATGACTCCCCGGGCCGGATTCGAACCAGCGGCCAATTGGTTAACAGCCAACTGCTCTACCACTGAGCTACCGAGGAATAAACTGTTTTTAATTTATCAGGTTAAGCTTTGATTGTAAATAGTTTTCATGTGCTTTAACTAAGACTTTTATGGGGGAATATAAGCGATAGAAAGTTCTACCAGAAGTCACTGGTTGCAAAGATTTAATTCAAGCGATAAAATCGCATTATTGAATGAAAAATATATGCTAATTAGCACAATGTCGGATCTGAATAATATATGTAGGGAGCTAATAGCAAAAAAGCCAAAATTTATAGCTGTTGACACAGAGTTCGTTAGAAATAACTTAACCTATTATCCTAAATTGTCATTAATTCAAATTTCTTATAAGGAAAGGAGTTTTGTTATAGATGTATTAGCGCCAGAGATTGATTTATCATTTGTTAAGAAAGTCATGCTTGATCGAGAAATAATTAAAGTATTTCACAGCTGTCGGCAAGACATAGAATCTTTATTTACTGTATTTAAGTGTATACCTGCTCCCATTTTTGATACCCAAGTTGCTGCTATGTTTTGTCATTATTACTATAATTTTATTGGTTACTCAAAAGTAGTGGAACAATATCAGGGAATAGTGCTGAATAAGGTTAAAGCTAAAAATTCAGACTGGTTGAAGCGTCCATTGTCCGAAGATCAGTTAGACTATGCAGTAAGTGATGTAGTTCATCTATATGATCTACATCAAATATTGCACGATAAGCTTGAAGAAAAGAATAGAATGGGCTGGTTTCGAGAAGAGATGGAATCAGTGGTTGATATAAATAAGTATTTGCAGAGTCCAAAAGATGCATGGAAAAGAATTAAGTTTAATCATGGAGCAAATCCGAGATTAACGTTAACTGTTAAAGCAGTTAGTGAATGGCAAGAGACCTTAGCACAGCGCTATAATACGAATCGTAATAAAATAATTAATAATTCTATAATAGCTGGGTTTATTGAAAGAAACGTAGAGCGTGTTGATGAGATTTTAGAGAATCTCAAGAAGAACGCAAAAAATGTAAAGGAGAAAGATTTGTTAGAATTTGTAGATATTTTCAATGAGAATGAAAAAGATTTCATACAACAAAATTATACTTCATTAAACAGTCATGATAGATCTGTGTTTGATATACTTTCAGTTATTCTAGAGAGCAAGTGTAAAGAAAATAACATATCAAGAAAATTGGTTTCCTCAAAGGATGAATTAGTTGGTTCAATATCTGGACAAATGGATAAACTATTTAAAGGGTGGAGGTATGACTTTTTCGGTAAGTCAGTTGAATCATTTTTGAATGCAAGCTCAAAGTTTGAAATCTCGGTAGTGAAATTTACGAATAATATAACTGAAATTCGGAGTAATTTGATAAATACAAGTTGTGAGTTGAAGTCAACTGCTGGAATTTAACAAATCCATTATATTTTTTCTTTGAAAAAGAACATACTCTTTGTTTGTACTGGTGTTAATAACAAAGTCACTTATCCTTCTTTTTTCTCAATAGATAATTGAATATTAGAAATCAGATTCAGATTTTCTCTGTCTATGTTGTGTTGAATTAGCCTTTGAACTTGTATAATGTTATCTGCATGGATAAAGAACAATAGAGTCGCAATATAAACAAAGTTTTGTTTCTAATAAAAGAGGAATATCCAAAATTAAAAGCTTCTTATCAGTCTTCTTTTCTTGAGCAATAAAGAATCCCAGTTCATTTTGCAAAGTAGAATGAACTAAAGATTGAAATTGCTTCCAATTTTCATCATAAGCTAGAAGATATTTGGATAGTACTGTTCTGTCTATTTCGCCATTTACTACCACTATAGGAAAATTTTCTTTTGTGTAACTTATTATGCCCTTATTTACTTTGTAAAGCTGGTATACGATAAAATTAGTGTCAAACACAACGGCACAAAATTTTTTAAAGCAATTAGCTACAAAACTCTTTCCTACTCCAATTTCACCTGCTAGACCTATAACCATATGCTAAAAATATATTAGTAAAGCTATATATCTATAGTGGTTGTTTTTTATATGCCATTTAAAACTCAAATTTGTTTGCGTAGACTTTAATTATGTTAAGAGAAAATAAACAGCTATTGTTTTTTTAGTAATTAAGTAGAATAGAACGAAAAATTATGAGGAAGATTTGAAAAATAAGATAAAAAAAATAGTGATTTCAGGACAGGAAGTATGGCCAATCATTGAGGGTGGTAAAGGTATTGCAATTAGTGACGGAAGATCAAGCGGAGCGTTTGCTGCGGCTGGTGCTGTTGGTACATTTTCTGGTGTAAATGCTAAGCTTATTGATGACAATGGTGAGTTGGTACCGCTGATTTATAAAGGCAAAACAAGAAATGAAAAACATGAAGAATTGATTGAATATAGCATTGAAGCTGGAATTAGTCAGGCAAAAATAGCGAATGAAATATCACAAGGCTGTGGAAGGGTACATATGAATGTGCTGTGGGAAATGGGGGCAGCAGAACGTGTACTTCATGGCATATTAGAGAAAGCAAGAGGTTTAGTGCATGGTATTACCTGTGGTGCTGGTATGCCTTACAGGCTTGGAGAAATTGCAGCTAAATATCAGGTCTATTATTACCCTATTATTTCATCGGTACGTGCTTTTAAAGCATTATGGAAGCGTGCTTATCAAAAAGTATCTTCTTTTTTGCTTGGTGGAGTGGTGTATGAGGATCCATGGCTTGCTGGAGGACATAATGGGCTTAGTAGTAGTGAAGACCCGAAGCTACCACAAGCTCCGTTTGAAAGGGTTGCAGAACTTAGATCTTTTATGAGTGAGGTTGGTCTTTCTAAAGCGCCGATTGTTATGGCAGGAGGAGTATGGCATTTAAAAGATTGGGAACACTGGCTTGATAATTTGCAAATTGGACCAATAGCTTTTCAGTTTGGTACTCGTCCACTTTTGACTAAGGAAAGCCCAATTTCTCTGAAGTGGAAGAATAAGTTGTTAACTTTAAAAGAAGGTGACGTGTTTTTAAATAAATTTAGTCCAACAGGATTTTACTCATCTGCACTGAAAAATAATTTCATACGTGAATTGCAGGAGCGAAACTTACGTCAAGTGAAATTTTCAGAAAATGCTAGTGAAGAATTTAATAGTGAATTTGTAGTTGGTGCAAGAGGTAGAAAAATCTATTTGACTGCAAAAGATAAAAAACTGGTAAATGCATGGACTGAAGCAGGATATACAAAAGCAATGAAAACTCCAGATACAACTGTTATTTTTGTAACACCAGATAAATTTGCGAAAATAAGACAAGATCAAATTAATTGTATGGGATGTTTGAGTCATTGTTTGTTTAGTAATTGGAAAGATCATGGTAATCATTCAACAGGTCGAAAGCCAGATCCACGAAGTTTCTGTATACAAAAGACACTGCAAAGCATTATGCATGACGGTGACATTGAAAATGAACTCGTGTTTTCTGGGCATAATGTATACAGATTCAAGCAAGATCCATTTTATGAAAATGGTTACATACCGACAGTAAGAGAGTTGGTAGAAAGAATGCTAACTGGATATTAAATTANTTCAAGTTGATAAGAGAATATTACTTTATTAAAACAAGTATTTATTAATTTTAGAAAGAAGTGTTTACGTTAGTGAACAATAGTACTTTAAAGATATGCGTCAGCTTATGTGAAAAAGTCAGGTAGTAGCGATGATGTTCAAAGTTTTTATGGTTTTATGATACGTAAAAACATCCCAGATTGGAATGAGCAGAAAATTTAGAGGGTTTGTGTAAAAGAATTTGCTATGCAGGACCTAAATTCAACTAATGGACACAGTGCAGGAAATAGAAATGATTAATATAACGTAAAGAATAACAGGTAACTTGGAAATTTTTAAATTATACATGTATTTAGTGATGAAGATTTAGATTTTTGGAGTTTTTTGTCATTATGATATATTATATTAATTCTTTGTTTGATAGATATGCTCACATTTTAATATAAAAAATTTAACTATGGTAATAACAACTATCAAAGTAAAAAAGACAAGAAAAAAGTTTCAAAAGACAGTAGAAAGTTATTAGCTTTAGATATATAGCGAGTTGCAGTTGATGTGTTACTTTCGATGGTTTTATTGTATAATTTTCTATCATAATAGAGAAGAAAAAGCTAGAAAACTAAATTAAGGTAGATTACCTGGATAATGAACTTAAAAGTGTTCAGGAATATAAAAATTGTAGTTGGTATTATTCCTTTACCAGCTCTGGTAGATAGGTTGCGTTATTAATTCAGTGTCTCACTAAAGTGGAGTTTAGTCATTCTTGATGTTAACTCTTTTATATATTTCACTGGTAGCTTTGCTTTTAGAGAAAACGCGATAAAGAGTTGAGGGTATTGATAAGGCTAAGGAAGTGGTAGAAAGCTATAGAAAATAAAGATCTGAGTCTAATTATGAATCACTACTTCCTTCTTTTTTTGCTAGCTAAACGCTCTTTTTGTTGACAGTAGCTGAGTTTCTTCTGGTTAATTTTATAATTATGATGTAATAGAACGAGGACTAAAAATTACATAGGGTAGACTTATCCTAACCTAGAGCTATATGAGAACATTTTGGTTTTAGTTTACAGAAAGCTACTATTTAGGCAGCAGATACTAAAATCCAGAAAAAAAGAAATATGGTTGTTCCAACATCATGCACTAAAACGACACCATTTGTTACGAAAACAAATGTTTTTTCATAATTGAATTAATAACAAATATTAAGGAATCTACAAAGTAAAAAAATGTAAAAGAAATTCTATGATCAATGGTTGTTCACTTCAATAATCTTATAAGTTGGTATTCTATAATGTCTTAAATGACTGTAAGTGCGTTTTATTTTGAGAATTTAGAGATCTTTAGGTAAAATTAATAAAGGTACGAGGTAGATATAATGTAAAAAATTATATATAAGATATCAACTATATAGTACTCTCATCATTAACCTGTACAGGTTGAAGGTAACTGTAAACCCTTTAATCTCATGATGAGAGTGGTTGATAAAGATTGTTGAGTGGGTTTTATGGACAGACTTGAGTTTCTGAAAGTTACAATATTCATGCAGTTGTCGCATATGAAATTTTATTTACTCTATAACACGTTTACTTATAATAGTGTTAATACAGAGATAAATGGAGTAAGTGTTGAAGAAAGAAAGTTATAATATTAAAAAAATAAAAAAAAATTTTTAGAACAAGCAATTAGAGTAAACCATGCTGGCGAGTATGGAGCTATTTGTATTTATTCTGGTCAAAAATTTATTCTTAAAGAATCTTCTATAATCAATAAAATAATTAAAATGGAAGAACAAGAAAAGAAGCATTTTCGCTATTTTAGTGAGAAAATCAGAAAACAAAAAATTCGTCCTACCGTTTTATTGCCAATTTGGTGTGTGTTAGGAGTATCACTTGGTGTTGCAACGGCTATTATGGGTAAAAAAGCTGCTATGGCTTGTACTGCTGCAGTTGAAGAAGTGATCGAAGAGCACTATAAAGAGCAAATTTCACGTTTAGAAGATGGAGAATTAAGAGAAACTATAAGTAAATTTCGCGATGAAGAGCTAGAACACAGGGATATTGCAATTGGGCATAACGCTGAAAGCGCATTCGGTTATAATGTTTTATCTTCATTCATAAAAACAGGCTGTAAAGCTGCTATTTACTTATCTAAATTGATTTAATTGTTTTTTTCTAAGTAGTTTTTTGTTTGCAATGGTATAAATATAATAACTGGGAATATATATTGTATAATGTTTATTCTTAGTAAGAGGTAGTTTATGAATTTGAGTAAAATTACTGTAACATCGGATATGATAAGTGTAATAATTGAAATAGGTGCAAATGCTGAACCTGTAAAGTATGAGTTTGATAAGGAATTAGGACTGTTACAAGTTGACAGGTTTCTATCTACTGCAATGGTCTATCCTTGTAATTATGGATTTGTACCAAATACCTGTGCAGGTGATGGTGATCCTGTAGATGTTTTGGTGTTAACTCAATATTCCTTAGTATCTGGTGTTTTAATATCGGTGCGTCCAATAGGTGCTTTGCTTACTAAGGATGAGAAAGGAGAAGATGAAAAGGTGTTAGCTGTACCTATTTCTAGTGTTGATAGTTATTATGATAATGTGAAAAATTATTCTGATCTACCTAAGAAACTGTTAGATAAAATTGCTCATTTCTTTTCACATTATAAAGACTTAGAGGAAGGAAAAACAGTAATAGTTGGAGAGTGGGTTGGTGTAGAAGAAGCTAAAAAGATCATTAAGAGTGCTATTAAGTAAGGTTTTTTAATATAACTGATTTCCTGTTGTTGTTTAGTGTAAAAGTATCGCTATTGAAAGTGTTAGACAGGTTGTGAAGTCTTGGTATTATATGTAAACTTGAAACTTAGGGTTTGGAGAGGTGGCCGAGCGGCTGAAGGCGGCGGTTTGCTAAACCGTTATATGATTAAAAAGTCATATCGAGGGTTCGAATCCCTCTCTCTCCGTGTACTGTTGATATGATACATAATTAGTCATTTTAGACTATTTTACTCTTATTTAGATATATAAGTTTATTTAACTTTATTGAAATTTTTGTAGTGCTAGTTTGTGATATCGCCATTGAGTTGTTTACTCTATTTTTATTGATCAAGTTACAGTAAGTTAAAGTGAATGTTAGTATTTTCACATAAAATATGAAAAATATATGAATATTTTACTTTTTTGCTAAAATATGTGATAGTTAGGCTATATTATTTTTTAATAGAAGAGAATTATGGGATCAAGTAAGTTGGGAGTAGAGGGAGCTAATTAGCTTTAGCGAATGATAAAAGTAACTTAAATGGTAGTATGTAATTGGCAAAATTAAAACGAAGGATTTAGTTCTATATTAGAAGCGAGAGGAAGGTCAATTTGACGAAAATTACTTATTTACCGAATAGAATAGCTGCTTTAACATATGTTACGAAGAAATTATATATTATATGTATGTGACTACTATAGTTAGCACTACAAATTTGGTAAGAGCTTTGTTAGAAGTAGAAGGGAATAGTGTTAATACTAAGTGTGGAAATAGAAGGATTGTAGTTATTGTGGATGACTTTAACTAACTGCTTACAAGATCTTAAAAAAGTGAAACCTTAAAAGTCTAAGAATAAAAAGTTAAATAATATAACGTCTGATTGTGCTACTGTCTTTTATGTAAAGTATATATTCTACATACCTCAATATGCTAAGGAGGTTATGTACATTGTGAAAGTTTCACTACATCATGCTTGTTTTTTATTATGGATTAATTATTTGATTATAGTATCATCTTAATTGAACTTATTGCTTAGGGATATTTATGAAGAGTATTTCATGCTTTACGTTAGTATTTATTGTGTTTGGCTCAATTGGTCTGTTTGCTATGGAGCAACTTGAAGAAGAGAAATTTAGTTTAGATAGATCAATGGATTCTGTGAGTGAAGATATGGATATAAAGAAAGATCTAAAACAAGGTTTATCACAAAGCATAATCCAGCAGAGGAACAATCTAGAATCTATCAAGAGCGAAGTTGATAAGTTAAATGTTGAAAAAGTACAAAATATTAAAACTGGAAAAGCAGAAAGTAAAGAAGAGCTACAACATGATAAGAATAAAACTTCTATATTAGAAAAGGCTATCAGTGAAGTAGGAAGGAATAATGAAGATTTGTCGGAACTTAGTGATGATCTGTTAAAGGAAAATAGAGATGAAGGAGATGAAGTTACTCCAGATTTATCAAATGTGACTGATAAAGAAGTTAATGAAAACCTTATTTTTTCTCCAAGTGTTAGTTTAAGTGAAAATGTAACTGACCTGCAAAAAGATCCACAAGTTAATAAAAAGGTTGATGTAGAGAAGAATAAGCCTTCAGAAAATAATATAGATAAATTATTGGAAGGAAAAAAATTAGAGGGCCAAGTTAGAAAAGAAAAGGTGAAAAAATTATCTGAGAGCCATGATATAGAAAAACCTATCATTAAAAAGGATGAAAAAAGTAAACAGGAGAAAGAGAAAAATTTACAAAGGTTGGCAAAGTTAAACACTGAGTCAGTAAAAGAGTGGCATCATAAAAATATACAAGATGAATTAATATATAAGCGGCAATATGGTAATCTTAATGAGCATCTTCCGGCAACTGTATTTGTTGATGACTATAGTAAACATCTTTTTTATTGTATTAAAAAGAACAACTTGATTTGTTTGAGAGGGATAATAAATAAATTAGAAAAGCTTGGATTGACAGTTCAAGAGGTGCTTAAGTTTAGGAATAAACTTGGAGATACCCCTCTAATTTATGCAGTTAAGCAAGGTGGGATAGATATAGTACGCTTTTTCTTATTACAAGGTGCTGATCCTAAAGTGGTCAATTATAATCTTCAATCTCCCATTGATATAGCAATTGAAAGAGAGCGGGTTGATATGATAAATGCGATTGCTGAAATGATGCCATATTTTTTGGAGTATAAAAAATAATAGGTAATAAAGAAGATCTAGAAATATGTAATTTGGTCTGAGGACAAAAGAGGATAGTGAATTGCGGTGTAATAAAGAAAATGATTAGGTTTTTGATATTGATTTTAGTTGGTCATTTGTGTTATGGAGATGAAGTAAATAAAAGAAAAGATCTGGTCAGTGATTTTTTGAACACTTTATATAAGGTAAAATATGTATCTTATGACAAAGAAGACTTTGCTAAGTTTCTGGTGAAATGCCACAAAGAAGGTGTGCCAGAAGATTTTGGAAAAGGTTTTGGCCCTAATTTGAATGGAGCTGATTTTAGTCGATTGTACCTAAATGGATCCATTTTTGATGGAGTCAGTCTAATTGGTGCTGACTTTTCTTATACTGACTTGTCAGGTGTATCTTTTATTAATGCTGATTTACGTGGGGCTAATTTTTCTAATGCTAATTTACGGGATATAAGAATAGAAAGTACAAATTTAAGTTTTACAAAATTTGTTTCTGCAAATTTGACGGATATTATGCTTAGCCAGTCTGATGTTAGCCATGCTGAGTTTATTAACTCTGATCTTAAGAAAGTGAGGATGCACAACATGACTGGGTTATATACTAATTTCTCAAATGTAAAAATGAATCTTTCTAGTTTATTAAGCTCGAATGTTGATTATGTAAACTTTAGCGATAGTGAAATAAGTAATACTGTTGTGCAAAGAAGCAATCTTGATAATGCAAATNNNTTTTTTGGAGTGGATTCATATAAGTTAAAAGTACAATTTTCCTCATTGGAGAATGCTAATATATATGGTGCAGAAATAAAGGAATCAGATTTTACGGGTAGTAATCTTTCTAATGTTTGTCTTAATTCTTCTGCTATAATTAGTAGTAACTTCAATATGGCTAATTTAAGTAATACGCAAATTTCCTATGTAAGTAGTGATAGTTCAAGCTTTGTTCAGTCTATACTGAATAGTTCTAAAGTAAAACACTCGTATGCTTCTGATATAACTCTTCAGGATGCTGACTTATCTAACATTGATTTTAGTTTTAGCGAACTACATCAAGTTAATGTTTCTGATTCTGATATTCGTCATGGGAAGTTTGATAATACTAAAGTTGCAAATTCTAATATGAATGGCTCGTTTTTTGATTACTCATTATTTACCTCTGCAGAAATAAAAAATACAAACNTTTCTACAGTTTCAATGTACAAGGTTAAAGTACAGGGTTCTCAAATTTGTAATAGTAAACTACTTTGTCATAGCATTGATTCTAGTGAAATAGAAAACTCAATGTTTTTCAATTTGATAGCAGATAGCTCAAACTGGTCTAATCTAAAAGTAACTAATTCGNATTTTGTTAAGAATAGTTTCAAGTCTTCTTTGCTTCACGATAATACCTTTAAGAAAGCAGGCTTTTTTCTCAGCAATTTCAGTAATTCAGCAATTGATAATACGTCTTTCTATTCTTCAAGAAGATATTATGCTATAACCTCGATTAAAGGTTTGCAAGAAGAAATATCGCAGAATAAAAGATTTGATGTAAATTATGCTTACTTTGAATTTAAGGACATGAATCTAGAAAATGCTGATTTTTCTGGTTCAGTCTTGAGTAGAACAAAGTTTGTAAATGTTAATTTAAATAAGGCGGCTTTTGAAAAAAGTGATTTACGCTATGCTATATAATGTTCTCTTGTTGAGTTATTTTTTTTATGGTCACAAGAGGTGAGGGTGTATTGTTAGTTTTATCTTCTCCTTCTGGAGCTGGAAAAACTACTATATTAGAGAGGCTACTTGATCAATCAAGTGACCTAGTTAAGTCTGTTTCTGTAACTACGCGTAAACCTCGTTCTGGTGAAATAAATGGAAAAGACTATTTTTTCGTTACCGAAGAGAGATTTCACGAGTTATGCAGGACTGACCAGATGCTTGAGTACGCTAAGGTTTTTGAAAATTTCTATGGTATACCAAAAGATTTTATAAAACAGAATCTAAGTATTGGAGTAAGTGTTTTGCTTAGTATAGATTGGCAAGGAGCATTTCATTTATTTAAGCTCATGAGGAAAAAAGTTGTAAGCATTTTTATCCTTCCTCCTTCAATGGAAGAGCTTAGGCTGCGTTTGCAAAAACGTAATACTGATACTGCCAGCGAAATAGAATGTAGGTTAGCTGAAGCTCAAAAGGAGATAAGTAAACGAAATAAATATGATTATATAATTATCAATGATAATATTGATAAAAGTGTCGAAGAGATAAGCTCTATATTAAAAAAAGAAAAGCTTAAAAGATTAAAAAAGAAATTAAGTTAAAAGTTTTATTAAATATATTTTAAAGTTAATCTTCGATGTTATATGCATTTTTTTCTTTTTCTAATCTCTCTTGCTCTTCAATGCAATATGTAGCAAGCGGATTGGCTTTAAGCCTTTCGGTTCCTATTTCTTCTCCTGTTCTTTCACAATAGCCGTAGGTGCCTAATTTTATTTTTTTTAATGCCTCCTTGATTTTTTCTTTTCTTTCTTTTCTGCGCCTAATTAGTTTTTCATTTCCACTATCTTCATCAGAGTAGTATGCGCTGTCTTCTAATTCTTGCTTCTCCATTTCAACAAGCATTGATTGCAATTTTAAGCTAAAGTATTCCAATTGCTTCACGTTCATATATTCTTCATCCTCTGAAGGAGTATAATCTTCTGGTAATTTTATTTTTGGTAACTCTTTCATAATTGCATTACTTGTTAAATAATAAAACCTGTGTAATTTATGAATAAGAAATTACACTATCTCAAAGTAAACACTATAATTTATAATAAATATTTAAAAGCCTAATATGATCAGCTTAATAAAAAAATTAGTGATAAGTAATAGTGATTTTACCTATATAATATGCATCTTTATTGTAATGTTAAGCTTATCTTCGTTTACACTTGGAAATAACAGTGAACGAGAAGTTATGTTAGCATTAATATGGATATGTGCTACTTTTGTTCTGCAAATTTCTACAAGTGATCTATTTTCTTCTGATTATCGTGACGGAATATTAGAGCAAATCTTCATACAGCCACTTTCCTCTAAATTTATAATTGCTTATAAAATTCTTGCTCACTGGATATTATTCGGTTTACCAATTTCAGCAATTTCCTCCATATTCAGCTTTGTAGTTCTGGGCAGTGATATTAAATACTCAATAATAGCTGGCTTGTCTTTGTTACTCAATATGTTGATAGTAACTAATATTTCAGCTACTGGAAGTGCATTAATGATTGGTCGAAATAACTTAGCATCAGGAATACCACAAATTCTTGTTTTACCAATCATAATGCCAACCTTTGTATATTTTAAATTACTGATTCAGTTTGAAAGTTTGTCTTTGAATACTCATATATTGCTTATTACTGTTTTAGTTTTTGCTATTTTGCTGATTAATAGCACTATAGCTACCCATATAGTATTGAAATTTGCTGTAGAGCAGGACTAGAAAGCTTACCATTACTCTACAGAAGATCTGCTGCCGGTAAAGCCTAAACTTACTAAATATATTTCTGTAGATTCAGGTCTACTTGATCTTGGTTTAAAATATTTTGCTGTTTTGAACATTTTTTTTAGCTCGTTGCAAAAATCTTTGTCAAATTCTCCTTGAAAGATTTTTACTACAAACTTGCCATTATAATTTAGGAAGTGCTTTGCAAGGTTTAGTGCTGCTTTACATAGAAACATGATTCTGATATGGTCTAACGACTTTATACCACAAGATTCTGGAGCCATATCAGATAAAATTACGTCAAACTTTTGATCTTTAAACCTTTCCTTTAAAGTTTCAAGTTCATTTATAATATCGCATTGCATATGTTGTACTCCATTAATCAAGTTTACTGGCTTTATGTCAATTGCAACTATATTAGCTCCTTTTTGAGATGCAACTTGTGACCATCCACCAGGAAAAGCACCAAGATCAATGATTTTTTGCCCTTTTTGGAGTAATTTAAATTTATTATCTATCTCTATCAACTTATATGCTGAGCGCGATCTGTAGCCATCTTTATTAGTTTTTTGTACATACTTGTCATTTAGATGACGGTACAACCACTTGGTTGAAGATAATTTTCGGCCTTTAGCTGTTTTTNCTCTAGTTTTTATTGTTGGTACCTGTATGTAATCATACTATTGATTATATCTTTTAGCTCTTTTTTTGACTACTTCTTTTACTAGTGTATATAAGTATTTGTTAGCCATTCTGATAGCCGGGGTTTTAAGAAAGATGTAACTAACTTTTCAATAGTAGTAGTAAGGTTTGCTTTTTTTATTGCTTATGTTGCAATTAGTTTTTCACCTTTTAAAGTAACCTTTTAATCTACTCTATATTTTTCCTTGAGAACAACTGATCATTTACGATTGATTATTTTGTTTTTAGCACTCATAATTGCTAATACCATTAAATTTAGAAATTTATGCTGTTTATTGTAAAAAGCAACTTATAAGCACTGATTACATAATTGCTTTTTGCTTCAACTAAATCTGAACGTGCTTTAAATAATGCATCTTCAGTGTTTAAAAGTTCGGTTGTGCTTTTTAAATTTAAGTTAACTTCTTGCTTGACTCCTTCTAATGCTAGAGCTGCTGCTTTTTCAGCTTTTTGACTTGCTTTAATAACAGCTTTTGCTGTCATAACGTTATTCCAAGCGTTCATAACCTCTCTTTCTATGTTTTTTACTGTCTCATAATAATCATAAGCGGATTTTTTTGCATACATTCTAGCTCTATTTATATCAAAAGTATTAATTCCTCTTTTAAAGATTGGAATATCAAGAGTAAAAGTAATATTAGTAGTCCCTAAAAGGGTATCAAGACTAACGCTTTCATTTAAACTTTTACTCGCACTGAGATTTAAAGAAGGTAGCCACTTAGAAGTTTCAGCAATCACTGCCATTCCATCTGCCTTTTTTTTATAGACTGCTGCTTTTAAGGACAAGTTGTTGGTTCTTGCTAGCTGTAAGCATTCGTTTAGATCTGGGATATAGGGTAATTTGTCATTAACTTCGGAGAGCTCATCAGGATCTTCGCCAATTAAATGAAAGTAAGCAACGTTTGCTAATTTTAGCTTACCTTCGGCATCGACTCTTTCCAGCCTTGAAGATGAAAATTTTGCTTTCGCCAGTGAAACTTCAGCATTGGTAACCTCTCCAAGGGAGAGGCGCTTCTTCATTGCAGATAAGTTCTCCAAAGAAACATGTTCTTTGTGTTCTCTCAATTTTAATATTGCTGTCTTTCTTAGAACATCAACGTATACTTTCACAGCGTCAAGTGCAACCTCTTGCTTTGATTGTTGAAACTGCATCTTTTCTACTTTGAGAAGATGACTTGATCGGTTGAATGTAGCAAAAGCACTGCCACCATCTATTATTCTCTGACTTAATGTAACGCATTTTCCAGGTAAGTTATGTTTATCATTATAAAGATTAAAATTACTATCAAAGTTATATTGTAAATTAATATCTGGCAAAAATCCACTTAATCCTGAAGATTTTAGTTGTTTTTCTGTGCTTTTATACTGATAAAATTGAGATTTTAACTTTAAACTATTTTTTATGGCTTTACTTATAGCTTGTTCGAGATCGATTGCATAGCAACTTATGCTACTAAACACGACCATGAACGTAATAATCAATTGAAACATTTTATTCCTATATGTATCAGGATATGTAACTAAATTATTAGTACAAATTGCTTTAATAATCAATAACTAATATTGTTGACTTTGTTTAGAGGTTGAGTGTATCATGACCTACTATTGTGTAGTTAAAATTATGAAGACTTTTTTCTTGAAAGAAAAACAAATCAATAAAAGATGGTTCATCATAGATGCGGATGGGTTAACGGTAGGAAGGCTTTCAGCATTTGTGGCAACTTTATTGCGTGGAAAGCATAAACCTGAGTATACACCTCATATGGATTGTGGTGATAATGTAATTATTATTAACGCAGAAAAGGTGCATTTTACTGGAAAGAAACTTAAAGAAAAAATTTACTATAAATATACAGGTTATCCCGGTGGTTTAAAAAAAACTACTCCAGATAATATCCTGAATAGTAAATTTCCTGAGCGTGTAATAAAAATGGCAGTAAAAAGGATGCTTGATGATGGTCCTATGGCACGTAAACGTTTTCGAAATTTATACGTTTACTCTGGTTCAAAACATAAGCATCAAGGACAGCAACCTAAGGAAATAGATTTTGCTTCTTTGAATCGAAAAAATAAAAAATAATGGAGTAAAGATGGAAAATCATATAATAAATCAATCAGAAGTAGTAACTAAGCCGGTAGTTGATTTATTAGGTCGTTTATATGCTACGGGTCGGAGAAAGGAATCTGTAGCAAGAGTATGGATAAAGCCAGGCAATGGAAAGTTTAGTATTAATCAGCAAGATAAGCTATTCTCTTACTTTAAAAGAGAATCAGTATGTCAAATGGTAAGGATGCCACTTATTATAACGTCTATGCTAGATAAATATGATGTGTTTGCAACTGTAAGAGGTGGAGGGTTATCTAGTCAAGCTGGTGCTTTAGCCCATGGGATAAGTAGAGCTTTAAGTAAGATAAGTCAAGGCTTGCATTCTGTGCTACGCAATAAGGGATTCCTGACGCGAGATTCACGTGTTGTTGAACGTAAGAAGTATGGTCAGCATAAAGCTCGTAAAAAATGTCAATTTTCTAAGAGATAGTTATTTTTTAGTGATGTTTTTTGTAGGCGTGATATGAATGTTTAAAGGGTATAGTTATGGTATATCCTAATTTTCGCGGTAAATTTAGTTGACTATCGGTGTGAACTGAATATGCTGTTTGTGTAATTTTTTCAATATTAAGGTAATTTATGAGTAAAGAAAGTATAGTAAAACAAATGCACGAAGATTTGTCTAATCAGGGTATAGACATAACAATGTTAAATTTGGGCAAAATTCATGATGCGTGGATAAAAAGAATAAAAGGTGATTTGAAGAGGATAGGTAAAGTACGTCTGCATAGATTAGGTACATTGTCTACTGCTGTAAGTCGGAAGAAACAGTGTCGTAATCCTCAAAATGGTAAGATTATGACTGTTCCTGAAAAGATAAGAGTAAGATTTAAAGCAAGCCAAAATCTTTTGGGTCTTTTAAATAAAGAGGAGGAAGAAGTAGTTAGTTAGGATATTATCATTTTCATTGTTTTTGCTGTGCTGTGTAAGCTGTAAAATATAGCTTTGCTGATTAAAAAGTGACCTACATTAAGAGCTAAGATATGATAAGGTACCTCTTTTATTTTTTTAGCGTGTGTACAGGTTATGCTATGTCCTGCGTGGCACTCTATTTTTAGCTTATTTATATACTCTGCAGCATTAGTAATTAGTTTTAATTTTTCCTCTGATGGACTATCGCAGTAATCTCCCGTGTGAATTTCTATTATGTCAGGCTTTTTTTCTAGTTTCTTAAGGTATTTTAGTTGATTGATGCTTGGGTTAATAAACAGTGAAACCTTTATGCCAGTGCTATGCATTTCTTCTGTGGCTGCAATTTTAAGATTTAGCTCAGTTTCGATGTTTTTTTAGATTAAACACATCTCTATCCTTAATTGTCTTCTGTCTTCCCGTAAGTGAACGGTGATAAAATCTGCTCCAGCGTCAATAACTATTTTTTCTGCTTTTAATAGATTTGGGTAAGAAGTTCCCCGTGCATTGCGAAGAGTTACAATATGGTCAATGTTAACACCTAATTTCATACCACCTCAAAAATCATTTATAGATTATACGTGGTATCAGTCTTTTTACATAGTTATTATCTGACTAATCAGTGCAATAAACAAGTAACCGAAAGATGATACTGAAAATTACTTAATAAATCTTGTTAGTTTTCTTATTATAATAAGAAAACTATTTAGTAATCTATATGCAGGTTGTATGATGCAAGTATTACATAGTTAATGTTTTATGTATAGTTTTTTGCACTATGTTTACTTCATGTCTTTACTAATTTTATCTATAGGCTTCTAAGGTTTTTAAACTGAAACGCGCTATGAAAGATGGTATAAGATGTAGTTTAGGGTTAGAAGGTAAATAATTATTTACCGCGGAGGTTTTTTACTTTTATCTTTTTTCACTTAGTAAACTTTTTGATACTTAAATCAAAGGTTAGTTGCAAGAGATCTAATGGATATTTTTACCACTAAAGTGAAACATTATTTTTATTTTTTAGCTTTTTTGAAAATAACGTAAGTTAAAGTGACTGAGTTTATCAATGACTTTTAATCAGTTGTTATTCTGGCATGTTAGAAGTGTTTTTACATAACAATATAATATTTCTTTTACAAATGAATGCCTATAACATACAATAAAAATATTTTCATTGTGGTTGAGATTTCTGATATGTATATTATTAATAAGTCTTGTACTTAACAAGCAATGAAAGTAATGGTTGTTATGATAGTGTTGTTGTGTAGTAGTTGCACAATAGCAAGTGAGCGGATAAAGATAGTGGATAAAAAATTATCTCAAGGATATGTGGCTCCAGTTCTTGTAGAAAATAGTGTTATTTTGGTAGACAAGCACGGTACCTTATATTCCGTTGATGTTGATAATTTAAAGGTTATGAATTGGAAATTGCACCTTTCACACAAAAAAAAAATTGGTAATATGAGTCTATCGCATCATGAAGGAAATGTTTTTTTTATAGCAAATAATGTTCTATATGCGATAGATGTAAAAACTGGTGAGATTCAATGGGAAAAGGAACTGAGAGCTCCAGCAAGAGGAAAAGCAGTAGTAATACATAATAAATTGGTAGTATTAACTATTGATAATTTTCTATATGCACTTAATATAAAAGACGGTAGCCCAATTTGGGCTCACCAAAATGGAGTTAGTGAAGTCCGAGGTTTATATTCCATATCACCTGCAGTTTCTGATAATAAAATAATAGCACCATTTTCAAATGGTGAACTAATAGCTTTTGATGAAGGTGGTGAAAAATTGTGGAGTCAAAAATTGGCTATAAGCCTTTTAGATACACAGATTACAGATATAACTACTACACCAAGAGTACTCGGTAATATTTTAGTTGTTACAAACAGTTCTTATGTTTATGGTATCGACGTAAAATCAGGGAACATTCTATGGTCAAAACCACTGCAAACAAAAAGTGTATCAAACATTGTGCCATATTATAACTCTTCTATTCTTACAAAAGAGCAAAGAGCCGGTGGTAGAATTTTTTTAATTACTAGAGATAATAAAATAATTAGCATTGATGTACGAAATGGAAAAACAATCTGGACGTCTGATTCAATAGAAAATACGCAGTTGTTTACTTTAATTATGCATGCCAATACGCTATGGATAACAAGCAATAAAGGCTTAATGTTTGCTTTTTCTGAATCTGAAAATGCATGGAAAGCAATCAAAATATCAGGTAATGTGTTTCACACTCCAGTGTTTATTCGTGATAAGATATATATAACGACTGAAGGGAATGGTGCTTTTTATTTAGAAAATAGGTTTATTTTTTATGACTGATCATGATCTGATTATTATAGGCGGTGGTTCAGGTGGTTATAAATGTGCTATTGTAGCTGCAAAGCTTGGGATGAAGGTTACTTGCATAGATAAAAATAGCATTCTTGGTGGGACATGTTTACGAGTTGGGTGTATACCTTCTAAAGCGTTACTTCATTCTTCTTATCAATATATCCACACGAAAAATGATTTATCAAAACTTGGTATAAAAGTTAAGGATACAAGTTTTAATCTAAAAGAAATGCTAGAATATAAGGACACCAAAGTTAAAGAATTGGGACAAGGAATAGAGTATCTCTTTGACCTTTATAAGATTACTAGGATCACTGGACTTGGGAAAATTACTTCTTTTGATCAAGGTAACCTTGAAGTTTCGGTTGAAGGTAAGACGCTGAAAACAAAAAATATAGTAATCGCAACCGGTTCTGATGTCAGCTCCTTACCAAGAGTTAATATTGATGAGAAAAACATTATTTCATCTACTGGCGCATTATCTCTAACTGAAGTGCCAAGAAGACTTGTTGTAATTGGAGCTGGAGCAATAGGACTTGAAATGTCTTCTATATGGAAAAGGTTAGGGTCTGAAGTTACTGTAGTAGAGTTTCTCGATAGAATCGCTACAGCAATGGATGTAGAATTGAGTAAGTCTTTATTTTCCAGTTTGCAAAAACAAGGAATAAAACTTTTACTTAGCACTAAAATTGAGGAAATAAAACAAAATAGTGATTTTTTAAGTGTAAAAGTTTGCTCTGTTCAAGGCAACCAAGTAAATACTATAGAGGCAGATAAAGTGCTCATTGCAGTAGGTCGTAAACCATATACTGATGGTCTTAACATTGATGGCAAAATAGAAAGAGATAGCCATGGCTTTATTCAAGTTGACAATAAGTATGAGACCAATATAAAAAGAATATTTGCTATTGGTGATTCAATCGGTGGGGCAATGCTTGCTCATAAGGCGGAAGAAGAAGGAGTGGCAGTTGCAGAAATAATAGCAGGGCAGTCACCTCATATTAATTATGAAATTATACCATTTGTTATTTATACCCATCCTGCAGTTTCTTCAATCGGCAAAACCGAAGAGGAACTCAGAAATGCTGGTTGGAAGTATAAAGTTGGTAAATGTCAGTTTGCTGCAAATGGTAGGGCAAAAATTATTGATGATGCTGAAGGATTTGTAAAAGTACTAACTTGTAGCAAGACAGATACGATACTAGGTGTGCATATCATAGGGGCATATGCTGATACGCTAATTAATGAAGCAGCAGTTGCAATGGCATATGGTGCAGCAGCAGAGGATATATATAGAATTTGTCACTCTCATCCTGATATAAATGAAGCCTTCCGTGATGCATGCACTGATGCATTCTTTAAAAAGTGACTATTGAACTTAGGTTCAATTATTGAAAATTGATATGAATAGTGAGGTATAAGTCTTGTTTGCTCAACACTTTGTAAAATGATATATGAGAGACCTAAAAGACATGATAAGTTTTCTCAGTACTCACATTGTACAAGAAGTAGATATTTTCTCTTTGGAAAGATTGAGCATGCCCGAGCTTAGAAGCTGGCTTACCTTTTGTTATACAAGAGGTGTAAATATAGGATCGAATACTCGTGCTGTCAGTAATTAGAAATTTTTTCAGGTATATAAAAAGCAATTGTGAAATAAACAATGAGGCTGTATTCTCCTTATCTAGGCTAATTCAGAGAAGAACTTTACCAAGAGCATTAATCAATATCTGATGTAAAAACTTTAATGAAAGAATGAAACTGTCTGACTTAGGTGATAAAAAGAGGAATTGCAATTATTATTCTACTTATATGGCACAGGGTTAAGGATCGGTGAGAAGTATTTAAGGTTAGTAATATTAAATATGGAAGTTTAACAGTCATAGTAATGGGGACAAAGCGAAGGCAGGTGTGTTTTTTCTCAATAGTAAAAAAGTGCGTGCAAGAGTACGTAAAAGCTTTTCTTTATCTTAGCATTAATAATGAAGTATGATATCTCTTTATAGAACTAAGAGGAAAATTGAAAAGAACTTATGTTGTTAATCGTCTACAAAAAGTAAGGAAAATGTTAAATTTGTCAGAAATCTTATCCCCGGATGTATTAAGCTCAATACAGCGACCTGCTTAGCCATTCAAGGTCTTGAGACTGCTTAAATCTACACTTATTTGAATTATTAAGATGTTTTCAATATTAATAAAGATGCTTAATGGAGTTTTAAAAAGAAATAGAAACCTTTGTAACTCTAAGAGAGTACGGTGGTACCATTAAGTTCTACTTCTTTGTTCATTTTTTTATACAAAAAAAGCATCCTGTTTCTAAAATGCCCAATGCAAATATAGCAAGAAAAGTGCTTATCGCTTTCTCTAGATATAATTATTCATTATTAAATATACACCTTCAAACAATACAAAAAATGTAAAAGTGAAGTATCTTACACTGGAGCTCTGTCTCTGAAGATCTTATTTTTTTAATCTTGGTTTTGAGCTTAAAGTTGAGTGTTTTTCATCAACGAGTTGAACTTCACTGATCAGGGGGCATTGATCATTGTTTACTGATTTAATTTTTCTTGTTTTATATATTTCTGACTTTTTCCCTCGTAAGTTAAATATCTTTCTCCTTTAAATTCATCTAAAAGGTTCTATACAAATAGTTCATTATTTGTCTTTCTAGGAAATTTTTTATTTAAGTGTTTTTAGTAGTGCTTAATCAGATCATTAATGTTCCTCAACATAACAGCAATAACTGCGTAATTTATGAAACAGCTATCTTTCACCAATTTTTTCATATTACTTAAACCTCTTTACTATAGAAGAAGTTAATTGCTCCTTAATAGCAAGTTTAACTAATTTATCTTAATCGTATGTTCTATTGCTCTATTTTAGGCGTTGATTTTATTTGATAATCTAGATTTTATGTTTTTAAAAGTTTAGTTAATGCTTCTTTTNTTATTTTCTATTTTTTCTTCTAATAAGGTCGGAATAGCTTGTGCTTCTTTTGTTTGCACCTCTTTTCCAGAGAGCAGTTAGAGTTAAATGTTTGCTCAGTAAACCCTTGCTAGCCAGATATTTGTTCCACAAATCTTGTGCGCTAGATTTAGTACGCCTTGACTCATTAAAGCTCAGTGTCGACTAAGATTATTCTTAATAAACTTCTGCTCAATAAATTTTCCTTCTTATGCTTTTTAAGATTTTAATTATATTATATACTCAAACTCTCTTACAGCATGACCTTAGGGCTTTTATTCTTACAATTTCTAATATCGGTTTTAATATTTAAGATATACAAGTAATTTTTCCACTATCTCTAGCTCTAATTTGGCAGACAATACATAAAAACTGCATACTAGCTATTTGTGTCTAAGTCCTAAAAATGCAGCACTGCGAAAAGCATTAGTATACTGTAATTGCTCTTCTCATGTGTAACTTGCTTATCCTGAGTATTAATATTGGATATCCTTTTTTCCTAATGTAATTTATCAATTACTACTGACAGTAATCGGTGTTAGAAATAGATACATCAAAAAGGGTCATACCTTTACCTTTCTAGTCAAACGTACCAACATCCGTACCTTCTTTCAGAGGTTGTTTTAAACCTTCCGAGGTCTTCATCATCAATAGCCTAAAATAGCTTTTTTATTGGCATATTAAGTGGTTTTTGAAGTTTTTTAATTAAACATGTTTGCTTATTGTTTACTATCTCAGCAACATTTACCTTGCTCTTTCTATATGGTTTTCTGCCTACTGATTAAAAAAGATATTCTCTATATTAAGCATGTTAAAAACCTTCTTAATAACTTACCATTATTGGTACAACAAAAAAAGAAAATAATAATAAAACTCTCTCTCTTCTTTTATCGAAGAGGTACTTCGTATGTTTTCTGTTTTTTAACTCTTTACGTTTGTACACCCTAGAAATTTTTCTGCATCAAGCGCAGCCATGCACCCTGTGCCCGCTGCAACTACTGCCTGACGGTACACCTTATCTTGAACATCGCCTGCAGCAAACACTCCTGTCCTACTGGTTAGAGTTGTACCAGGCCTTGTAACTACGTAACCCTGCTGATCCATTTCAACAAATCCTTTTAAAATACCTGTATTTGGTGTATGCCCAATTGCAATAAATACTCCATCCACTTTCATTTTTTCGATTTTATTAGTCTCTGTTGATTTAATTATAATACCAGTAACTTTTTTCGGATTTTCTTCTCCAAGAATTTGCTCTACAGTATGATTCCATATTACTTTTATCTTATCTTTTTTAAAGAGCCTATCTTGCATTATCTTTTCTGCTCTTAATTTATTGCGCCTGTGTATCAGTATGACTTCTTTAGCAAATCGAGTTAAAAACATTGCCTCTTCGGCAGAGGTATTTCCACCACCGACTACAGCTACGACTTTATTTTTAAAAAATGCACCGTCACAAGTTGCACAAGCTGAAACTCCATAACCTTGAAATTCTTTTTCACTCTTGAGACCAAGCCATTTCGCTTGCGCACCAGATGCAATTATAATTGCATCTGAGTAGTAATTATTAGTCTTACCAAAAGACTTGAACCTATATTCATTAGAACCTTCAAGGTGTTCAATACTTCTTATTTCATCGTCTACTATTTTTGCACCAAATTTCTTTGCATGCAACCTCTTTTGCTCCATGAGCTCTGAGCCTTGTATTGAAATGAAACCAGGATAATTTTCAACATCTGTAGTAATCATAAGTTGACCACCAGGTTGCATTCCAGTTACTACAATTGGCTCTAAATTTGCACGCGCTGCATATATAGCAGCAGCGTAACCAGCTACCCCAGAACCAATAATAAGAACTTTTGTACTAAATAGCTCCATCTACAATTCTTCACTATATGAATTTAAGTAATCAGCTATCCCTTCGTTGCTTGCTTGTATTGCTGGTTTACCTTTTTTCCATCCTGCTGGACATACTTCACCATACTCTTTGTTATGCTTAATCGCATCAACAATTCTAATAAACTCATCAATATTGCGTCCTAGAGGTAAATCATTTATTGACTGATGACGTATGATAAACTCATCATCAATAACAAAAGTAGCTCTTAGTGCAATTGAGTTATCATACAATACTTCATAGTCTTTTGATATAGACTTTTTGATGTCAGACACCAAAGTATAGCTAACCTCTCCAATACCTCCATCATTGACTGGAGTCTCTCGCCACTTATAATGTGAGAATTTTGAATCTACACTTACTCCTATGACTTCAACGCCACGTTTTGAAAAATCTTCTATTTTATTACTAAACGATATCAATTCAGTTGGACAGACAAAAGTAAAATCTAGTGGATAGAAAAAAAGGACAGCATATTTATCTTTTATCTGTTTGCTTAAACAGAAGTCATCAACTATTTCCCCATCAGAAAGAACAGCAGGAGCAGTGAAATCAATAGCAGGCTTTGTCACAAGATTCATAACTAACCTCTTCATTTTAAAACAATTATAATTTTACAATATAATGAATTTACATGCAAGTTTTCTTTTTTCTTCAAGAATTTTTCCAGTTAACTTTCTACTAGCCTGAAATACGCCTTAAGCTAGCAATGGACCATCAGGCATATTGCTAATTACATTAATCTGATTTACTATCTTGTTAGTGGGGTAAAAATAATTTTTTATAAATTCCTTATATATAGTTGTTAATTTATGTATATCGTCTACTAACACGCATTCATTTACTTGGTGTGTGGTTTTGTTGACCATACCAAATTCAACCACTGGACAAACATTTTTGATAAATGCAGCATCAGACGTGCCACCACTCGTACTCATTACAGCATCAATATTAGTAACTTTATTTATTGCATCAAGCATAATATCAGTATTCTTATCGGGAATAGAAAGAAAGGCGCCTCTATTGTTGTGAATAGAAAGCTTATAATTGTTAGTTACGCTGGAGCATATCTCATTGACTAACTTGAATAAAGTATCAGGCGTTTGTATATCATTATACCGAATGTTGAAATTTGCAACTATTAAATCTGGTATTAGGTTGTCAGTATTATTTCCAACATCAATAGTAGTAACCTCACAATTTGAAGGCTGAAAATATTTATTACCATTATCAAGAGTAGTATTTATTATCTTACTCAATATTGATATCATCTTATATATTGGATTATCAGCTAAATCTGGGTAGGCAACATGTCCTTGTTTTCCATGGCAAGTTAATTTGAATGTTGCAGATCCTCTTCTGCCTATTTTTATAGTGTCGCCTAGTTTTTCATTGCTGGTTGGTTCAGCAATTACACAATAGTCCATCTTTTTTTGTTTACTTTCCATCCACTCTAAAATTGCTTTTGTTCCATATTCTTCCATGCTTTCTTCAGCACTGGTAATCAATGCACTTATCGAACCGTTAAACTGAGATTTTCCTGCAACAAAGTTTACCATAGCAGCAATAAATGCAGCTACTCCACTTTTCATATCAGCTGCTCCTCTTCCATACAATATTCCGTCTCTAACTTTTGGATTAAATGGATCAGATGTCCAGTCTTTTAATTGACCTGGTGGTACAACATCAACATGTCCAGCAAAACATAAATTTGGCACTCCATTTATATATTTTGCATAGAGATTTTTAACTTTAGCTTCGCTATCACCAAACTCTAAAATCTTACACTTAAAGCCACTTTTCTTAAGAATTGTTGCTATATGTTCTATTGCTCCATCATCTTTTGGTGTTATGCTCTTAAAAGAAATCAACTTCTTAGTTAGCTCTACAGGATCAATCTTCATGTCAATCTTGAAATACTGATACTACTATAGTATAAACATACTATGCATTATTTAAAACAAATATTACACCAAGCTAAGCAAACTCTTATAAGAGAAGTAATAGTAGATCATCATCTTGTTGATAGTATATATGAAATATGTACTAAATATGGGAATAATATTTTGCTGGTTGCAGATGAAAATACGGTAGTTTTTGAGCAAAAAACATATTTAATAAAATTTCTCACTTTATTATTTCTAGTAATATCATTAGCTCTCTTGCAAGACCTTATGTTGTCTTGAATGCTTCTAAAATTTTGTCATCTCAGTGCTCCGACACTAAGATCCAGAAAAAAAGAGTATGGGTTCCAGTATCAAGCACTGGAATAATACCAACTAAGAAAACGATGCTAAACAGAGTTGCTTCTCTTGAAACCGTTAATCTAGTTAGAAGTAGGGCAAAGGATAGTGATTTAATAGTTTCACTTGGTAGTGGTACTGTTAACGATATCTGTAAGTACGCAAGCTATCTCGAAGGTAAAAACTACATGTCCTTTCCAACAGCTGCTTCTATGAATGGGTATACTTCTGCAAACGCTTCTATCTTAGTAGATGGATATAAAAAATCTTAGTAGTACCCTTTCCAAGGGCAATATAATTGCCAATGCACCATTGCGCCTAACATTGAGTGGATTTCATCTGCCGTTCAACAGTGTAAGCTGATTGGCTATTATCTCATCTACTACTTGGTACGGAATATGATGAATTACCTTTTACACTTGTTCGTGATCTGAAGAAAATTTTACTCAGAGAGTATTTGGCACTTGCAGAAAAAAGCAAAAAGGTAGTTTTATTACTTATGGAAGCTCTACTGATTTTAGAACTTGGGATGGTAATATCAAAAGGCAGCTATTCTGTAAGTCAAGGAGAGCATGTGATAGCTTACACAATGGAGATGGTAACAAAAGATTATTCTTCCTCATTACATGGAGAAAAAATTGCTCTTACAATGATCACTGTGGCTAATTTACAGGAAAAGATATTATCAATACAAAATCCCATCATCAAAACGATAAACTACTTCAGCGTCATTCTAACTTCAAGCACTAAAATCCAGGAAGAGANTCAGTGTCATGCTGCTTAGATGATAGAGGGCTTAACAGAGTGCTTTGGTAATACCAAATTTATAGAAATCCTAAAGCAGAAGCAAATTCTACAGCAAAAAATTGAAGAGATTATTCATAAAGAATAGAATGATATTTCCAGCTTAATTAAGCAAAACCTATTACCTACAAAACGTCTACAGAAAATGTTTGAAGATTTGTCAATTCCACACTTACCAGAACACCTCGGTTGAAATAAAGAGCAATATTGCAAAGTGGTTAGTCTTACGTTTACAGCAAGAGATAGGTTCACCTTTCTTGACTTAGCTCACTGCATGGGAGAAAGTAAAATGTTGTAGCTAAAAATAATTTAAAAAATTGTTAATGCTTTATTTCTTAATAATCGCTCTATTTTACTTTTCAACTCCGGTTTCAAAAGAACAATTAAAACTAGGTTTATGGACAACACGCTTTATCAATGTAGGATTATCATCTTATCAAGAGGTATAGAGTTGATATGACTGACTTTGTTTGCTATAATTTTTTTGTGCTTTTAGTTAATAGTACAGCACTCAACATCAAATAGGCTTTTTTGCTGAGTAGGTAAACTGAACTTAATATTCTTTATTATGTCATTAGCGGATTTAATAAGTTTAGCATTGCTTTTGATCAGACAATTGCTTCCACTGCAGTGGGAGTTTGGAGAAAATCTAAAAACCTTAAATGCTTTTATTTCCTGGTCTAAAGGAAAATTTGCTGTTGTTAGAAAATCAGGATTTTTAGTGCTTAAATTACTATAAAACTCAGCAAAAGACTAGATATAATTTGATTCCTTTGAGGAAAATACTGAGGTTCTGACTTAGTAGCAAACGGAAGCTCAGTAATTTTTCTGTATAGATTGAAATTTTCCCTTATGCGAACTACATCAATCCNTTTTTTTATAGCAATGGTTAGATAATTTCTATATATTACATTGTTTGCTGCAATGCTTATTTCTTTTGCAAGTTCGGAAACTACCATAACCAGCTTTGCTTAAGTTATGTGCTAGCTTATTGGCAAGATTTTTCCTATTTGCTGAAGAATTACGCTCATTAATTATTACAATAATCTAATGAATTAACGATGACATATCGCCAGGTATAGTTATTATAAGTAGATAATCTCGTATACTTCTTAAAAAGTTAGGACACACATGGATTGCATGTAGGCATGACTTTATCTCTAATTTTCTCTACATTATTGATTTCTTTCACGTATTTTGAACACTGCATATCTTTTTGTTGTTAATGAAAACCCATTCAGGTATTTTAGTTCTTTGCCTAATGACTTACATGCTTTCTTCTGCACGAAAAATTTTATTGACCCTAAAGGCTTCTAGTCAAGCTTAACTATATCTCTAATTCTCTATTACTCAATTTATTTATTCTCATGAAGGAATTTTCTTCCACTTACTTGGAAGTAACCTAATAATATTTATTAACATTTAATCTATAATGAAAAGATTTGAATTTCTTATCAGTTTAGTGTACCCAAAATGTATAAATATACGCTACTTATATGACACATTTTATTACGGATAAATGCATAAAATGTAAATATACAGATTGTGTAGAGGTTTGTCCTGTTGACTGCTTTTATGAGGGTAAAAACATGCTTGTAATTAATCCAGATGAGTGTATTGATTGTGGAGTGTGTATACCTGAATGTCCAGTAGATGCAATTGTAACTGATGATTCCATAAAAGACATTTTAGAATTAGATGAAGAGTTGCTGAGCAGAGAACAAAGAAATTTCAAGTTGTTTTACAATATCAATGTAGAATATTCACAGAAATGGCCAAATATTACAGCTAAAAAGGAACCTTTGAGCACTGCAGAAGAGTATAAGGAAAAAAAAGACAAAACAGCTTATTTTGTTGAGAATCTAGAGTAATTTTGTTAAAGAAAAAGAAAACTTTTCCTAATATCTTGTGCTAGTTATTTTTTGATTGTTGGAAGTGCTTATTTTGTTTGTATTTAGTATTAGCTAGTTGACTTAGAAGTAAATTAATCCAGATAGTAACACAGACAGTTTTATTGCTGTTTAACTATTAATAAGTGGATGAAACAGCGATATAGAAGATGGAACATGAATATTAAAGCAAACTGTGTGCAAAAACTACTAAATGTGTTTCAGTGTATTTGGTTAACCTAATTATGTTTTTAGTTTGTCATTCATTATTTTGTTTATTAATTTTATTCATTTTCTCAGAAGAACCTATTGCTGATATTTTTTGTATCTTCTCTAATGCTGATATAGCCATTGGAAATTATCGACAAATTAAGGGATATGGGTAGTAGTATATGGCGATAAAGTAGTGAGTGAGAAATGAGGAAAGATATCTAGAAGTAAGGAGATCATTAAAATACAACGGAAGATAAATATTAAATGCGATTTTGCAGATATTATGTAGAGGATGTCAATGTAGGTACTTATCATTCAATTTTCTGTTGTGAAAAGCGGTGAATCCTTGAGAAATTGAATTATGAGTTTTTAAACATAGTTAAGAAAAAAAATAGGAAGAAATAAATAGCCAAGCCTTGTATAAGTTGAAAGTCAATCTGTTAAAATAGCAGAGAAAGAGGAGCTAAAGGCTATGATGGGAGTAAAAAAGTAAAAGGTAAGAAAAAAGGCATAGTAGGTTTTAGATACATGGAGATATACTACCTAAATTGCTATCAGCAAGAAAGTAAGGATTTAAAAATTCATTTAAGAAGGCGGGTTGTGAAAAAGGCTTCTGCGCTTGGATTAACAGGAACAGAAGGCTATCAAAGAAATAAGATTTGTTTATAACATCCACTGAAAATTTTACATATCTTGCTATAACTAAGGTTATAGT
>NZ_JABUMP010000001.1:551591-604357 GCF_029169405.1 Wolbachia endosymbiont of Onchocerca gibsoni | reverse complement strand
TAGTAACACAGACAGTTTTATTGCTGTTTAACTATTAATAAGTGGATGAAACAGCGATATAGAAGATGGAACATGAATATTAAAGCAAACTGTGTGCAAAAACTACTAAATGTGTTTCAGTGTATTTGGTTAACCTAATTATGTTTTTAGTTTGTCATTCATTATTTTGTTTATTAATTTTATTCATTTTCTCAGAAGAACCTATTGCTGATATTTTTTGTATCTTCTCTAATGCTGATATAGCCATTGGAAATTATCGACAAATTAAGGGATATGGGTAGTAGTATATGGCGATAAAGTAGTGAGTGAGAAATGAGGAAAGATATCTAGAAGTAAGGAGATCATTAAAATACAACGGAAGATAAATATTAAATGCGATTTTGCAGATATTATGTAGAGGATGTCAATGTAGGTACTTATCATTCAATTTTCTGTTGTGAAAAGCGGTGAATCCTTAAGAAATTGAATTATGAATTCTTGAACATATTTAAGAGAGAGATAAGAAGAAATAAACAGCTAAGCCTTGTATAAGTTAAAGTCAATCTGTTAAAACAGTAGGAAAAGGGGAGTTAAAAACTACGGTGAGGATAGAAAAGTAAAAGGTAAGGAAAAAGGCATAGTAGACTTTAGATATATAGAGATACCCTAACTAGGTTGCTATCAACAAGAAAGTAAGGATTTAAAAATACGGCTAAGAAAGCGGGTTGCAAAAAGTGCTTCTTGCTTGGATCAACAAGAACAGAAGGCTATCAAAGAATAAGATTTATTTGCAATATCTAGTAAAAATTTTATATATCTTGCTGTAACTAAGGTTATGGTAAAAAAGTAATTTTCTTCAATTTTACTAATTTGTGAACAACTTCCAAGACAATTAACACCTCGGTAACAAGCTATCCTATTTCTTAAGAGCACTTTTAGTGGCAAATTTTATACTTTGTATTCCAAGTATTTGAATTACTACTTTTATTGCAAACTTGAATGCTTCTTATACTGATTGAACTATTTTCATTATAATATCAACAAATGATCTAAAGTCTTTTTTACTCTGCTACCTTAAATAACTTTCTATGTTACTTTCTTGATGTTTTTATTTTTTTTTTAAAATTTTTGTACAGAGGTAACAAATTTCTTATCGTTTACGTGTGATGATTATACAACTCTTGGCAATAAGATCTTCAAGGATATCATTTTGGTTATTATTAGCATAAATGTTAGTCTCATTGTTCTATAAGGAGCTTTATCAAATCGGGAAGTTGTTCTTTGAAGTTTGCTCTTTATCTAATATCATAAACGTTTGATGGATAAGCTGATGTAAAAAGGTATTGATGGTTCTATATTAAGACTTTCACCAGAATAACAGCATACTATAAATAGTAAAGTTTTTGAATCATGAGCGTTATCATATCTATTGAATTTTGTCTGCTCCTGTGTCTAATAATAACTTTGCTACTTCTTTATTCTTACCTTTTTTGATATAAATAATACTATGGGTTTTCACTATAGCTATCTTTTATATTAACATTAGCTATCTTTTTTAATAAATATTTGATTAGTAGCACACGTGCGGCTTCTTTTTCTTTGCAGTTAATTATATTACTCAATAGCGCTGTTTCTGTAATATTATTGCAACTATTATATAACTTGAGTATTAAACTTGAATTAAACCGACAGTTCTTTTTACCATTAATATATGGCGCTAAAATTTTTCTTTAACTAGTTTTTTATTTCCTCGTAAATTCAGTATAACTAACCTTACAGAATCAATGTTATTATTTACCCTTGCAAATGTATTGCTCAATTTTTGAATTAAGACTCATTTTGTTGTGCTATATTACTAAGATGAAAACTGTTTAATATAATAAATCTAAAAGGTTAAGAGTTCTTGTCTTTAACACTTATATCTATCACCATGAAACATGGTTACATATAGTTTTGAAAAAGAGTTGGTATCGAGTTATCAATGAGCTACTTATAAAAACAAGTTTTATGGAAAGTAGAGTTAAATCTGAGTCTATTTGGCTGATTAATAACCCAGTTGTTGTAATCAATAACATGCAGATAATCTACACTTTATGTAAGTGTGAATTTTGAAAAAGAACTTAGTCCTATAATCGTGCAAATTGCACTGGCTAATTCAGCATATACTTGAATTTTTGCCATCTTACAGTTTTTTCAGTAGAGCGATATTTAATATTTTCTTAGTGAAAAAANATTACTTTTTTCTTATTATTAATTATGGTTCTTAGGTTTTTATTCCTATTAATAGTGAAAATATTTCTCATTAAATTTTATCTCAAGTAGTAACTGCAATTGGAACATCGTTTGGTTTTATTGTGGCTACTTATGTAAGCAGCACTTATTTTTCCTTGTTCGATTTGAACTGATGTTTTCACTAATGCAGACAATTTTAAGCTTTCCTGCACTGATAGTTCAAGTATTGTTCTCTAGCTTTCTTGCTAAGGTATATATTAGAAAGCCAGATTTATGCATAGTGCTATTTTAGTATTTGTGTTTGTATTTATGTTTTTTATCTAAACACACTTTCGGAAAGCGGCTTTTAAAAAACATGTAATAAAGAGCTTCATAAAAATGGTAATATGCTCTGTGCTTGTGGTACTGAAACCAAGAAGATATCTCTTAGATATAACCTTAATAGTAGATGGATACTATTACTTCTAGAATATTTCTAGTGCTTAATACCTTGATGGGCTTTAAGCTTATTGAGCAACTTAGTATTTAATACAATAAAGTCAGTATAGCAAGCTGCAATATTGTATAGTTTAGTCTTGTAATTGGTGTTTTAATTACAAATTGAATCTCGAATTTACTTGAAAATAGAAGATATGTCATTTCTGCTTCTACTCTGTTACAAGGTGTTTCAATTATTGTTTTACTATACAGTTATTTAAAAGTTTATATCATATGTTTTGAGTGTTGATGTTTGTTTTTTTTGCAGAGTATATGTGCTTGTTTTATTGTTGGAGGAAAAATTGTAAAACGAGGGAACATTAGTATATCGTTGTCTATTATTTCAACAGGTTTATGTTTACTATGGAGGTAGAAGAGCCATAGCATCAATTTTAAGCACTTCTTACAGATCATTAAATAGCGTTNTTTATAATATTTAAAACGTTGGCAGTTGCCAGTTAATATTTTTAATTCTATTATAGAAGAGATGTATTATGAAAATAAAGTAGCTGAATCTCGAGTCGATCATTGTATTTTATATAAATTGTAAATTACGTTACGGTGAGAGATGTAACAGTAACTAAAACAATAATAGTGAAGGTATAAATCAAGAAATCTAATTGTTGAAAAAAACTCTGCTGTAATAATAGGGAATATATTGGATGAAGTAAAGGTAAGCTTATGAAATATTCTTGGTTAAAAAAAGAAGGAAAGACCAGGAAATATATCGAAAACATCAAACAAGTGATAATTTAAGCAAAAATTCAGTCTTTTTAAAATTCTTAAAAGTAATAAAAAATTAATTAGTGGGTAGGGAAAATTTACTCTACGCTATTGGAAAAGTTGCTGAAAAGCTATACTTGAAAGAACGTGTTTTAAGATTCTGGGAGAGTCAATTCTGTCAAATGAAACCTGTAAAACATAAAAGAAGGAGACCATGATTATAAATGTATAGAAGGATTATAAGGAAGATAAAGCACATGCTGTATGATAAAAAGTATATAATAGAAAGAGTACAAAAAGAATTTAATAATGGTATAAAAGTCAATCGTAGTTTGAATAATTTTATTATAAGAATTTACTGACTTAAGAGATTATTTGATCGGTAAAGTAAATAGTGAAGAAAGTAGTGATGAATAGCTATAGGTGTAGAGATGTAAATTTTGTGTTCATAGCCAAAAAGCTAACTGAAAAAGTGTGGACTTACGTTAAAAGCATCTGTAAGTTAAATAGTAGAGTAAAAATTTAATTAATAAGTACCTTTGCGATTAAGAAAAAATCAATAATTCACAATAAATTTAGCTTATATCTATGTTTTGTATGTGAATGTTAGAATGGAATTTTATACATGTGAAGAAAGAAGAATAGCAAATGTAGTGACTCAGTACTGGAATGAGGCAAAAGGATCAGATAAGAATCTGGCCGGAAAGGCACAATACAGACATTGCTGAAATATTGATAGTAAATATGCAATTGATGCACTATTTTTGTAGTTATATGAAGTAGATAATCATTGATAAATTTGACTTTGTAATAGATAGTGAGTGCTTGATCAATAAAAAGGAAGAAAGCGTAAAATGAAGCAGGTGTTGTTACCACTCAGAGATAAAAAATATAACACACGTACTGGGCTTGGCTGCATCTAAGCTTCTTTAATATACAATTTTAGCTTGTGCTGTAGCTTTTAGATGGAATCTTTGGCAGCATTATTTTATTATCGAGGTTATATTTATGAAAACGTAAGAGGAAAGGCTGTTCAATTCTACGGGTTTGAAAAAAATATGTGTATTGCATATTATAGCATTATAAGTTATAATGCTGTTTTATTCTTTAATAAAGTTATTTATGCTATGCTAGCTATTTTTCATAAAAAGCAGTTCAGTGATAATGTTTGTGAATTTATATGAAGAAAATGAAATTAAAAACTAAATCTTCTGTTAAAAAACGTTTTAATCTTACAGCTAAAGGTAAAGTTATTTCTACTCAGTCAGGCAAAAGACATGGTATGGTAAAAAGGAGCAAATCTAGCATTCGTAATCAGCGCGGTACGATAATTCTTGGTAAGTCTGACTCACGTATAGTTAAGCTTTATATGCCTTATGGTGTCTAATAAGATGGAGGTAAAATAGAATGGCTAGAGTAAAACGTGGAGTTACTACTCACGCTCGTCATAAAAAAATATTAAAATTAGCAAAGGGATATAGGGGACGTGCAAAAAATTGTTACAGAATTGCTCTGCAAAAGGTTGAAAAAGCATTGCTGTATTCTTACAGGGATAGAAAAAATCGCAAGCGTGATTTTCGCAGTTTGTGGATAATACGTATTAATGCAGCAGTAAGAGAACATGGGCTTACTTATAGTAGGTTTATACATGGGCTTATGCTTGCTGGAATTGATTTAAATAGAAAAATTCTTGCTGAAATGGCTGTTAATTATAAAGATGATTTCACAAAATTAGTAGAAACTGTCAGCAGCAAGTTAGTAGAAAATTCTTAATCTCCTAAACGAAGTAGAATGAGAGTTGTTTTTATGGGGTCGCCTGAATTTGCTGTTGGCACACTAAACCTGTTATTAAAGTCAGAAAATGAGGTAATAGCAATATATACTAAGGCTCCAAAACCATCAGGGCGTGGGCAAAGGCTAACAAAATCTCCTGTACATGCTATCGCTGAAGAAAATGATATAGAGGTATGTACTCCTACGTCTCTAAAATCTTTAATGGAGCAAGAAAAGCTTAGAAATTTTAAACCAGATATTGTAGTTGTTGTCTCATATGGATTGATTCTTCCAAAAGAAATTTTGTATATTCCCAAATACGGTTGTATTAATATTCATCCTTCATTGTTGCCTAGATGGCGCGGTGCAGCTCCTATACAACATGCAATTCTAGCAGGAGACCAAGAAACTGGGGTTAGCATTATACAGTTGAATGAAGGGTTGGATTCTGGTCCTATTTTAAAGCAGAAAAAGTTTATTATTGGAAAAAATGATAATTACAAGACGTTGTATGATAGATTATCTATATTAGGTAGTAATTTGCTGATGGAGATATTGAATAAAATTGAAAAACAGGTTCCTTTAGAACAGAGAGATGATAATGTATGTTACGCTGATAAAGTGGAAGATTATAGAATATATGCAAGTAATGCTTGTGAAGTTGCCTATAGGAAAGTTAAAGCGTTTTATCCTAAGGCGTTTGTCAAAATAGAAAATAAACGTCTCAGAATACTTGATGCTGATTTTAAAGTAAATCTATCTTTAACTTCAGCACAAGGTGAAATTATTAATGATGATATGCACATAAGCTTAGAAAGCGGCGTTTTAATTCCTAAAGTGGTGCAAATGGAAGGAAGAAATCCTTGCATGGTTGCAGATTTTATCCGTGGTTTAAAATCAAGCATGGTGAAAAAATTTATAGAGTAAGTGTACCCTACGTATATTCAATTTATATTAGTAGGAGAAATACAAATGAATTATACAATTTACTTGATTGATGTACTGCAAACATCAAAGCAGGCTATACCTGACAGCTTTGTAGTGAAATAAATTTCTCAACACTACTAATAACAAAATGAGTTGTACCATTAACTGCATTATCTAGTTTTTCGTCTATGCTTTTGCCTATTTTCTCGCCTTTAAGAGGTTCATATAGAGCTAAAGCAGCTATGGCTGCACATGCTGAAGTCAACCCAGTTTGTACTAAAATAAGCAGTGATAATCCTCCTGCAAATATAGACATTAGTCCAATAGCTAAATTTGTGATTTTATCTTGTGTAATTTTTTGTGTTACTTGGTTTTGATTTGCCTGTTTATCCTTTAAGACATTCGATACTGCTTTAGAGATAATTTTTGTTGCTGTTGCTATAATTGAAGCTATAGCTAATCCTATAACCATTTTTGCTAAAAAAAAAATTGATGATAGCGTTATTACGAGTAATAATAGACTAGCTGCTATAATGTGCCACTTTTTATTTATTCTCTTAGATTGATTTTCATTATTGTACATCGCAAGCTCTTCATTCTACTTAAAAAATAACTTATTTAAATTAACATGAAGTGTGAAAGTGGTCAAGACATGTTTTATGTAAGAATATGTTGAAAGTGTTTCCCATGTTATTCTTTGCCCATTTACAATTACGGTTTAAAATTTTAGAAGGAGTTTTTTACCTATCGTATTGTTAAAAACTCTTATATACTACCTTGAATCAATTAGAGAGAATTAAGTGCAGGAAGCGGTTTTAGTTTTACAAAGTGGTAAATGCTTTTTGGGAAAGTCAATAGGCAAAAAGGGCAAGTGTGTAGGTGAGATCTGTTTTACTACTGGTGCTACTGGTTACCAGCACACTATAACTGATCCTTCTTTTGCTGATCAAATTATAATGTTTACTTTCCCTCATATTGGTAATATTGGGATAAACAGCAAAGATAATGAAGGAAAAAAAATTTTTGCAAGCGGTGTAATTATGCGTGAACTTTCTCCTGCATCCCATCCTTCTTCATATATTAGTTTAAATGATTGGTTAGAGAGAAATGATGTAGTTGGAATATCAGGAGTTGATACTAGAGCCTTAACGAGACACTTAAGGAAGCATGGGTATCAAAATGGAATAATATGTTCATTAACCTATCCTTCAGGATGTAATGCTGGTGCCTATAGTGATCGCACTATTCAAGTGATAGAAGATCTATCAAACGAGTTGGGTGAATATAAACCTATAAATGGAATGGAAATAATTGATGTAGTCAGTTTAAACAATGATATTAGTAAGTCTTCTGTTGTCCAGGTTACTGACACCGGAGCTCAAAATATTGAAAAGTATAAAGTCATAATAGTTGATTTTGGCGTGAAATCTAGTATAGTTTCACGCTTGATAGAACTTGGCTGCATAATTAAATTAATTAAGCCAGATAAAGGTTTTTCTCAAAGAATATTAAATATGTGTCCGGATGGCATAGTGCTTTCAAACGGTCCTGGTGATCCACAAGAAATAGGAGAGACCGTAACCCCAGAAATAAATGTCATTATAAAGTCCAAAATACCAATTCTTGGAATATGTATGGGTCATCAATTACTTGCGATTGCCTTGGGAGCAAAAACTATTAAGATGAATATTGGTCACCGAGGGAGCAATCATCCAGTTTATAATGTAAATAGCAGGAAAATTGAGATCACTAGCCAAAATCATGGCTTTGTTGTTGATCCGTTTTTCTTACCAAGAAACGTAGAGATTACTCACATTTCTCTATTTGATAACAGTATAGAAGGAATAATGATGAAAAATTATCCAGTTTTCTCTGTGCAATACCATCCAGAAGAAGCGCCAGGTACTCATGATTCACATTATTTGTTTAGGTACTTTATTAACAATATTAAATTATATAAAATAAAGTCTGCATAATTAAAATTATTAAAGATTTTACTGCTTGATTTTTTAATTTTAGGTATTTATTATTAAATATAATGAAGGATTAGGTTGAAATACTGGGACAATACTTTTTTAACAGGTTTTTATGGAGGGGTGACCGAGTGGTTAAAGGTAACAGACTGTAAATCTGTCCGCGAAAGCGTACATAGGTTCGAATCCTATCTCCTCCATTGTGCGGGTATAGCTTAATTGGTAGAGCTCTAGCCTTCCAAGCTAGTGAAGTGGGTTCGAATCCCACTATCCGCTCNTTTTTTTGTTGTATTTTTATAAAATCAATATATTACTGTTGATGTATTTACATTTTAGGTAGAAGAATTTAGATTATGGCACGAATAGTAGAGGCATTTGGTAAGCCGCATGTAAATGTGGGAACAATAGGACATGTGGATCATGGAAAAACAACGTTAACAGCTGCGATAACGAAGTATTATGGAAATTTCGTAGCATATGATCAAATAGATAAAGCGCCTGAAGAGAGAAAAAGGGGAATAACGATAGCAACAGCACATGTTGAGTATGAAACAGATAAGAGACACTATGCACATGTTGACTGTCCTGGGCATGCTGATTATGTGAAAAATATGATAGTAGGTGCAGCACAGATGGATGCGGCTATATTAGTAGTGTCTGGAGTTGATGGATCAATGCCACAAACAAGAGAACACATATTACTTGCAAAGCAAGTTGGTGTTAAGTATATCGTTGTGTATATAAATAAAGCTGATGTGGCTGATCACGATATGATTGGTTTGGTAGAAATGGAAGTCAGAGAATTGCTGAGTAAGTATGAATTTCCTGGTAACGATGTTCCTGTGGTGATTGGGTCTGCATTAAAAGCTCTGGAAAATGAAGATAGTGAATATGGAAAGAGGTCAATAGAAAAATTAATGGAAAAGTTAGATGAATATGTGGCAGTTCCACCAAGGCCTGTGGATTTACCATTTTTAATGCCAATTGAGGATGTATTTTCAATACTGGGACGTGGAACAGTAGTAACAGGGAGGATAGAAAGGGGAGAAATAAGAACGGGCGAAGAGGTAGAGATAGTAGGTTTAAAAGCAACACGAAAGACGATATGTACAGGAGTAGAAATGTTTAAGAAGTGTCTAGATAAGGGATCTGCTGGATTAAATGTAGGGGTGTTACTAAGAGGAACGAAAAGAGAAGAAGTAGAAAGGGGTCAAGTGTTGGCAAAGCCAAATTCAATAACACCGCACAAGAGGTTTAAGGCAGAGGTATATATATTAAAAAAAGAAGAGGGAGGAAGACATACACCATTTTTTGAAAATTATCAGCCGCAATTTTATATAAGAACTACAGATGTAACAGGAAGTATAAGGTTGTTAAAAGGGAAAGAAATGGTAATGCCAGGAGATAATTTGAGTATAGAAGTAGAATTGCAGGCAACGGTAGCAATGGATAAGGGATTGCGTTTTGCAATAAGAGAAGGTGGTAGAACCGTTGGTTCTGGTGTTGTTTCCGAAATTTTAGAATAAGTTTGTGGTAACTAAGATGGAGCAAGAAATACACATTAAAATAGAAGCTTTTGATTGTTCAAGATTGGAAGAATATGTTAGGAAGTTTGTGCGTGAATTTAAGGATAAGTTAAAACATTCTGGCACAAGATTATCTGGTCCGGTTGCCTTGCCAAGGAGAAATCTTAAATTTAATGTTAATAGATCTCCTCACGTTGATAAAAAATCTCGTGAACAACTTGAACGGAGGACTTCTAAGCGTTTGATTGTTCTATATAATCCTACTCCTACTATAGTACAAATGCTTGGAAGTTCATCTTTCCCTTCTCCTCTTCCTGGAGTAGAAGTTAATTCAAAAATTAAGAAGGTTATAAAGTTTAGGAAGAGGGAATGAAAAGAATAAGTTCACTGAAAAGAATTGGTTTGTTAATGAAAAATGTTGGTCATACTGCTATATATTATAATAGTGGTCATGTAGCTGTAACTTTATTATATCTCAATGAAACTTATATTGTTGATGTAAAAGAGCAGGATAAGTGTGGGTATAATTCAGTTATTTTAGGTACTGGAGATTTTAAAAATATTGCAAGGCCTCAGTTAGAATATTTGAAGAAAAGAGGAATAAAAAGTAGATGTAGGTTATATGAAAGTAGATTAAATAACCTCTCAGGGATAAGATGTGGTAAGAAAGTAGATGTTGGCCATTTTATAGTTGGTCAATATCTTGATATTACAGGATATTCGATTGGTAAAGGATTTGCTGGTGTAATAAAGCGGCATAATTTCAGTGGACTTAGAGCGTCTCATGGTGTCTCTATTGCTCATAGGTCGCAAGGTTCTACAGGTCAATGTCAGGATCCTGGTAGAGTCTTTAAAGGAAAGAAAATGGCTGGTCATTTAGGTAGTAGTAGGGTAACTGTACAGAATATGAAGGTATTATTTATTGATCATGAAAATAGTATTATTGCTATAAAAGGCAATAATGTTCCTGGATTTAGAAATTCTTATGTTTTTGTAAGGGATGCAGTTAAGAAGCCTTTACATAAAAATGCTCTTTTTTCAGTAAGTTTGCTGTTAGATACAAATGATGTTAATACTAGTAATTTGGTAAGTTAGTTATGGAATGTAAATTGGTTAATTTGTCTAGTGGTGATGTAGGTGTTGTTCAGCTTAACCCTTTGATATTTTTTGTTAAACAAAAATTGAGTATTTTGCACGATATAGTTACATGGCAATTAGCAAAAAGAAGAGCTGGTACTCATAAAACAAGAGGTATCAGTGATATTTCTGGTACAACAGCTAAGCCTTATAGTCAAAAACGTACTGGTAGGGCAAGACAAGGTAGCTTACGATCTCCTCAATTTAGAGGTGGGGAAATTGTTTTTGGTCCTGTTGTGAGAAGTCATGCCTATTCTCTTAATAAAAAAGTGCGTAAGCTTGGTTTAAAAATCGCTTTATCTTTGAAATACTTTAATAATCAAATAATTATTCTTGATAGCTTAGATATTAATGTGGAGAAAACATCTGAAGTATGTAAATTTATTAAAAATTTTAAATTTTCTTCCTTTTTGATGGTTGGTGACTATGGAGATAATTTATTGCGGATTACTAGAAATTTGCATCATATAAACTTGATCAAACCTATCGGATTAAACGTTTTTGATATATTAAATCATGAGTGCGTAATGCTAACACATGATGCTTTAAAAGACCTTGAAGAGAGGTTATTATGATAAAATATAATAATATAATAAAATGTCCTATAGTTACAGAGAAAGCTTCTTTTTTGAAAGAGAAATTTAATAAATATTCTTTGTATGTTTTTGTGAATGTAAATAAGCATAAAATAAAGTTGGCAATAGAATCTCTATTTAGAGTTAAAGTTTCCTCTATAAATGTTGTTATGGTTAGGCCTAAACGTAGGCGTTTTAAAGGTCTTTCTGGTTATGAAAAACAAAAAAAGAAAGTTTATTTTTCTTTAATAGATGGTCAAAAATTAAATATAATGAGTGTTTAATATGGGCGTAAAATTTCTTAATCCTGTTACTCCGTCTTCTCGTGGAACTGTGTTGGTAAGTAGAGTTGGGTTGTCAAAAGGTAAGCCAGAGAAATCTCTTACATTTGGTAAAAAATCTAGCGGTGGAAGAAATAATTGTGGTAGGGTTACAACTCTTCATAAGGGTAGTGGCCATAAAAAAAAGTATAGAATTGTAGATTTTAAACGCAATAGAGGTGATCAAGGTATAGTTGAAAAAATAGAGTATGATCCGAATAGGAGTGGTTTTTTAGCGTTAATATTATATGGAAGTAGTAATACTAAATCTTATATATTAGCTCCTCAAAATGTAAAGCCTGGTGATTATGTGATGTCAAGTGATAGTGCTGATATAGTAGCAGGTAATTGTTTACCATTAAAATGTATACCTATTGGTTCTTTTGTTCACGGTGTTGAATTGAAGCCAGGTAATGGTGCTGTAATTGCTCGAGCTGCTGGTTGTTATGCACAAATTGTCGGTCATGATGGTAACTATGTATTATTACGGTTAAGGTCTGGTCAAGTTAGATTGGTTTTATCTTCTTGTAAGGCTACTATTGGTACAGTATCTAATCCTGATCGTAAGAATAGAAAACTGGGTAAAGCAGGGAGAAGTAGATGGTTGGGGATTAGACCTACTGTTCGTGGAGTTGCTATGAACCCAGTTGATCATCCTCATGGAGGTGGAGAAGGAAAAACCTCTGGTGGACGTCATCCTGTTACTCCTTGGGGTGTTGCAACAAAAGGAAAAAAAACTCGAAAGAAAAATAAATTTAGTGACAAGTATATAAAACAGTTGAAAGGTTAGTTTATGAGTAGATCTGTATGGAAACCACCTTTTTGTCATCCTTCTGTATTAAAATTGGTGAATAGGGTTTTAAAAGAGGGTACTATTAATAAAGTAATAAAGATTCACTCTAGAGCTTCTATAATTCTTCCTAATTGTTTAGGTTTAAAATTTGCTGTTTATAACGGTAAAGATTATGTTCCTGTTAATGTTAATGATCAAAATATGGTAGGTCATAAGTTTGGTGAATTTTCACCTACCCGTAAATTTAATGGTCATAGTGGTGATAAAAAAGCAGTAAGAAGGTAATTGGTATGAAAAGCAGATTCACAGTAATTAAAGCTAGTTCTAGAGTTTTAAAATCAACTCCTCGTAAGTTGAGTTTAGTTGCTAATCTAGTACGTAATAAAAAGGTTTCTTTTGCTAATGTTCAGTTGAAGTTTTGTGAAAAGAGAGCTGCTGGTCTTATAGCAAAAGTATTAGATTCTGCAGTTGCCAATGCTCAACATAATTATGGGTTAGATATTGACGGTCTATATATAAAGGAAATCTTGGTAGGCAAGTCTTTTACTTTGCGTAGAATATATCCAAAGGCTATGGGTAGGGCTAATAGGGTTAATAAGTATTACAGTAATTTAACTATAAAGCTAGAGGAAATTGTATAATTTGTAAAAATATAAAATTAGTGAGGAAAGTATAAAATATGGNACAAAAGGTTAATCCTATAGGATTAAGGTTGAAGATAAATGCTAATACCTGGGATTCCATTTGGTATGCTAATAAAGATTATAAAGAAAAATTGCACCAGGATTTGTTTATTCGTAGTTATATAAATAAATCTTTTAAGCATGCAGGTCTTTCCAGAATAATTATAGAGCGTAAAGGTGATTTGATGTCTGTAACAATACACTCTTCTAGACCTGGAGTGATAATAGGTAAGAAAGGCTTGGATATTGAGAAGGTAAAGCAAAAAATAATTCAAAAAGTAAAAGATAATGTAGAAGTGAATGTGGTAGGAGTAAAGAGGCCTGAAATAGATGCAGCCTTGATATCAAACAGCATAGCACAGCAGTTAGAAAAACGGGTTTCATTCAGAAGAGCGATGAAAAAAGCTATTCAAAGTTGTTTGAGGATGGGAGGAGGAGGTATTAAGATAAGTTGTTCTGGACGTCTTGGTGGGGCTGAAATAGCTCGTACCGAATGGTATAAGGAAGGTCGTTTACCTTTACACACTTTACGTGCTAATATAGATTATGCTTTATGTGAAGCAAAGACTGTATATGGTATTATAGGAGTTAGAGTTTGGGTTTATATTATTAATTAAGGTATATTGAAATGTTTGTCCCTAAAAAAAGTAAATATAGAAAGGTGTTTAAAGGGAGAATTAAGGGTAGTACAAAAGCTGGTAGTACATTGTCTTTTGGAGATTATGGCTTAAAAGCTATAGAAGCAGGTAGGATTCAGTCTAAGCATATTGAAGCTGTAAGGCGTGTGATATCTAGAACATTGAAACGCTCTGGTAAAGTGTGGATAAGAATTTTTCCTGATATTCCTGTTAGTAAAAAACCTGCTGATGTGCGGATGGGTAAAGGGAAAGGTAGTGTTGAATTTTGGATATTTAAAACTAAGCCTGGTAGGGTATTATTTGAAATTAGTGGTAGTGTTTCCATGCATTTGGCAAAATTAGCACTTGAAAAAGCAATTGCCAAGCTTCCTATAAAATGTAAATTTGTATCTAATTATAGTTGAGTAAAATTACGATGGGTATAATTGAGATTAGATCGAAATCCTCGCAAGAGTTGTATGAAGTTCTTATAAATTTAAGGAAAGAGTTTGTTAATTTGGTTTTTCAAAAAAAATTGGGACAGTGTAGCAATGTTACGCGTTTTAGTTTGATAAGGAAAAATATAGCTCGTATTTTAACTGTGTTAAATGAAAGAACGATAGAGGGAAAGAATGCCTAAGAAAATTTTGTGTGGTGTTGTAATTAAAGCTGAGTGTGATAAAACTGTAAAGGTTTTAGTACTGCAGGTATATAAGGATAGGCTATATAAAAAAGTCATAAAAAAATATAAAAAGTATACAGCGCATAGTGAAAATAATAGTTGCAAAGCAGGGGATAAAGTTTTTATACAAGAACATAAACCTATTTCTGCCACTAAAAAGTGGATTGTTGTTCAAGTTGGGTAAGATGTTCATATGATTCAAAAAAATACATTGTTGGAAGTGGCTGATAATTCTGGTGCACGTAAAGTGCTTTGTATTGGCTTGTTGGGTGGTAGGAAGTTTGCATCTGTAGGTGATACAGTTATTGTATCTGCTAAATCTATCAACCCGAAGGGGAAAGTTGAAAAGGGAAAAGTATATAGAGCAGTTGTTGTTAGAGTGAAAAGTCATATTAGAAAGTCTGATAACTCTGTGATTCGTTTTTCTAGCAATGCTGTAGTTTTAATTAATAATCAAGGTGAACCGCTTGGTACTCGAGTATTTGGTCCAGTGAAAAAATTGTTGTCTGGTTCTTTTATGAAAATAATGTCACTGGCTGTTGAGGTTTTATAATGAGTGCGAAAATAAGAAGTGGCGATGACGTTATAGTTTTAGCTGGCAGGGATAAAGGAAAAATTGGCAAGGTAGTTAAAATTTTAATACATAATGCTAAAAAAAGGGCAATTGTTTCTGGAGTAAATGTCTATAAAAGGCATACCAAGCCAAAAGCAGGTAATAGTGGTGGTATATTAGGTAAAGAATTGGCTATTGATATATCTAACATTGCAATGTTGGATCCTAAATATAAAGCTCCAACTAGAATAGGGTTTAAGGTTATAGATGGTAAAAAGGTACGTTTTGCGAAAGTTTCTGAGGAAGTAATAGATTAGGTAATATGTTTAAAGAATTGTATAAAGGTAGCATAATAAAATCCTTGAAAGATAAGTTTAACTATAGCAATGTAATGCAAGTGCCTAAGCTTGTTAAGGTATGTATTAATATGGGTGTTGGTGATGCTGCTGTGGATAGTAAAGCAATAAATGAGCCGTTTGGTTGTCTACATTTAATTACAGGGCAAAAGCCTGTTTTAACTTCTGCAAAAAAATCTATTTCTGGGTTCAAGATAAGAAAAGATGCTACAGTAGGTTGTAAGGTAACTTTACGTAGGGATAAAATGTATGAATTTTTAGAAAGATTGATATATATCACTTTGCCACGGGAAAAGGATTTTAGAGGATTCAGTGTAAAACAATTTGATGGTAATGGTAATTTTTCCTTTGGAATAAAGGAACATATCTCATTTTTAGAAGTAGATTATGATAAAGTAAGTAAAATTAGAGGTATGGATATAAATATTATAACAAGTGCAAGTAGTGATGAAGAAGCAAAACAGTTATTACTAGCTTTTAGATTTCCCTTTTTTGATTGATTAGAGAGGATAAATATATGGCAAAAAAATCTATGATACAAAGGAATCTTCGTAGAGTGAAGTTGTGTGATCAGTATAAGGAAAAAAGAAGGGAATTAAAATCTATAGTAAACAATAAAGATATGCCTATGAATGAAAGGTTTGCTGCTCAAAATAAGTTAATTAAAAAATTGCCTAGAGATTCTTCTAAAATCAGAATTAGAAATAGGTGTATTTTAACTGGTAGGCCAAGGGGAGTGTATAGGAAATTTGGTTTATGTAGAATTGTTTTGCGTGATTTATGTGCTTTTGGAAAAATCCCAGGAGTTACAAAATCTAGTTGGTGAATATAATATAATATAAGGAGTATATTATGGCTTTATCTGATAGTATTGGGGATTTTTTAACAAGGATACGTAACGCTCAATTAGCAATGCATAGGACAACGAGAGTTTTGTTCTCTAGAGTAAATTCTTCTATACTGAAGATTTTGAAAGATGAAGGATATATTCTTGATTATCAGAAGGAGGTTACAGGTAATGTGCCGTTTTTTGTTATAAAATTGAAGTATTACGAGAGGTTGCCTGTAATTACTGACATAGTTAGAGTATCAAAACCGGGTTGTCGTCGTTATTCTAGGTATAAGGATATTGCTAAAGCATATAATGGGCTTGGTGTTTTTATTATATCTACGTCTAAAGGGGTAATGACGGACTACAATGCGCGTAAGTTAAAAGTTGGCGGGGAAATTTTGTGTCGTGTATTTTAAGTAATAGGAGAAGTTTATGTCTCGTGTAGGTGCCGCACCTGTAAATATTCCTGTTGGTGTTTCAGTTGAGTATGATGATGGTGAGATATTGATAAAAAGTGTTAAAGCAGAAAAAAGACTTAGATTAAACAGTAGTATTGTGTGTTGTGTTGTTGATAATCAGTTGCTGCTTTCTATTAATCAAGGCAAGGGTGATTATGATGAAATAAAGCCTATGTGGGGTACTTATAGAAGTAATATTAATAATATTATTAATGGTATGATTAATGATTTTTCTGTTGATCTTGAGGTTAATGGTGTAGGGTATAAAGCAGAGTGTGATGGTAAATATTTGACTTTGTATCTTGGTTATAGTCATAATGTTAAGTATAAAGTGCCTAAAGATATTAAAATTAAGTGTATAAAACCAATTCACTTGGTAGTTAGTGGCATGGACAAGCAGAAAGTCTATATGGTAGCATCTGATATATGTAAAATTAGAAAATATGACCCTTATAAAGGTAAGGGTATTATAATGAAAGGCAAGTTTATGTTGCGTAAAGTTGTAAGTAAAAAAAATTAATTAAGATGAGAAGGTTATATAATTTTCTGAGTAATTTTGAAAAAAGGAAGTTGCGTAATAGAAAAAAGCTTAATAATGGTGATAAGAAACGTTTACGTATGTCCATATTTAAGTCTAATAAGCATTTTTACGTTCAGTTAATCAATGATGAAAAGGGAGTAACTCTCGTTTCTGCTTCTACTTTAGATGCTAAAATTAGGAATGCATGTAAAAGTAAGGTTAACGCTAAAACTATAAAACAAGTTTCTTCTTTAATGGTTGAGCGGTTATCTAATATGAAGTTAGAACAAAAATTGGTATTTGATNGCGGACCATATAAGTACACAGGGTTAATTTCTCAATTTGCTGATTCTTTAAGAAATTCTGGGTTTAAGTTTTAAGAAGTTTTGGATATGGCTGTAAAGAATTTACGAGGTAATGACGATTTATCAGAGCTTTTAGTTTCAGTACGGAGAGTGACGACAGTTACAAAAGGTGGTAGGAGATTTTCATTTTCAATTTTAGTTGTTGTTGGAGATGAGAAGGGTAGAGTAGGGTGTGGAATGGGTAAACATGCAGAAGTTGCTGAAGCAAGAGTAAAGGCTGTGAATGCTGCAAAAAAATCGATGATTAGAGTATACTTGCGTGAAGGTAGAACTCTACATCATGACATTAAAGCTAAGTTTTGTTCTGGTGAGATAGTTTTAAGGGCAGCTAGAGCTGGAACAGGTATTATTGCTGGTGGGGCGATTAGGGCAGTTTTTGAAGTTCTAGGTATAAAAGATGTAGTAGCTAAGTCTATGAGATCGAATAATCCTCATAACGTTATTTATGCAGTATTTGAGGCTTTTAGTAGTATGTTATCTCCTCGTCAAGTTGCGAGCAAAAGAGGTAAAAAAATTAGTGAGATAGTTGAAAATAGGTAAAATATGAATAGTACTATAAAATTAAACTCTATATTTAATAAGTTGTCAAAGAAAAAAAAATCTAAGTTACTAGGTAGAGGTATTGGTTGTGGTAGAGGTAAAACATCTGGTAGGGGTCATAAAGGGCAGAAGGCTAGGAGTGGTGTTTCTATAAATGGATTTGAAGGTGGACAACAGTCTATATATACTCGTTTACCTAAAAGAGGTTTTAATCCTGTACGTAGAAATATATGCTCAATAATTAATGTTGGTGATGTGCAGCGTTTAATAGAGGCTAAAAGGATAGTAAAAGGTTCTGTTGTAAATAAGGAAATACTATGTAAATTAGGTTTTATAAAGTCTGTTAAGAACAAAATCAAGCTTCTTAATAAAGGTAAGTTGAGTGAGAAATGTGTGTTTTATGTTGACTTTGCATCGGAAGCTGCAAAAAAATCTGTGGTTTTAGTTGGTGGTAGTGTAGAAGTACTATCATAAATAATGAATAGCAAGTCCGCATTTAATAATTTGGATACTGCATTATTGTATAAAGGTGATTTATTGAAGCGTATATTTTTTACGCTAATCGCTTTAATTTTTTATCGTTTGGGTACTTATGTGCCTATTCCTGGAATTAATCTTNATATAATTAATGATATCTTCCCTAAAGAAGGTTCTGGTGTCTTTGGAGTATTTAATCTGTTTTCTGGTGGTGCATTAGCTAGAATGACAATTTTGGCATTAAGTGTTATGCCGTACATAGTTGCATCTATAGTTATGCAGTTATTATCTTCTGCAATCAAAGGAATTAGTGAAGTTAAGAACGATGGAGAATTGGGACGTCGAAAGATGAGTTCTTACATATATTATATGACTATAGTATTTTGTCTATTTCAATCAGTTACTATTTTAATAGGATTAGAAAGAATGAATAAGGAAGGAGTACTGATTGTAGTCGAGCCTGGTTTTATGTTTCGTACAGTAGGGGCCTTTAGCCTTTTAGGTGGAACGATATTTCTAATATGGCTTGGTGAACAAATTAGTGCTAGTGGTGTAGGTAACGGTATCTCATTAATCATTTTTACAGGTATAATATCAGAATTATATAGTGCTTTTTCGTCACTGTTGACATTGAATAAAAATGGTAGTATATCGTTGCTTATTATACTTTTTATTTTAATAGTATTTTTCTTGCTGTTGCTTTTAGTTATTTTTACAGAGTCTTCTTATAGAAAAGTCATTGTTCAGTATCCTAGAAAGCAGTTTAAAAAGTTACATAATGACGATTTTACCTATATACCGTTAAAGATTAATTTATCTGGTGTAATACCAACTATTTTTGCCAATGCAATTTTATTAACCCCTATTTCAATTGCAAATTTTTATAAGGGTTATGCTTTTTCTGATTTTATTTTAAATTGCTTTGTAGCAAATAAAGTAATTTATATTATAGCTTATTTAGCACTTATAGTATTTTTCAACTTTTTCTATACCAATTTTATATTTAATTCAGAAGAAAATGCTAATTTTCTTAAAAGAAATGGTGGTTTTATACCTGGTAGAAGGCCTGGAAAACATACTTCTGATTATCTTCAAGAAATAGTTCTAAAGTTAACATTTATTGGCTCTGTATATCTAGTGGTTATATGTGCTGTGCCTGAAGTTATAAGATATTATTATAGTATACCGTTTATTTTTGGTGGAACAAGCTTATTGATTATAGTCAATGTTGTTACTGATACTATTATGCAAATACAATCTTACATTTTTTCGAATAGGTATGATAGTTGGATAAAGAAGTATGAGTCTAGAACAAGAAAATTAAGATGATTATTATAATCTTTGGTCCTCCTGGTTCCGGTAAAGGTACTCAGTCAAGTTTTCTAGTAGCAAAGTATAACTTAAAGTTAATTTCAGTAGGAAATATATTGAGAAGTATTATATCTAGCAATAGTGAGTTAGGTGAAGAAATAAAGAATACTGTAGAGTCTGGTAATTTAATTCAAGATGAGGTCATATTTGAATTATTATGCAATCAGCTTGCATTGATAGGTGATGATAATTTTTTATTGGATGGTTTTCCGAGAAATCTAAATCAAGCTTATTTTCTAACCCAAATTTTGCAAGAGAAATATGATAGAAATGTGAATATTGTTATTGAGTTAGAGATTGATGATAAGATTGCAATTGATAGATTAAGAAATCGACTTATATGTCTGGATTGTAAGAGCACATATAGTGTATCTTTTTTTAAGAAGAACGATAATTTTGTTTGTATAAAATGTAAAAGGACAAGGCTGAAAAGAAGAATTGATGATTCTGACTTATCTATAATTAGTAAAAGAATAAGTGAGTATTATGTACAAATAGGTGGTTTACGTGAATATTATAAAGATAAATTGTTAACAGTTAATGCTAATCTCAATATTGTTCAGGTGAAACAAAAGATTGAGAGCAAAATTTCTTGTAATTTGATTTGATTCTAAGTTATTTTATGGTATAAGTTAAAAATTATTACTAATGAAGTATTGGGGTATTAGTGGTACGCGTTGCAGGTGTAAATGTTCCAGTAAAGAAATGTGTTCCTTTTGCATTAACTTATATATATGGTATAGGTATCGCTACTGCAAATACAATTTGCCGTGCTTGTGAAATTAATAAAGGTAAACGTATTTCAGAATTACAAGATAAGGATATAGAGAGGATCGGTAATTTCATTAGACAAAATTATACCATAGAAGGTGAACTTAGGAAAGAAGTGGCTATGAATATAAAGTCTTTAGTAGAAATGGGGTGCTATAAAGGAGTGAGGCACAGAAAAGGTTTGCCTGTAAGAGGACAAAGGACTCATACCAATGCTAAGACTCGTAAGGGTAGGTCTCGTTTATCTATTGCTGGAAAGAAATAAAATTTGTGGTTATTATGAATTTATGAAGAAGTTCAGAACAGTTAGTAAAAGTACAAAGAAGTTTGTTACTGGAATTGTTCATATTCGTGCAACTTTTAACAATACTTTTATAAATGTAACTGATGTTCAAGGTAACACTTTGTACCAAACTTCTGTTGGCGCACATGGTTTCTCAGGTTCAAGAAAATCTACACCTTATGCTGCGGGGAAAGCTTCAGAATCTGCTGCAAGGATTGCGGTAGAAAAATTTGGTATGAAAGTTGTTTCCGTGATAATATGTGGTCCTGGTTTTGGGGCTGAAGCTGCGGTTAAAGCACTCCAAGGCTGTGGGTTAACAGTAACCTCAATTGCAGATAAAACCGCAATTCCTCATAATGGATGTAGGTTAAGAAAAAAAAGAAGAGTATAGAATATTTAAAAAGGGTATTTTATGTATCGTAATGACAATGTTACTGTTTTTAGTAGTTTAAGTAAATTGACTAGGCCTAATTCAATCAAGGTATTACCAGGTAATTCAAATGAAAAAGGTGATATAGTATTAGAACCATTGGAGAGTGGTTTTGCTTTGACGCTTGGTAATGCATTGAGGCGTGTGATGTTATCTTCTCTTATAGGTAGTGCTGTTTATGGAATAAAAATTGAAGGTGTAACTCATGAGTTTACTTCAATTCAAGGGATAAGAGAAGATGTAACTGATATAGTATTGAATGTAGGTATGTTGAGGTGTAAATTGAATGGTACTCTTAATAAGAGCTTAAATTTGAGTGCTAAAGGGCCTTGTCAAGTAGTGGCTGGAATGATAGAAGCTGATGATCAGTGTTCTATTGTTAATAAGAATTTGCTAATATGTACCCTCGGGCAGAATGTGGAGCTCAATATGACTATATATGTAGCTAGTGGAAAAGGCTACCTTCCTGTTACCAAATATAAAGAAAACGAGCTTTTGAAGCTTATTAGTGAACGGGATTTAAAGGGGTTCATCCCAGTTAATGCTTTGTATAGTCCTATTAACAAGGTTTCGTATAAAGCAGAGAATAGTCGTGTTGGTCAAGTTACTGATAAGGATAAGTTGATATTGTCGATTGAAACTGATGGTACAATTTCTCCAAGTCAAGCTGTTGATTCTGCTGCAAGGATATTACAAGAGCAACTGCAGCCCTTTATTAACTCTGATGCGAGTCATAAAAAGTCGTCACAAGTTTCTTCGTCTAGTAGTTATAGAGATTTAGGTTATGATCCTATCTTATTACGTAAGGTAGATGAAATGGAGTTGTCTGTTAGGTCACATAATTGTTTGAAAAATGAAAATGTTACTTATATAGGTGATCTTGTTCAGAGAACGGAGAGTGAAATGTTGAGGACTGCTAATTTTGGCAGAAAGTCCTTGAATGAGATCAAGGCAGTTTTAAATAATTTTGGTTTATCTTTAGGTATGAATATCCCAAATTGGCCACCTAAGAATATAGATGAATTAGCTAGACAACATACTGATGAAGATTGAATGATATATGAAACATAGAATAAAAAAGCGTAAACTCTCTCGTCGAACTAAGCACAGATTATCGATGCTGAAGAACCTGTCTATTTCCTTAATAAACCATGAGCAGATTATAACTACTTTGCCGAAGGCTAAGGAGCTTCGCCCGTATGTGGAAAAATTTATTACAATTGCTAAGAATAAAAATACTTTATATGGCAGAAGGCTTTTACTTTCGCGCCTTCATAATAATAAGTTAGCAGTTGATAAGTTACTAGCTTTAGCTGCTACCCGTTATCAAGATCGTAAAGGTGGGTATTCTAGAATAATAAAGTTTAACACCCGAAAAGGTGATTGTGCTTCAATGGCGGTGGTAGAACTTGTTGATAGGGAATACTGTAGCAAAAAGTAAAGTTAGTAATAAAAAAAGAAGAAATTAAAGTAGTTATAAAAATTAATTATTATTATAATTATCTATTTTTATGGTAAATAGTTTGTACCTTAGTTGGAATTTTTTAATTTGATCTTTTGTTATAATAATTATAGGTTTATATCTTTAATGAAAAATAATGCCTAGGAGCTTTCTCTTAATTTTTATATTTGTAGTGTTTATGCCGCTATCAGATGTTGATGCAAGGAAATATATTAGAATTGTTGGATCTTCGACGGTTTTTCCTTTTATCTCATTTATAGCTGAAGACTTCAGTCGTGTATTTTCTTTTAGAACTCCAGTTGTAGAATCGATAGGAAGTGGCCAAGGATTCAAGATGTTTTGTTCAGGTATAGGAAAGAACACGCCAGATATCGCTGCTTCATCTCGTCCTATAAAGGAGGCGGAGAGAGAGTTATGTAAGAGAAATAAGGTTAATGAAGTGGTAGAAATCATCATTGGATATGACGGAGTTGTAATTGCAAATTCGAATCAAAGTTATAAGTTTGATTTTACAAAAAAAGATTTGTTCGAAACTTTATCTGCGTATTCCGAAGAAAATGGTAAACTGGTTAAAAATAATAAGAAGTTTTGGTTTGATATAAATCATGTTTTACCAAAAACAGAAATTGAAATTTATGGTCCACATCAAAATACAGGTACTTATAATACTTTGATTAATTTCGTTATGCTTGATCAATACTCATGCATGAATTCAAGAGTTTTCAAAGAGAGCTATAAGGATCCAGAAGAAAGAAAAAAAGCATGCAGTAGTATAAGAGATGATGGAAGATACATAGAAGTTGGAAGTAATGAAAATATAATAATTCAAAAATTGAAAAGCAATAGAAATGCCTTAGGGATATTTAGTTTTAGCTTTTTAGTGAGGAACCAAGATAAAGTACAAGGGAGCACAATTGCAGGAATTGAACCAACTTATGAAAATATATCGTCAGGAAAATATATACTAGCAAGGCCTCTGTATATTTACATAAAAAAAGAGCACTTAAATATCACTGATGGATTAAAAGAGTTCATTAGAGAGGTGATAGATTCAATCAGTGCTAAGAATGGATACTTATCTAGGCTTGGTCTGATTCCGCTTTCGAATGATGATATAAAGAAAGTTTTAGCGAAAGTTTATGATATAGTGTAATATCTTTTGTTTTAGAAAATAGATCTATAGAAAGTTACTAACGTTTGCAGGTCTTATATTCAATTATGCTTATTACTGAAATATTTCTATTGTTGTTCGGCTTAATGATGGTGATTATTGTTATTACTGATAAGTATTTGTACTACGGATGAAAAATTTTCCTAGCTCGTTTATATGATTACCTGCACATCTAGTTCAACTTTTTTTGCTGGGTAAAGTTGAGTAGATTGCGTAGAATATCAGCAGTTTTTGCGGTTGTCAGTTATATTTGGGTTGTTTTTATTTCTTGTTTGCAGTTATTCTATCCTGGATAGTCTTGAGTTATATTAATGTATTGATTGAAGTAGATCTGTCTTTTATAGACAACATGAGCAACTTGTGTTTAGTGATGTTGAAATAGGCTGTCTCTAGGAAATTCTGCTATGGAGAGCAATGTTACACACTGCATAGAAGATTTTGGTATAATTAATTGTTGTATAGTGATTGCAGTTTTTTTCTAGATTCTCAAAGTTCTAAGTCTTAAATAATTTACTTTATTCTAAGTATTCAAATACTACGAAAAGAAGATTACTAAATACACGAAGTGGTGAATCATTATAGCCTGATTTCTTGATATATATATTTTCTTATTATTTTGGCTGATATTTCATTATTTAACACAACATATCATGGAATGTTTAATGGTATCAACTAGTGGGCTTATACTTCCTATAGTAATTCTGGATACTCTATAATACTTTCTTACTTGAAATTCATACTAATCGTCTTTATAACCTTGGGTTCTCTAGCTTTTCTTAGCTACTTTAAAAGTACAAAACTGTTCTATATTTACTATGGATGAATAAGCCTTTTGTTCATCAAGATAGTTATTGTTTTATTTTTAGTTATATTAAAATGTTAACTTAGGAGTATCATTGTGATATATGATCACATGAATTAGAGACTTTATTTCAGTCTTGGCTCTTTTTTGCCTTTAATTAGTTAGGGAATGTAGTTGCTTTTTGCAAGCGGATAGAATCAAAATCTTTCGTTAAGTGGTTATTTTCTCTTTTGGTAATGAAATGAAGCTATTTCTATTGTTTTAAAAATTGTTGCTTGATAAAAGCACACTTGTAAAAATATTGCCAATCTATTTTTGCATAAGCAAACTCTTGTTGCTTAATAGGAGAAATAGCTAATCTAGTGTATAAGATAAATTTGAGAACCTACATAAGATTTCTTCGCGATAAAATCGCTGCTTAATTGTATCGCGTTGAACAAGCACATTTTATTGTAGTGGTAAACAATCTCTATATTCTAGAATGCATTTTGATTGATTTGGTACATATAATTCCTTCACATAAGTTTTTATATCATTTAAAATAATTAAGAATTTTATATTTATAATTATATCTTTACTATATTCATTATAAGAAAAAACTAATCTTGATACTTTGAATAGTAGAAGGTTGCTGACGCACTTACCTATACATAAATGTTGTCTGGATTGCTATGCAAATGTTGCAGTAGTGTTTAGTTAATTAAAAAAGTTTTTTTTGCTGCGTTTACGACTCATATATGTACTTTAGAAACAAGATTTACAACCTTTCTTCCATTTCCTACTATTTAAGCTTGAAAAACGTATATGATAGTGTTATTTCACTTAAATCTTTTGTGCTATTATCATGCATGATCTCAGGGTCTATGTAAAAGGAAACTGGCATGGCTGCTTTTTGTTTCGGCAATAGCGTTTGTTCTTCAAAGCAAAAGCATGCAACTTTGTTAAAATACTTACCTGCTTTAAAAGGTGTGACGTTGTATACTGCCATTCCAAGCGAAAGCTGATCAGATAAATTTTTTGCGTAATAGAAAGCTAAATTTTGTTCCCCTATGTTCACATCAATGTAGCTAGTTTCTGGGTAAAATTTCCATAATAAATCTGGCATTATATCAGCGTTAAAATAGACTCTAATTTTTTGATTAGTTATATTTGTTGTTGTGTTGATTACTTTTCTCGTTGTGCCGCCATACCCGGTAACTTTACAAAAGGTACTATATAGTGGTACCGAAATGTATGTAAGACATAGCATTAATATCACTAAGGATATCAAAAAAAAAGCTATAGAACCTTTACTATTTCCTCTTAAGAAGGAAAACATCTAGTCTCTATTATTAAACAAGTTAAGTAACCTAAGTAGATTGAGGAAGATGTTGATAAAGTCGAAATAAAGATTAGTTGCACCAAGTATAGCTAGCTTAGTGGCTGCGAGTTCTGATCCATCATTGTACCTATAATAGACATCTTTTATCCTTTGAGCATCGTATGCAGTAATTAGAGTAAAAATTATTACTGATATGAATGATATTGCAAAATAGAGAGAACTGCTTCCAAGAAATAAATTAACTATGGACGCAATGATTAATCCCCAGATTCCCATAATTAGAAAAGAACCCATGCTAGTCAGATCTTTTCTTGTAGTATTACCATATAAAGCCATGGAGCCAAACATAAACGATGTAATAAAAAATGCTCTTGCTATATTTTTTGCTATGTAAACTATGAAGATATGGGATAAGGAAAGCCCCATTAAGACTGAGAATAAGAGAAATACAGTAACTGTAGACTGAGAGCTCAGATATTGAAGCCTAAAAGACATATAAAATACTAGTACAACTGGAGAAAGCATCACTATAAGTGACAGAACTGGATTGGAATAAATTACCTGAAAAAGACCAGAAAACACCGTCAAAAACGCAATAAGTCCAGTAATACCTAAAGCTAGAGCCATGTAATTATATACTTTAGTTAGGTAACTCCTAAGTCCAGCGCTATAATAAATACCTTGAGAGCAAACACCTCGCTCATTTCTCATGTAAGACATAAATATGACTCCTTTTTATTCCTTAGCGTTATTGTAGTACGAAACTATATCTTTATCAAGTAAAAAAATCACTTTATTATTATATGCGGTGTTTTACTGTATATAGAGTATAATCCTATTGCTGCTGCATTTGAAACATTTAAGCTATCAATTGCATTTGACATTGGGATTTTTAAAAGATAGTCACAATTTTCTTTAACTAATCTCCGCATTCCTTTCTCTTCAGAGCCAAAAATAACTACTCTTTTTTTCCAAAATCTTTTTATTTCATTTATATGCTCTTTAGCATTGCTATCAAATCCATAACACCAATAGCCGACCTTTTTTAAATGCTCCATAGTTTTTACTATGTTTGTAATGTATATTAGCGGCATAATATCTAATGCTCCACTTGCTGCTTTTGCAATAGATGCATTTTCGTTTGGTGAATAGTTATGAGGTAAAATTGCTGCATCAACATTAAAACAAGCTGATGTTCTTAAAATTGACCCTATATTATGTGTGTCAGTAACTTGATCTAAAATAACTATAGTGGAAATTTCGCTTGAGTTTTTAGTTATTTTTTCAATGCTTAAGCTGTGGAGAATAGGAGCAACTTTTAAAGCAATTCCTTGGTGATTAGCACTTTTTGGTAAAATATTGTTAAATATTTTATTTTCTACTAATTGGAATTTAATGCCCTTATTATCTACACATTGCCTAATTTCTTTTTCATGTTCCTTATAGAAACTTTTTGTTATTAACAGTTTTATACACTGCCTATTTTTATTCTTTAGTGCTGACATGCAAGTGTGCTTTCCATACAGCCAAAAACTTTCATTAATTTTTAATGGTTTCATTGTACTGTTGGGGATCGTATTTCTATAAAATAAGTAATATTTTACNTATGCTTAGATATTATTGTAAAGTTGTAAGATATGATTATAGTGTATTTATGTTAAATAATGAGTTAAATTGGCAAAAAAACGTTAAACCAATAAGGTCTGAAAAAGTGACTTTAAGAGTTGATCATAAAGTAAATATAAAATCTATAGTCAGTAAAGATGCATCTTACTTACAAGAAAATTTTCTTAATATTGATAATGGTAACTTGCCATTTTGTCTTGACTACAACACAAAGTTAAAAGTTGATAAAGGAAAATGTTTCATAAGTGATAAGCTTGACCTACATGGCTATAGTATAGAGGATGCTTACTATAGATTAGTGGGTTTTATTATTAAAAGTTATCAAGTAGGGAGTAGATGTTTGTTAATAATTACAGGACAAGGAAGTACGGTAGGTAAAACAGATATTATAAAAAATAATTTAAGTAAGTGGTTAAATGATACTAAAATTCAGCATATGGTTCTATACTGTCGACAAGCTACAAAAAAACATGGTGGTAAAGGAGCTTTTTATGTCTTGTTGAGAAAGAATAAAAATCTTAGATTACATAGAAGATTGGCTTAGTTGTTGATGGAGTTTTAAGCATTAATTTGTAAAGAGCAAGGGTAATTTAGTCGCTTTTTCGTTATTTTAGCTACAAACATTGATGGCCTTTTGGCTAAGTAAGAAAAAGGTAAAACAGACTTTGGTTAATGTCTATTTTAAAACTGCGACTCAGTTGCATTCTTAATACAACTAACATTTAGTTATAATTTTTTAAAAAATTTACTAGATAAAAAAAAGAGAACATGAAACACATAGCATAAAAATTAAATATGAGAATTCAACTATGTAATGCTTTCGTCTTTTAATCTGCACGGATTAAAAGTAATTGAGTACCTTTAGTACCATAATTAAGAGGAACTAGTGAAGTTTATTAAATAGCTTCTTCCATTTCTGCCATGTACAAAAGCAGTCTTTTAACTTTCATATATCCGAAGTAATTCTTGTGCGTTAGCTTTTATTAGAGTAGGGCATTTTCTGTCATTTAATAATGAGTGTAATATTTTAACTGCGCCTTTGATGTCATTATTATGTATCTTTATTATAGCAATAGCTTCTTGACTTGAACAAGGGTATACTATACTTGATTCTAAATTATTAATTTTATCTTTATTTATTTTTTCATTATTGTAAAATAAACTCATTACTTCTAAATATTGTGCTAATTCACGTAGAACATTAGGAATATCTTGATCATCTGCTATATCGTTGTAAATAGATACTGCATCTGTTGGTGTTAAATTTGAGATATGGTTGAATGCGCTTTCGAAATTTGCTAAACACTTCCAACTTGAGCCTATTTCCTCTAATAACTTTATATCTTTTTTGGAAAATAATGCTTTATAAAACTTATTGCCTGCGGTTATAGATTGCTTTGTGCTATCAATATTATATAATGAGTACAATATGATAATAACTAGAAATGGTATTAATATAAGTAAAAGGATGTATTTCTTCATAGTAGTACTCTTAGTAAATGTATATTTATATATTAATGCTTTTGATTTGCAAAAACATATTGACACTATGATTATATCATATAATAATATTTTTAAAGTTGTTTGAATAGTTGAAGATTAAAAATATTTCTAAAGTAGAAATAAAGACAGCAGTATAAAGCTAAATTATTCTTTATCGGATTTTATCCGATATACCCTCAACCTTTTATGGGTTGAAGTTTAAATTTGAGAGTTTGATCCTGGCTCAGAATGAACGCTGGCGGCAGGCCTAACACATGCAAGTCGAACGGAGTTATGGTATAGCTTGCTATAGTATAACTTAGTGGCAGACGGGTGAGTAATGTATAGGAATCTACCTAGTAGTACGGAACAATTGCTGGAAACGACAACTAATACCGTATACGCCCTACGGGGGAAAGATTTATTGCTATTAGATGAGCCTATATTAGATTAGCTAGTTGGTAGGGTAATGGCCTGCCAAGGCTATGATCTATAGCTGATCTGAGAGGATGATCAGCCACACTGGAACTGAGATACGGTCCAGACTCCTACGGGAGGCAGCAGTGGGGAATATTGGACAATGGGCGGAAGCTTGATCCAGCCATGCCGCGTGAGTGAAGAAGGCCTTTGGGTTGTAAAGCTCTTTCAGTGAGGAAGATAATGACGGTACTCACAGAAGAAGTCCTGGCTAACTCCGTGCCAGCAGCCGCGGTAATACGGAGAGGGCTAGCGTTATTCGGAATTATTGGGCGTAAAGAGCACGTAGGCTGGTTAGTAAGTTAAAAGTGAAATTCCAAAGCTTAACTTTGGAATTGCTTTTAAAACTGCTGGTCTAGAGGTTGAAAGAGGATAGAGGAATTCCTAGTGTAGAGGTGAAATTCGTAAATATTAGGAGGAACACCAGTGGCGAAGGCGTCTATCTGGTTCAAATCTGACGCTGAGGTGCGAAAGCGTGGGGAGCAAACAGGATTAGATACCCTGGTAGTCCACGCTGTAAACGATGAATGTTAAATATGGGAAGGTTACTTTCTGTGTTACAGCTAACGCGTTAAACATTCCGCCTGGGGACTACGGTCGCAAGATTAAAACTCAAAGGAATTGACGGGGACCCGCACAAGCGGTGGAGCATGTGGTTTAATTCGATGCAACGCGAAAAACCTTACCACTCCTTGACATGGAAATTATATCTATTCGAAGGGATAGAGTCGGTTCGGCCGGGTTTCACACAGGTGTTGCATGGCTGTCGTCAGTTCGTGTCGTGAGATGTTAGGTTAAGTCCCGCAACGAGCGTAACCCTCATCCTTAGTTACCATCAGGTAATGCTGGGGACTTTAAGGAAACTGCCAGTGATAAACTGGAGGAAGGTGGGGATGACGTCAAGTCATCATGGCCCTTATGGAGTGGGCTACACACGTGCTACAATGGTGGCTACAATGGGCTGCAAAGTCGTGAGGCTAAGCTAATCCCTTAAAAGCCATCTCAGTTCGGATTGCACTCTGCAACTCGAGTGTATGAAGTTGGAATCGCTAGTAATCGTGGATCAGCATGCCACGGTGAATACGTTCTCGGGTCTTGTACACACTGCCCGTCACGCCATGGGAATTGGTTTCACTCGAAGCTAATGACCTAACCGTAAGGAAGGAGTTATTTAAAGTGGGATCAGTGACTGGGGTGAAGTCGTAACAAGGTAGCAGTAGGGGAATCTGCAGCTGGATTACCTCCTTAGGCTTTGTGCATAGCTCACTGCTTTTAATGGTAGTGCTATTATGCACTATACTGCTGTCTTTACTTCTTCTTTGTTTTGATCTTCCTATTCTAATTTCTTGGTATGAGATTTTATGAGTGATAGGCCTATTTCTCCACATCTACAAATATATAAAATACAAATTACTAATCTTTTCTCTATTATACATAGATTAACTGGTATCTTGCTATTTCTTTTGTTAGTAATGCTTTCTTGGTATTTTATATTACATGTTTATTTTCCTAAACTGTTTATAGTAAAGTACTTAAATGTATTGNNTTATCTACTCCTATTGCTAAATTAGCTTACGTTTTATGTTTTGTAGGTTTCCTATATCATTTTTTCAATGGTATTCGTCATTTATTATGGGATGTTGGGTTTAACTTAAGAATTACTGATGTTTCGAAAAGTGCTATACTACTGACGGTAATGTTGCTTCTTTTTACTATGGCTTTTTTATTTATATTTATATGAATCAGTTTAGAAATTCAGTACATTATTGGTGGGTACAGCGTATTTCTGCAGTGGTTTTGCTACTTTTATTCCCTTGGTTTATCTATTTGGGTTTTTGTGCATTTTATGCAAATACTTCTTTATCTTTTAATGAAAAATTACTTCAGGCTATTGATCATCCTCTAGAACTTTTGTTTTTTGTTATATTACTATTTTATATTTTTTGGCATGCAGTTCTTGGAATACAGGTAGTATGCGAAGATTATATACATAGCATACCTATAAAGTTTTTTATAATTACATGCATAAAGTACTTATCGAGCGTCACTTATATAGTCCTTGCCTTTACAATTTTTTTCTTTTACAGGCATATTTTTTTATAAGACCGTCAACTCTATGTTAATATGTTATTAACGTGTTGGTTTTATTATTGAACTATAGTGCTTATAGTGATCTTAGTTTAATAATATGTTGGAGGTATTAAAGAAAGTAGGAACAAATCTTGTACTAAAGATAAAAGATCTATTTGCTCCATCTGAATCTCAAATTTACGTCAAAGACCTCAGAAAGGTGATGGTGTACAAAGACGGGCGGAAGTGTCGATATCCAGAGAATTATGATCATATTGTTAGGTTTGGTAAAATCGAAAAAGGTGAAGATAATAATAAGGATATGTATAAGCTTCGTTATGGTGGATATAAATATAATTTAATTTCTGTTTTATCAGATGAAAAAGGAGAACCTTTTAAAACAAGGGACGGTAAAAGTTATTTTACTATTCAATTTTTAGTTGATAAAGGTAAGGTTAATAGAGACAAACATGATTGTAATGACGATTATCGTGGGTTTTATGAGCCATTTAAGTTTAAAAAATTTGATCTTGCAGGACATTTACCAGTTTTTGAGATTGACACTAGTTTACTTAAGTTAATTAATTCTTCTGTACTGACTAAAAAGGAAAAAAGTAAAGAAGGTAAAGTTCAAGAGTTCATTGATGAAAAAGGAAGAAACGGAGAATTATTATACACTAGTGATTATAAAAAATTAAGCACTAGTTTTTTTGAAATTAGAGCTCAGGGTAATAACCTTGAGCTAGATAAGAGTCTTATATCTGTTTCTGTTGTCTTTATTGCAGGCTTAGCTAAGATTTGTGCTAAGTTGTTAGCTTTCATTCCTATGAAGTTAGCTGAGTATTTAATGAGAAGGCAAAATTTAATTGCAAAATCTTGTGGTTACTTTTTATTTACCACTGCAATAATGGTGAAGAACTTGGTAAATATAGGAACTACTATGTTGAAAGCTCCAATTTTATTGTTTGTAGCAAATAAAAAAAAGTATGGTGATGCTTACCTGACTATGTGGAATTGTCAATTACGTGAGTACTGGAAAGAATTCATGAAAGACTTTAGCGTTATTGGAGCTGGAAAAAGGGAAGAATTAAGGGATAAAGATGATGAAAAGATTATAGGAACGTGGAAAGAGCTTAATGTTAGGAAGCTATTTGTTGAAAAAGGCTTAGAAGAGAGAGTTAATAGTAGTGAAGATATAAATAAGTCTGAGAAGCAAAGCTTAAATAGAAAGAAATCGCAAAATGAAATTGATAAAAGGATAGTTGAGTTTAGAAATCAGAGGAACAGCAATGTTTACATTAGGAAGGAGCAAAATAGGAGAAACTCACAGCAAGGGCAAGACGATAAACTACATACGTACTAATTTGTGGTTACTTTTAAGTTAATATTATCCACTTTCTACTTTAATCATTTTACGGCAAGAGCTTGTATGCATTTTATGCTTAGCATAAAGTATTAGTTAATATCTTAACTAAATGTGCCCTATAACACTATGTGGTGGTAGTATATTTTGGCCTTTGTATAAGCCATAAGACAAAGTAGTTTCAGAAAATATTTAGCTATAATGCTCTGTTTTAGAACACTTTGTTTTGAAACTAGGAAACTAGCTGTGTGTTACCTATAATTGCTATAAATATATGGGTATAAGCTGTTGTGATGAATGAGTCATATGTGTTGCAGAATATGAAGTAATTTTAAACTAGTAAAAGTTGAATAGCATATTGTTGCACTTTTCTACAATGGGAACAAGATAATGTTGGTTCTGCCTTCAGATTAAAGTAATTTTTATGCTTTCTGCTCAAAAAACATCTTAGATAGTCTATAAGACTGACTTTATGGTCCTTTTTGAGGTGAAGCTTTATTGAATTTGGTTGTGAATATAGCTGTATCGATGTACTTTATAATTAGAATGGAGAAGTACCATATAGTGAAGAGAATTCTATAGAGAAACCTGAATGAGTTTAGTAATAGTTGTTACTGGAGTTTTAGCGTGTTTGTGTTTAAAGCAAAGCGCTATATATGTGAGGTTAAAAATTTATTAGATAAAATTTATGAAGCAGCAAGATGCTCTAATCATGACTAAAGAAATTGAGGAATGGAGATTTTGTAGTGCAATTTTAGTGTGTAAAGGTTTTCTTATTTATAAAGAATCTTTTTATTAATTTATTAAGCTTTATTTCTAAATGATTTCATCACTATGAAATGAATAGAATATTATATGATGGTCCTATCAGGGGTTAGGCATAATAATTTAGATGACAGGCTATGTTATAGCAAAAGATTATGTAATAAAGATTCTAAGTAAAGTTTCTCATAAGATTAAAAATAGAAGTATAAGCCTTCTACTTAGGTAGTTGGCTTTTTAAAGTAGAGAGTTTTCTAAATCTAGGAAGGTAAAAATCTCTAGTTTTTAAGTAAAGAAAGATTTATAATTGCGTGATATTTTAGGGATATAATGCTTAATTTCAAAATGTTTTATAATGTCCATTACCTTTGAAGTTACTATGGCTATTCGCTATTTACAGGCGAAAAATGCTAAGTTTTGCTCTATAACGACTTTGTTTTCTATTGTTGGCATTGCTCTTGGAGTTGCAACACTAATAGTGGTGATGTCTGTGATGAATGGATTTAAGGTAAAGTTACTTGACTTAATACTTGGTATTGATGGTCATATTAATGTTTATTTCGATAGAAACGTAAATTCAGATTATCGTGCAGTATCAAAATCTATCGAGAAAATTCCAGGTGTATTAAAAGCAATTCCTATGACCAATGATCAAGTTATTGTTGCGGCAAATGATAGAATTGCAAGTAGCATAGTACGAAGCATGTCAACTAAAGACTTATTTTATACTACTACTATTACAGATAATATAATTGTGGGTAATGCGAAAGAATTTGATAAAGGGGTAATAGTAGGAGCTCGATTAGTAGAAGCTTTAAACATTAATTATGGCGATAAAATTGTGCTTATATCACCTGAAGGATTTGATGCATTATTTGGTGTAATGCCGAAAGTGAAAGAATATGAGGTTGTAGCAATATTTGATATGGGTATGCTCGAGTATGATAGTACTTTAATATATATGCCCATAAAATCAGCACAGGCTTTTTTTAATTATAAAGATAGCGTGAGAAATATAGAAGTATTTGTGGACGACACTGCTGGGGTGAGTGAACTAGCAAGTGCTATAGAAAAAAAAACAGGAATGAGAGCTGAAAGTTGGCAGTTACAACATAGCAACTATTTTCATGCTTTAAAAACCGAAAGGAATGTAATGTTTTTAATTCTTACTTTGATTATAATTGTAGCGGCATTCAATATTGTTTCAAGTTTAATGATAATAGTGCAAGAAAAGAAATTCGCAATTGCAATTATGCGAACGTTTGGGGCAACAAGTGGAAGTATTATACGTATATTTTGCACTTGTGGTCTACTTATTGGTATTGCAGGAACTTGCCTCGGGTGTATTGCGGGTATTGTTTTTTCTCTTAACATTGAAAATATTAGAGTATTTTTAGAAAATATTACTAATATCAAACTGCTCGACCCTATGATATACTTTTTTTCAAATTTGCCAGTAATATTAGTTCCTCAAGACGTAGTGAATATTTCTATACTTGCACTATTCTTGTCATTTTTAGCAACAATTGCTCCTGCATTACAAGCAGCTGCGCAAGATCCTGCGGAGATACTATGTTATGAATGATATTCAACGACAGTATATAAGCTGGTTTTTGATTATGGTATTGAGTATTACTTATATTATGATAAACAGCATAATATTTTTAAAAATGAATCAACGAGAAAGCGAAAGTAATATAAAGAGTTTAGCAGAAAAAATAGATGAGTTAAAGATGTTGCTTGATGTTAACCAATCTAGAATAGAAAAAAAAATATTTGAATTAAAGAAAAATTTACTCACTCAATGTGAGCAAGATAATGGTAGTTCAAGGCATAAGAATATTGCAAAATTACTGCTACTTGTAGTTAAAATGAAGAATTCGTTGTTAAAAAAGGAAAAACTTGATGATTATGTAAACGCAATAAGGCCCTTAATATTAGAACTTGATGATCCAGAATTAGAAAATGCTCTAAGTGAATTGGGAGGTTTGAAAGAGGTAAGTACTTTACACGAGTTGAGATCGTCTTTTGAGAAAATCATTGATGCTATTAACTATAATAAAAGTATACTATTTCAAAAAATTATTTCAAACTGGGTAAAGATAAAAGATAAAAATGATCCACTAAGGATGAAACTTGTAGAGATTGAGGAGTTAATAAACGATAATAATTGGCAAGAAATAACTACTGTAGTAGGTAATTTAACACACCCAGAATTTAAACCATGGCTTAATAGATTAAATAGTTTTATTATAGCGTATAAGAATATTTCAACAATATATCGGTATTTATTGCAATATATTTCATGATTTATTTTATAGTTCTCACTCTCTCTTTTTTATTTGGCATGTGGATCAAGATGGGTGGTGAAGTAATAAAGTTGGAATCAGTTAGTTACATCATAAGTGTTGATCTGTATTTTATTATTTTCACTTGTGTACTTTTATTATTTTTATTAATTGTACTTATATATTTTTATTTTTTTATTTTATCAATATTTGTCAGTATGAGAAATAGAAAAAGAGATAGAGAGGAATTGCTTCTTTTTGAAGCTTTATTTAGTATGGATTTAGGCAATATAGAAAATGCGCACAGGCTAGTTAAGAATTTAAGTGGAGAAAATGGTAGATTATCTTTAATAAAGCTCTTTGACTCATGTAAGATGGGAAATTATAGCTTTTTTAGCAATAGTTTATTAAATGTTGCAAATAAAAATCTTAACTTAGCTCTCCTTGTAATTAATAAGCTAATTGTTCATCTTAAACAAGAAAAAGCAGTCTTTCAAAAATTCATAGAGTATTGTTCTAGTTCAATTAACGATAAAATTCTGTCTATTCCCTTTCAAATAGAGCGTTGCATATTGCACGAGGATTGGATTAACGCAATTTTGAAGTTAAAGGAAGCTATAAAGTTTAATATTTTTCTTCCCTTTGATTGTGAGAAAATGTTAGCGGTTTTTTATTGTGCTTCGGCAAAACAATATGAAAATAAAGGGAATTACAAGAAAGCTTTGAGTTCTTTATTTAAAGCACAAAGTTATTGTGCAGCTTTTCAGCCAATTAATTATTTAAGAGCAGAGTTATATATTAAACTTGGAAAAATTAGAAAAGCTTCTGTAGTGTTAGAAGAAGAGTATACAGTAAATCCTACTCCCCAATCAGCTAAGATTTACATTAGTTTAAATAGTAAAGGTGCTGAAAAGCTATATAACCTACGTTCTGATTATTATTTTAGTTATTGTTTACTTGCTTTATCTTCAATTAGCTTAAGTAAATATGATCTTGCAAGTCAACATTTAGATATTGCTATGAGAAAAGCTAATTATGTGTCAATCTATCTTATTATGATACAGCTCAAAGTTGCATTACAAGAGTATGAACAAGTAATTTATTGGCTAAACAAGATGGACTCAGAGGCTATATCTGATCCATATTGGAAATGTGCAGATTGTAATAAAAAGCTAAAGCAGTGGGGCTATAAGTGTTCAAGTTGCAATAGCNTTAACTGTATATATTATGTTCAGTAATATAAGTCATTTTAACTGTTTTTAAGTTAAAGTTTCTTATTGCTGTCTTGTTTATCTATTTTACTGTTTTCTTCTAAAAGAAGAACAGTGTTATTTGTTATATAAAAGATCAAGTGCCGTAATAGAGGTATTATTTGCACGATTTTCTTCCATTATGGTTATATTCTTATCATGCCTCTACATAAGGTTCATAATCTGGCTTTTCCATAAGCTTTTTACTTTTNNCGTATTTTATACGCATTTTTTCTCTGTTTATTTTGATCTTGTTTATATTCTTTCTCTGCTTTTTCATGCGCTTGCTTATATTATAATACTGCTTCCGATATAGTCTTTTCTTTGCATTTTATAACTCTTCCTCTGCTACTTGATTTATTGTGCTATCTTTTATATCATTAGTATTTTTCTGTTGCTTCCTCTATAATTTTTTTTAATGCTGCATTTTTTCTCACACTTCTCTCTTTCATTTAGTGCTTTTTTATTGCATTCACTTTGATAATCTTTATATTGTTTTTATCAAAAATTTTTAATTTCTTATTATTACTGCATGCCTTGTGATATAAATTTACCTTTTCTAAGTATTGCTTCGTGCAGTATGTATTTCTTTTACACATTTCCTTTACCAAGTTAGGCTTGTCAAAAAATTTGTTGAATTGATTCTTTTAAACATAAAATTTCTCCTGCATACTAGCTAAATTTAGTTAATATTTTTAATTTGAATATTATTAAGTGTAATGCTTTAGCAACCTTGTTAGCCTTTTTTTGGTGTGTACCTTAAGGACACTCACTATGGGAAACATAAGAAGACAGGGTAGGGGGAGCTTTATAAACTACTTATTTTGATGGTTACAATTAAGGGACCTTACTTCATCAATATAATAAAATAAAGTCTTTTTAGTAAGTTCAAAGTCTTCTAAAGTATTTCCTTCGCATCTTCCTGTGATGCAATTTTGTGTGTTTGATTCTCTAAGAAGCCACCAGCCTTTGTTATCGTTATTGGTTACTTTAATGCCATCAAACTCTGAAAATATGATATTTTGTTGTTTTAGTGTTTTCTTTATTAATTCAATAATTTGAAATTTTTTTTCGTCTTTAACCACAATTTTCACTTCATGAGTGATATATAATTTTGGTAAATCCTCAATCATCTGAAATAGGCTTTGGTTTTTCTTGAGCAGAATGTCAATAGCTTTGATAGCAGAATACATTCCATCATCAAAACCTAGTTCAGAAAAGAAAAAATGTCCGCTTAACTCACCAGCAAACTTTGCTTCTTCCTCTAACATTTTCTTCTTAATTAGTGAGTGCCCAGTAGCACAAATAATTACTTGTCCTCCTAACTTGTTGACAAAATCGTGTGCTTTCATACTCATTTTTATGTTAGCAATAACTTTGCTTTGTGGATATTCTTCTAGTACTTCACGCGCGAAAATCATAAATAAATGATCGTTGAAAACGATATTACCCTTATTGTCAATTAAGCACACTCTGTCACTATCGCCATCAAGTGCAATGCCAAGATCACATTTATCTTTTTGTACGATATCGATTAATTGAGCGAGGTTTTTTTCTTCTATAGGATCTGGATCATGTAGTGGAAATGCTCCGTCTATAGAGTTATTGACTACAATATGCGTATGACCAGATAGGATTGTTTCAATGTGCCTTAAAATTCCACTTACTGGACTATTTCCACAATCCCAGGCCATTTTTAGCTTTTGCGTAGTATTGTTGGTCTTTAATGCACTTTTTAATATGCGAATGTATTCGCCATATATATTTATGTTAATTAAGCTTCCAGTTTTTGTACTGTTTTTAATCGGATTACTTGTAACTTCCCTTATTTCTTGATCTGAGTAAGTTTTTTTACTGCTAAAAAATTTAAAGCCATTATACTTGCTGGGGTTATGTGAAGCAGTAATCATAATACCAAGATCTGCCTGCATAATTTGTGTTGCAGTGTAGAGCATGGGTAAAGAACATAGTCCAACACGTGTAACATTTGCTCCGGACAAAGTCAAACCTCTGATTAGTTCTTTTTCTATACTTGGTGAATCTATCCTGCTGTCATAGCCTATACAAACACTGGATACGGTTTGGCCAAATTTTCTGCCTATTTCATATCCATCATTGATCTGTAGATCTTTGCCTACTATACCTCTAATATCATATTTTCTTATAATAGTATTGTCCATACTGTGTTGCTTAGGATAACTACTATATAATATTGTAGATAGATGCTCAAGTTTCTTCTTTATTCATTTGTATAGTTAGTTAAGTTTAAGTATATTTTTTAGAAAAATTAAGCAATGCAAAGGGAAAAAGTCTACTTACGTAGAAGAAGAATGAAAGTATGTTTGTTAGAAACCAAAATTTGGATGTGGATAAGCAGAGGAAAAATAATATTTTGAGTTTCATTGAGTCTTGTGGTAATTTTAGGATTTCGTTAAAAGTAGGTTAGAAAATGAAAAAAAGCTAACGAAGACTATCTCTATTTTAGAGGCTAATAAGGAGATTAGATTTGAAGTATGCCTTTAGGAGAAGTTAATCGAGTAACTGTATTCAAGAAAAGTAGTAGTGATGGGAACTATAGTTTCCCCTAGCTCTGGTTTATGTAAAAAGCCAATTAACTAACAAGATAAAGGTTCTAAAGGGTGATAGTGTAGGTGTGATATTACTACAGCAGTAAGATCTGAGATGGTATAAGGGATAATTGATGAACAGAAATTTGGTGATTCAAGGTTTATGGATCTATTGCCAAAGGAGAAGAAAATAAAATGTTGAGATTAGTTAAACAGAATAAAGAAGTTATTTCTTAATAGAAAAACTTTGTATCACGCTTTTGCTGATATGCTCTAAAATAGAGGAGATCAGCCAGATACTAAAGTAAGTAATGTTGACACGAGATCACCTATGTTACCGTAGTGTCTATATCGAGCAGTAATTTATGTTCTTCTCTTGAAGGAAAACTCGCCTTTTCTTTATGGGGAAAGGCTTTGTTTAGTGTTAGTGAGTTTAGTGGTGAAGAAACGCATAAGCTGGGAAAGAAATTAGAAGAAGGAACTGGTATCTTAGGAAAAAAATGCAGAGTTAAAAAACTGTGGTGAGAAAATAGTAGAAGAAGGCTATAAAGAAGCAAGCTTTGGAAGAAAAAGTTAAGAAACTTAAAAGGCTATAAGTTAAAAAAAAGAAGACAAAAAAATTGGCTAAAATAATTAAGGCGTTGGGAGTTAGAGCAAAGAATAAGTGAATTGCAGCAAGAGTTAAAAGATAAAGATAGTGAAATAATAGATTTAAAATCTCAATTGGCAGGTAAAAAAGTAAAGTTCAATTAACAAATAGAATAAAGGAATAGCTGATGTAATAGATCAGTTAAGTAAGGAGCAATTAAAGGATCAAGAATTGGCTGAAGTGTTAAATTGGCTACGCAGAGAAAAAGAAGAAGGTTAGGAATGATAAATCAACGATCTAATAGAGAGGTAATAAGTTGTTGGCAGGTAAGCTAAACAAGGGAAATACTTAGAAGAGAGTAGGAAAGCTTAGTGTTATAGCTCAAAAGAAAGGAAAAATATGTTGTTAGTAATTGCAGAAGAGGAATTGGATTTGTTAAAGAGAATCTAGAGTAATTGCAGAATAATATTATAGTAAGAAGGTCAGGAGAAACAGTAGCTATGTCAATCCTAAACTGAAGTTTTGAACATAATGGTAAGGCAGAGTAACGAGAGTAGAACACAAGACTAAGGTGTATAAGCTGTGAATAAAGGTTCAAGTGAGAAATTGGTAAATTGAGATAAGAGAATAAAAGTTTAACTGGATATAAATTAACTATATTTGAACAATTGAAATGTAATGTGAAAGTGGTTAATGAATTAAATAAAAGTTTAAAGTAATTGCGAGAAGAAAGTAAACAACTACTATAAAGTGCAAGAGTTAATCAACTACCTGTAATAAATGAAAAAGAAGTTATAAAAGTAGGAACTTAACCCCGAAATATTATGATTATGAGTTAACCTATTTAAAAGGGACTTGATTTTTACAGTAGGAAAAAGATGTAGGTAATTATTTGTAATCGAAAAAAAGAAAAGTTACACTGGCCATTTCATTAGCTCAAATAATTTTACTTCTGATGGTACACAAGACTTTTTTGATGAAGCTGATCCTAACTCTCTAATTCCATGAACTAACACTGATAGTCTTTCACTTAGTTTAAGCGCGACTTAGCCATGTGTAAAGGAAAACTTGAAAGATGTGGAACTACTATAGTCTTGTATAATCCACGAAAAAAGACACTTAAATTTTAAGTTTTTAGTGAAAATTTTACCATTAAATCTTTATACCAAAAATAGACTTTGTAGTCAAAACACTCTTAATATCGAGATAATGAAGTTGTTAAAATTTATCAAGTAATTTCTATAGCTTTTATTTTAAAAACTAACATTGAAGGCTTTAATGATAAAAGAAGGGATTTATAACAGCAAAAAAATGGTAATACATAACAATTTTTAATGTCATTAAAGGGTTTTTTACTTAAAAATACATTTTATTTCATTTAAAATATATTATTTAGTTTATTTACATTGTAGTGAATAAGTTACTGCATAAGTTTTATAATATCATTTATTATCTTTATCGTGCTTTGATTGATACAATTTATAATGACGGAATGGAGCATGCAGGATACTTGTCATTTTTAATTCTATTATCAATATTTCCTTTTCTTATCGTCTTAATGGCTTTGGCATCAATATTTGCAAATTTCTTAGATCAATATAACATTGGCTGGACATCTATAATTGACAATATGCCACAAGACATTTTAGCATCTTTAATGCCGCGCATTGAGGAGATAATATCAGGTCCGCCACATAGTTTATTGACTTTGGCAATTGTAGGAGCTATTTGGACTGCTTCATCAACGGTTGAGGGGCTTAGAACGACATTAAATAAAGCTTATAAAGTTCCGGTTTCTCCTCCTTATGTACTAAGGAGAATATTAAGTATATTGCAATTTTTAGCAATTACGTTTATTATAACTCTAACTATAATATTCTCTGCATCAGTGCCAATGCTAGTAGGTTTTTCCTATAACGGACTGAGTTACATAAAATATCTCCTTATTGAATTTGTACTCTTTATAGTAGTCTCTTGGCTATATTTTATATTGCCAAATATAAAACAAAACTTGTCGGATGTATTTCCTGGATCTTGTGTAGCTGTTATGCTTTGGACAATCTCTGCTTTGGTTTTCAAGCAGTACTTAAAAGCTTCCTTTGGCCAACTAGATTTGATATACGGGAGTTTAGGTGGTGTGGTAGTGTCATTACTATTTTTTTATGTAGTAAGTTTAATTTTTATATATGGAGCAAAGTTTAATTTTCAGCTAAAATACTTTAATGGGCTTCACTGAGGAGAAATAGATGGGTAAATTGGAAGGTAAAATAGCTTTAATTACTGGAGCTTCAAGTGAAATAGGGTCTGCTGTTGCAAAAAGGTTTATTAAGGAAGGTGCGTATGTAATTTTAGTTTCAAGATCTGTTGATAATCTTAGGCCGCTATATAGTGAAATTGAAAAACTTGAAGGATTTAAAGAAGGCTCTGTGAAGCTAATTCAGCTTGATCTTTTAGATTTTGAAAATGTAAAGATATTAGCAAATATGATGGAGAGCCTGAAGTTATCAGAGTCTGGGGTACTTGATATATTAGTTGCGTGTATTGGAATTTTAGGTAAGTTAAGTCCTGTTCATGACTGCGAACTTGAAGAGCTACAGAATGTAATGAATACAAATTTTATTGCTAATTGGTACTTATTGAAAAACTTAGATCCTGTGTTAAAGAAATCTAATTCTGGAAGGATAGTATTCATGACATCAGAAGTAACACTTTCTCCATCTTCTTACCCATATTGGGTACCTTATGCTGCAAGTAAAGCTGCACTAGAAATCATGGTAAAGATATATGCATCTGAGACAAAACATACAAAACTATGCGTAAATGCTGTGTATCCAGAGGGACCTGTTGACAGCGAAATGTATAAACAAGCCTTTCCTGGAAAGGATATGCCTGAACTAGTGTTATCTGATAAACTGACAGATAAATTTGTGGAATTAGCTTCTGAGGATTGTGACATATCAGGAAAAATATTACCATTGAGCAAATCTATTGAATGAGTTATATGAATATCGTTCTTTAGGAAACTATACTAATTTTAAATTACCTATTGTTTTCACCTGATTATATAGCTCATAAATTCAATAAAAATTCACATTTATAGGAAAGATTGGTAACATTACTCAAGTAAGGATTGTGTTATATTATGCCAAAATGCACGGATATAGAATCTATATTAGTAATAGGAGCAGGTCCGATAGTTATAGGTCAGGCATGTGAATTTGATTACTCAGGAACTCAAAGTTGTAAAGTATTAAGGAATGAAGGTTATAAAGTTATTCTGGTGAACTCTAATCCTGCAACTATAATGACAGATCCTGAATTTTCTGATGCAACGTATATTGAACCTATACTACCTGAGATCATAGAAAAAATCTTAATTAAGGAAAAGCCGGATGCAATATTACCAACTATGGGTGGGCAAACCGCTTTAAATTGTGCAATGAAGCTTGCAGATGATGGAATATTGGATACATATAACGTAAAGCTTATCGGTGTAAGTAGAAAAGCAGTTAAAAAAGCAGAAGATAGAGAGCTATTTCGTCAGTCTATGGATAAGATAGGGCTGAAGTATCCTAAAAGTATGATTATANGAAATCAAAGGCAAATAAAGGAAGCTTTAGATTATGTCGGTTTGCCTGCAATTATCCGTTCATCATTTACTCTTGGCGGTGCAGGCAGTGGTATAGCATATAATAAGGAAGAGTTTTTCAACATTGCAGAAAACTCCTTAAAAGTTTCACCAATAAATGGAGTTCAGATAGATGAATCCATTATTGGATGGAAAGAGTATGAAATGGAAGTTATTCGTGATTGTAAAGATAACTGTATAGTGGTTTGTTCAATAGAGAATGTTGATCCTATGGGAGTTCATACAGGTGATAGCATTACTGTTGCTCCTGCTTTAACTCTACGCGATGCAGAGTATCAACAAATGAGAAATGCGTCTATAGCAGTACTTAGAGAGATTGATGTTAGTGCTGGTGGTGCAAATGTTCAATTTGCAGTCAATCCTAAAGAAGATGGGAGCCTTGTTGTGATTGAAATGAATCCAAGGGTTTCTCGCTCTTCTGCGCTTGCCTCAAAAGCAACAGGCTATCCAATAGCAAAAGTTGCAACTAAGCTTGCTATTGGGTATTCGCTTGATGAAATACGCAATGACTGTGCACCAACTATACCTGCTGCATTTGAACCGGTGGTTGATTATATTGTCACTAAAATTCCTCGTTTTGAGTTTGAAAAATTTAAGGGAACAGATTGTGAATTATCAACTTCTATGAAATCAGTGGGAGAGGTAATGTCCATAGGACGTACTTTTAATGAATCAATACAGAAAGCTTTCCGTTCACTTGAAACTGGTCTTACAGGGCTTGATGAAGTGTTCTCTAATGGCACAGATGTTAATCATATAAAATCTCAATTAGCAAAATTACTACCAAACAGATTACTGGCTGCTGCTGATGCAATGCGTCATGGAATGAGTATAGAAGAAATAAATTCGATTACAAGGTATGATCCATGGTTTTTACAGAATATACAGCAAATTATTTTAGCTGAACAGAAAATTAAGGAAACCGGTTTGCCTGAAGCTGCACACGAGATATTAGAACTAAAAAAGATGGGATTTTCGGATGCAAGGTTGGCAAGTTTAAGCAATAAATCTACTTCTGTCATTCATATAGCTGACACTGAGATCCAAATGCAGATTTCGGCTTCAAGTGCTAGAACTATGCCAGATCGGATAGAGCAGATTGAAGCAATAAGAAAGAAGTTTAGCATCAAACCTGTTTATAAACGCGTAGATACTTGTGCAGCTGAATTTGAGTCTAGTACTGCTTATATGTATGGGTGTTATGAAGGAGAGATTATGAATAAGGCAGAATGCGAAGCAAACGTTTCTGACCGAAAGAAGGTTGTCATTTTAGGTAGTGGACCAAACCGTATTGGTCAAGGTATTGAGTTTGATTATGCATGTGTGCATGCAGTTTCCGCTGCTAAAGAAATGGGATATGAAACAATAATGATTAATTGTAACCCTGAAACTGTTTCAACTGATTATGATACTGCTGATCGTTTATATTTTGCTTCATTAACTGAAGAGGATGTACTTGAGGTGCTAAGTAAAGAGCAGGAAAACGGCACACTGGTTGGTGTTATAGTCCAAATAGGTGGTCAGACGCCTTTAAAATTAGCCAAAACGTTAAATAAAAGGGGTTTTAATATCTTAGGTACATCTTTTGATTCTATAGACCTTGCTGAAGATCGTATGAGATTTAGGAACCTTATTTTGCAACTTAATTTAAAACAACCTGAGAGTTCTATCTGTTCTTCGGTGGAAGAAGCATTAGCTAATGCAGAGAAAATTGGGTTCCCATTAGTGGTTAGGCCATCCTATGTTTTGGGTGGTCAATCTATGTCAATCAAACATGATATTGACAGCTTTAAGGAATATGTTCTTAGTCAAACTAAAATTTTTGGACATGGCTCGTTGTTGCTTGATAAATTTTTGGTAAATGCAGTTGAAATTGATGTTGATGCTATATGTGATGGGGAAAGAGTTTTCGTTGCAGGGGTTATGGAACATATTGAGGAGGCTGGAATTCATTCCGGTGATTCAACTTGTTCGATACCAGCAAATACATTAAGTGACAAAATTGTGAAGGAAATTAAGCTGCAAACTAAAAGAATAGCTCTTGAATTAAAAGTTAAAGGTCTGATAAATATTCAATTTGCCGTTCAAGAAAGTGATATATATATACTTGAAGTGAACTTAAGGGCTAGTCGCACAGTTCCTTTTATTTCTAAGGCAATCAATATTCCTATCGCGAAGCTTGCTGCTCAAGTTATTTTAGGCAAAAAGTTAGACCAAGAAAAAAAATCTATTGATCACTTTGCAGTTAAAGCTGCTGTTTTTCCGTTTTCGCGTTTTTTAGGAGTTGATGCCTTACTTGGTCCTGAGATGAAGTCAACAGGAGAAGTGATGGGAATTGACTCATCCTTCGAAGCTGCGCTTGCGAAAGCGTACATGGCTGCAGGATATAAGTTACCAACGGAAGGAAAAGCTCTAATTTCAGTGAAGGATGATGATAAAGAGTATATATTGTCAGTTGCACAAATGTTGGAAGAACTGGGTTTCGAGATATATGCCACTAAAGGTACAGCTTTGTACCTGAATAATAATGGTATAGCTGCAGAGGCTGTGAATAAGGTGAGAGAAGGCAGACCTCATATAGTTGATATGCTTAAAGATGGAAAAATAAATCTGGTAATTAATACTTCAAAAGGTGTAAAATCAGTTTCAGATAGCAAAGATGTTCGTAGAACTGCTATTTCGGAAAATATCGCTTATAGCACTACAGCTTCTGGGGGCAGAGCACTAGTGCTTGCAATCCAATATTTAAAGAATAGCAAGCTAGAAGTGAAGTCATTACAACAGATACAGAATATTTAAATGCTAAAAGTGAAAATAATTTTGTATACATAGTTTTAATATTTTTGGAGTAGAATTTTCTTTACTTGTAGCTAATGAAGTTAAAATTTGTTGGCATTATACTACGATTCATTTACTATAAAGTTATATATCTAAATCGAAGAAGAAAAAGCTAATAGAGTAAGCTTAAGCTCTGTAGGAAACTTATACGCGGGAGTGATGAGACTTGAACCCATGACCTCATGCGTGACAGGCATGCGCTCTAACCAACTGAGCTACACCNCCCCATTTCCTTTTGAAACTTTACTTTTAAGGTTAATAAGTATGCTTCATCTTGTCAATATTTTTTTATTTGCATTTTAATCTTCTTTATATTATCATGAAAATAATTTTATTTCACATATGGCTCATATAAATAGTCTTGTTACGGTTCTGCCATGTAAAGATGAACTATTTTAAGGAATTGGAATGGTAAATTTGCCTGAAGTTACTGTGCGTGATTTAGCTGGATCTGGTGTGCATTTTGGTCATAAGGTTAGTCGATGGAATCCAAAAATGGCTCCGTATATATATGGAGTACATCAAGAAAATCGTATACATATAATTGATTTACGAAAAACACTACCACTGTTACAGGTGGCAATGAGAGCTTTATATGATGTTGCATTTCAAGGTGGTCGCATTTTATTTGTCGGTACGAAATTTCAGGCTTTAGATATTATTGCAAGTGAAGCAATTCGTTGTGGTCAATATTATGTAAATTATCGTTGGCTAGGTGGTATGCTTACTAACTGGGGAACTGTTTCTTCTTCGATAAAAACTCTAATTCAGTGTGAGAAAATTTTAAATGATGAGAATAGCGTTTTAACGAAGAAAGAATTAGGGAATGTTGAAAAGAAAAGGCAAAAACTTGATAAAGCATTAGGTGGCATTAGGGAAATGGGAGCAATTCCAGATATTTTATTTATTATCGATACTAATAAAGAGCACATTGCAGTCAAAGAGGCTAAAAAATTAAGGATTCCAATAGTTGCAGTGCTTGATACTAACTCTAATCCGGATGATATTACTTATCCTATACCAGGGAATGATGACTCAAGAAAATCAGTAGAACTTTATTGCAGGTTAGCTGCTGACTGTATATTATCTGGGATAGAATCTAGTTTGGCAAAGTCTGGAGTTAAGGTTGGTGATATAAAGGGTAGTGAGTTTATTCAGGAGAAGGGAAATAATGTTGTACAAGCTAAAAAGAGGTATAGTAAGGTTCATAAAGGAGATGGAAAGGAGCTAGTGATAGATGAAAATGAATCAAGATAGTATAAGAGAACTGCGCGGTAGAACAGGACTTAGTTTAAGTGACTGTAAAAAAGCATTAGAAGAGTGTGATGGTAGTATTAAAAAAGCCATTGATAGATTACGTACAATAGGACTTACTAAAGCTGATAAAAAGATTGACAGGGTAACTTTGAATGGGCTAGTTGCTATGCATTTAAATAAAAACCGTGGTGTATTGATAGAACTCAATTGTGAAACTGATTTTGTTGCGAGAAATGAAAAGTTTATAGAGTTGATTTCAAACTTAGTATCAATTGCTTATCAAAAACGTTGTACTAGCATTGGCAATTTAAAAAGTGCTGAGTATGAAGGTATTGGTACAGTGCAAGAAGCTATTATAAATAATACGTCTGTTTTTGGTGAAAAAGTAGAGCTGAGCAAGCTTTGTTACCTGGAAGTTAAGGATGGGGTTATTGCTGGCTACGTGCATGGTGATAGTGATATACCTAACTTAGGTAAAACTGGGGCTTTGGTTGCATTGCAGTCATCAGGTGATCAGTTAAAGCTACAGGAAATTGGAAAGCAAATAGCAATGCACGTAGTTGCTATGAAGCCTGAAGCTCTTTCTATAGATGATTTAGGTTATACAAAGTTGAATAATGAACGTTCTATAGTTGAAGAACAAGTAAATAGCTTAAATAAGCCTAAAGAAGTAACAAAGAGAATAGTAGATGGTCGAATGGTCAAGTATTATGAAGAAGTTGTTTTGCTGGAGCAGAAATTTATCAAAGATAATAGGATAAAAATTTCTGATTTTATAAAGTTGAGTGAATTGAGTGTGAATTCTTCTATTAAATTGTCTGATTATAAGTTATTCATTTTGGGTAATAAAAATTAGTAGTTAGAAATGACTGCTGCAACAGATGAGAAAAGTAAGCTAAAGTACTTTAGGGTATTATTGAAAATTTCTGGTGAAGCTTTAATGGGATCACGACCTTTTGGTCACGACATAGAAGTTATAGATCAATTGTGCAAAGGTATAGCTGATGTTTACAAGCTTGGAGTTCAAGTATGTATTGTAGTTGGTGGTGGTAATATCTTCCGTGGTTCATCATCTGCATCTTTAAGTAGTTGTGAAAGAGCAAGTAGTGATTATATTGGAATGCTTGCAACTATAATCAATGCTCTAACTTTGCAAAACTTTTTAGAAAAAAATTCAGTAAATTCTAGAGTATTGTCTGCAATACCTATGACCACTATATGTGAGCCTTATATAAGGGAAAAAGCTATTCGTCATTTAGAAAAAGGTAGAGTAGTAATCTTTGCAGCTGGTACTGGTAATCCATTTTTTACTACAGATACAGCTGCAGCTCTACGTGCTATTGAAATGAATTGTGATGTTATCCTGAAAGGCACTCAAGTAAATGGTGTATACTCTGCTGATCCTGAGGAAAATGAAGATGCCATAATGTATGATAGGCTTTCTTATATGGATTTATTAACGCGTGATTTAAAAATTATGGATGCATCAGCCGTCTCTCTTGCGCGTGAGAATTCTATTCCAATTATAGTTTTTTCTTTGAAAGGGGAAAAAATAGTTAATATTATTAAGGGTCTTGGTACTTATACTATAGTTTTATCAGGTTGTAAACGATAGGTAATTTATGTTGAACGAGGTAAAAACTAAAACAAAAGAAAAGATGCTAAAGACTATTCAGTCTTTTCATAATGATGTTAAAGGTATACGTACCGGCAGAGCTAACGCATCATTACTAGATGGCATAGTTGTAAACATCTATGGTGGGCATCAAAAACTAAATCAGGTTGCAGGTATCTCAGTTGCAGATAATAAAACTTTGTCAATTAAAATTTGGGATATTAGTATTATAGGTGAAGTAAAAAATGCTATATTAAGTGCTAATCTAAATTTAAACCCTGTTGTTGAAGGTAATGCTATACGTGTAACTCTTCCAGATCTAACGCAAGAAACTCGTGAAAGATTAGTAAAATTATTGAACCAGTTCGCTGAAAATGCGCGGGTTGCTATTAGAAATATACGTAGAGATGCTATGGAAGAAATAGAGAAAATGCAGGAGGGTAAAGAAATCTCAGAGGATGATTTTCATGGTGCTAAAAAGCAAATACAAAATATTACTGATGATAATATTGAAAAGATTGATGATGAATTGTCTATTAAAGAAAAGGAGATATTGCATTGCTAAGTTAATATGAAAGGAGCCTTCGATAGTGAGGAAAAACAAATTACTTTAAAAGGTATTATACGGGTAGCTGATGCGCGACTGTATGAGTGTTGCGGTTTAAGAATAGTTTCTGCCAGGAAGGGTGTCATCTCAGTTTTCCGATACTTGAATCCAGCTTTTAGTAACTTTATTAAGAATATTGTATTTTATAACATAAGACCAGCTGCTTTTATGCTCATCAACTTGATGTGCTTATTGTTTACAATCAAGGTTTCTGGATCTCAGAATTGGAATATTGAGATGGTGCTTTCTAGGTACCAGCTGAAATCAAAAGAATTTTCACTTAAGTCAAAACCTGGTTAAATTTGAATGTTGAACTTAGAATCTCTACCAAAACATTTAGCGATCATAATGGATGGTAATAGTAGATGGGCAAACAAGCAGGGGAAAATAAAAATTGATGGTTATAGAAAAGGTAGTGAGGTTGCATACGATATTGCTAAGTATTGCATAACTTTAACTATACCATGTTTAACTTTATATGCATTTTCTATGGAAAATTGGCTCAGGCCCAAAGAAGAAATTGATTGCATATTTGATTTACTTTACTTTGCTTTGACAGATAAAGATAAAGTTGATTTTATTTGTAACTATAATATTAAATTGAATTTTGTTGGAAATTTAAGTTTGTTACCTCAAAAAGTATTTGATCAAATAAAAAAAGTGGAAGAAATGACATGTAAGAATGATAGCTTATTACTTACTGTAGCGGTTAGCTATGGAGCAAAACAAGAAATTATACATGCTATAAGTAAAATTATAAAAGAAAATATTGATTCTGTGTCAGAGGACAGATTTGAAAAATTTTTGTATACTAAAGATTTGCCAAAGTTGGATTTATTAATTCGCACTGGTGGTGAAAAAAGGTTAAGTAACTTTTTATTATGGCAAGCAGCTTACGCTGAATTATATTTTTGTGATACTTTGTGGCCTGATTTTTCTTGTCAAGATTTGAGCAGAGCATTAGAAGACTATGCAAAAAGAGAGAAAAGGTATGGTAGATAACAATTTTATAATTAGAGTACTGTCTTCAATAATAATATTGCTTATATTCTTTTTTTCTATATATTTCAGTGATTTATCATTTTACCTACTGGTTCTTTCGATAGCAGTTCTATCTTCTTTTGAGTGGTATAATCTAACTCAGGGGAACAGGATCTTATATGTTTTCGCGTTGTTATTGATTGCACTACCGAATGCTTCGTTGATATACCTATATAATCTACCACAAGGGAAATACACATTAGTATGGCTCATCTTAACAATTTGGAATATTGATATTACTGCGTATCTGTTTGGTAAGAATTTTGGTGGAGCCAGAATTTGCTCAATTGTTAGTCCTGGAAAAACTTGGTCAGGATTTTTTGGTGCAACCTTAGCTGGAATGATATGCGCGATTCTTGGATCAGTATTTTTAGGTCTATTTTCAATTTTTTATTCTCCAATAATTGGACTTATAGTTGCTATTCTAGCGCAACTTGGTGATTTCACTGAATCTCTTATTAAAAGAGCTTATAATGTTAAAGATAGTGGAAGTATGATACCTGGCCATGGAGGAATACTTGATCGTATGGATAGCTTCATTTTCACTACTCCTCTTATTGCTATCTGTATAAATTAGCTAATTTTAAAAAGTGGAATGCTGTTAAAGTTCACCCATGGATTTTTCTCCTTTTGTTGGCTGCTTCCATGATAGATTTATCAGCGGGTTTAGGTTCTTTAGATTTAAATTCTTCATCCATCAGCTTATTACAATAAGGACAAAATGTTTTTCCTTTTTCTTTATACAAATATATTAGCGGATGACCAGAACCATTATCTTTCTCATCGCCGCGGCAACAAACTATTATTACACTATTATTCTTTACTTCTGTCATGTTGCTCCTTTGGTTTATAGTATTTTATGTGTTAAATATATATATTTGGGAGTGGAAAATAAATACTATTCTTCACTTCTTGCTTTATTCATGTTGAAGTTAATCAACTCTTTTGAACTCTTTCTGGAGCAAATTTGCTAACACTTTCTCCTAATCTTGCTATTTTTTTTACAAAACTTGATGAGATAAATTGAGTGTCTTCAGAGCAGGAGGAAATATAGTCTCAATTTTATGGAAAGTTTATAATTTACCCTAACTCATTTGAAACTCATAATTAAAATCCGATACTGTTCTAAGTCCCTTGATGGTAACAGAAGCGTTTT
>NZ_JABUMP010000001.1:522267-551581 GCF_029169405.1 Wolbachia endosymbiont of Onchocerca gibsoni | reverse complement strand
CCTATATAATCTACCACAAGGGAAATACACATTAGTATGGCTCATCTTAACAATTTGGAATATTGATATTACTGCGTATCTGTTTGGTAAGAATTTTGGTGGAGCCAGAATTTGCTCAATTGTTAGTCCTGGAAAAACTTGGTCAGGATTTTTTGGTGCAACCTTAGCTGGAATGATATGCGCGATTCTTGGATCAGTATTTTTAGGTCTATTTTCAATTTTTTATTCTCCAATAATTGGACTTATAGTTGCTATTCTAGCGCAACTTGGTGATTTCACTGAATCTCTTATTAAAAGAGCTTATAATGTTAAAGATAGTGGAAGTATGATACCTGGCCATGGAGGAATACTTGATCGTATGGATAGCTTCATTTTCACTACTCCTCTTATTGCTATCTGTATAAATTAGCTAATTTTAAAAAGTGGAATGCTGTTAAAGTTCACCCATGGATTTTTCTCCTTTTGTTGGCTGCTTCCATGATAGATTTATCAGCGGGTTTAGGTTCTTTAGATTTAAATTCTTCATCCATCAGCTTATTACAATAAGGACAAAATGTTTTTCCTTTTTCTTTATACAAATATATTAGCGGATGACCAGAACCATTATCTTTCTCATCGCCGCGGCAACAAACTATTATTACACTATTATTCTTTACTTCTGTCATGTTGCTCCTTTGGTTTATAGTATTTTATGTGTTAAATATATATATTTGGGAGTGGAAAATAAATACTATTCTTCACTTCTTGCTTTATTCATGTTGAAGTTAATCAACTCTTTTGAACTCTTTCTGGAGCAAATTTGCTAACACTTTCTCCTAATCTTGCTATTTTTTTTACAAAACTTGATGAGATAAATTGAGTGTCTTCAGAGCAGGAGGAAATATAGTCTCAATTTTATGGAAAGTTTATAATTTACCCTAACTCATTTGAAACTCATAATTAAAATCCGATACTGTTCTAAGTCCCTTGATGGTAACAGAAGCGTTTTGCTCTTTTGCAAACTTCATAGCAACCATTAAAGGATATTTATATTAATTCTTAATTTTTTAATTTCATTTTAGCTATGCTTGTATGTAGCTTTGCGTTAAAAGTAGTGTGCTTATTAGTATTTTCTATAATGTTAATTAATAATTTATTAACTGGTTTATATTCACTTTTTACTATATCAATATGCTCAAAGGTTTAGGGTCAAATATGCTAGGATAAATTCCTATTTTATTGTCAGTGTCCACTTTTTATTTTTATAAAAATTGCTTTAAAAACTTTTAATAGACATGATAACATTTTTTATTTAAGAATGAAAGCACATGATTGGCCTGATAGCTCAGTTGGTAGAGCAAAGGACTGAAAATCCTTGTGTCGCTGGTTCAATTCCTGCTCAGGCCACTTTCTCTTTCTTACCAAATTTACTTTTTTGTTGCAAAATGTTTTATTATTGTATTATAATACTTGTATGAGTATAGATATTAGGTAGGTTATAACGTGTAAGTATTATAACAAGGTATTTAGTATCTTATTAGGTATAATTCTGTTGTTCAATAGCATTACTTATGCAAGTGCTAATAGAAGTTTATATCTAATAAATGGTAGTATAGTTGTTGGTTTATTGAAAACAGAGGAAAAAACATATCCGTGTGAGATTAATTTATCTCGAAATATCTATGAAATATTTAATAATTGGAAAGTTAAGACTGTTTTGATTGATTGTGATAAGATAATTAGCCTTAAAAAAATCCAAACAGAGTCACTTAATCTTACGGAACAGGATGAAATATTAGCAAGAAAACTGATATTAGAGAGAGTAAAAATTGAAGTTGCAAAATTCATTGAAGAGCACAAAATAAATAGGATATTTATCCTAGGAAATTATTGTAATTTGTACTTAGAACAATTTTCTCTTACTCCATGCCGCCAACTTGTTACTGAAGCAATTGTGGAAATAGTGAATAATAATCCTGCAATTCACTTACTTAGTATATGTGGTGGTTTGCAATGCATTATGAATACAAAAGGGATTAAAGTAGTAAATGTGGCGAATCTTGTGAGCGATGAAGAGAAGCAAAGGTCTCATTTAAGATTAACACCTGATCTACAGCAGCAAGAAAATATACCTCTTCAGCAGATAAAGATAATTCCAAATAGCCACTTAGCAAAAGTGGTAGCTAAATTTTTACCACCTAATGAGAATGGCTGGTTTTTAACATATTTTCCGGATGCTCATTCAGGGGAAGTGAGTAATACGTCAGAAAATAGAAAGAAGTTAGAGTTACTTGGTTATAAAGTTGCAGCATTTTCCAATAATGGAGTAATAGAGGCTATTGAAGATAAGTATGGTAATATTTGCTTTCGAAGCCATCTGGAAGTACTTACTGTAAAATTGGATAAAAGCCTCCATTTATTAGATCACAAGGCGCGTTATGTTTCAACGTTAGTTGCTATGGCGATTATAAATGATTTTCTTTATCGAATTTAATAGAAAACTTTCTGAGATCAATATCATCATACCAGTATGTGATGCTAGAATCTACTCCTTATTATGCAACTACTTGGTTAAAAGTGAATTTTTTGGGTTCTAGTATCAGGTGTTTTGAGGTAACAGAAAAAAGAGCTGCTTGGATGACTTTCTTATGATAAACAATGTTTTATAATCGTAGATGAAATTATAGATAATAAAGTGAAACTATGCATATTTTTGTAGCTCCATTGTAATTAACAGTAAGGATATTTTAGAATCAGAATTTGTTTTTGCTTGCAAGTTTTTTTTTGTTAAACGATAAAACTACGTAAAAANTTAGTGTATCTCATTCTTCAATGAATGCAGGTGTATATATATTCCTATTGTATTTATATTACGTTTTTCTACCTCTTAGAGGTTCTATTAGCTATGACTAACTTTTGTGTAGCTTATTACATTGTATAGTCTATTGTCAGTATAGCATAGTATATATTATTGGCATTATAGGTTAAAAAAGTTTTTACAGTGGCTATACATATATACAAATATTTGTTTTGCTAAGATAATGCGTACAAAACTGACGCTATATATAGCTTTTTTTTGAACTTCAGTGTCAACTACTTAGATAGCAAGAAGCAGTGTGCTGGGGTGAAAGATGCTCTATCATGGAGTTTGCTATGTGGGTTAACTTTCAGCCCCAACAGTTTTAAAAAAAATCTATTGAAAAGGGAGGATTGTTATGTCCATAATGATTTTATCATTAATTTTAGGTTAAATTGGCAGCATTTTTAGTCTAGTTAGGTTATTGGTTTAGAGTCTGGACTATCTTTTTGGTGAACAGCTCAGTGAGGAAATATTATTTAAATCCAACTAATGAAAAAAGAGGAGATGACCGACTAAAATGATATGGAAAAAGATATGGGTATCGTGTACAACTACTATGTAACGCTTACAATTACAAGCTGCAAAAGAGAAGTAAAAGAATTAAATAAGTATTAAGCAGGTACAAAATTGTTGAGTTTTGATGAAATAGAGTATGTTTTTACAGCAGTGCAGAAGGTCAGAATCATGATCCATTTCGCAATTGAAGGTGAGAAATGTTTTAGCCTACAAAGGAATATCTTGTATAGATATCAAGAGTTTTCCTTTAGAAGACTATGGTAACTATGTTCAGATATTTATGTTTAAAGTGTAAACTGTATTGTGGCTAAGTGAATTTTCAGTAATGAAAAATATTAGGAATATCACAATACCATATCATATTTAGAATGCTTTATGTATGATACAAAATATAAAAGAAAGTTGTGTAAGAAAGGGTAAAGTAGCAACCAGTATACCCAAATATGGACTAGCGTAAAAAGGGTGGATTATGAAATTACCTAAAAAAGCATTGCGCCTTTTTTTTAGATTAACTAAAAGAAGGTTTATTAAACCTTAAGTAAGTAGGTGTCAATAATGGTTGGTTAGTTTGTATAAGCGATTTGAATATCAAAGATTGTAAAGTATACTCTGTGGTTGAGTTTAAGGGTCATTCTATAGTGGTGCCTGTGATGATAATTGTGGGGTGTAATTAAAGATAGTGCTCAGCTAATTTCAAAAGATAGTGGCAAATCAACAATGTGGTGTTGAGTAAGGACATTTGTTTCTCACTTACTGATGGTTTCANCCTTCTTTTTGTTTTTTTATTCTGTGAAGGTGTAGTTAATAGTTTGAACAATGAAGTTAGACATGATTACTTCTATGATTATTCAAAGAGCGAACTAAGAGAGTAAAGTATAATGACAACAAATATGCAATAAGAAAACGTGGAGAAATAGTAAAGTGAAGTTCACATAAATCCTGTTAGTAGTAAAACAAAGTGAAACCAAAAATGAAAAAAATATGGGTTACTAAATATTGATTTCCTAATTCAAATGAAGAGTGATCTTTCTTTTATATAAAACTGCAATTGAAGGGATGATAAAAAAGTAGTAGAATTCAGAAATAGTGGGAAAAATATTTTCTTGGTATGGAATACAAGGTTGTTTTCTTGTTTCTCTAATTTATCTAATGTGTGTGCTGACTTACTATAACTGAAGGCGTGGTGTTTGATTTCAGGAAAAAGTTTCGCAGCTAATATTTCTTTCAGAGTTCTATCTAATCTAATGTAAAATGCTGATTTTAAAAAGTAATTATTTTGATGTAAGTGAGACGTTAAAGGGCGTTATTTGAATATGGCATAAACAATTAACAATCCGTAAGTTCAATGATTAAGATGTTATAGAGTCACTTTTTTTGATGTAGCTGAGCAGAACTCTGAGTTTGAAGTAGTCTAAAAGAACAGAGGAGTTGTTGTACAACTAAAATATCAGTTGATAAAAAGTTGTTTTTAATCAGCAGTTTAATGCTGATATAACTTATTAATGTTAGAATTGTGCCAGACTTGAACAATCAGTCAACGTTGTCTATTTTAACCGTAATTTTGATTATCTAGTTGATATTAAATATTTCGACTACCAAATCAAAATGTTGTCATAATAGTTGAAACTCTTCCTTTATAGAGGAAGGAAGGGCGCAAAAACATATAGCCAAAGTTTTACTTTATTTTTTTGTGCAGGGGAAAAATGTATGCAATTTAAGGATGCTAATAAAATATGCATGGCTTTCACCGTGAGATGAAATAACAGTTTTAGATAATAGGGAAAGTATACTATAAAAAGAATTGTAAAAACAAAACTTAAAGACATGTATATTTAGGTAAGTAGTGTTAGTTATGACCATTCCATATACATAAACTCTTCTTTCCTTAATAAGATTATTTATTCTTTTAAAATACCTTTTTTTTGCATCAAAAAACCATAATATAGAAACGATAGATTTATAGTATATTATACTAAAGTTAGTAAGGAAGAAAATTGAAAAGAAGTGATACTTTTTATTTTTTACAACAGTAATAAGAATTGTAAACCTATTGCAAGCACAAATGAACAGTCTACTTGTGATATGTAATTGGAGTATATTAATAAAAGAATTACAGTTGAATTTTGGTGAGCTGTTTGTTATAGATTCATGCTGATTAAAAAAGAAGTAATAAAAATTCAAAGCGCCAAGCTTATAGATAAATAAGCTTAGCAACTTAATTCAGTGGTAATAAGGCACTAAAGAATGTAACTGTTTGAAGCGCAACCAGAAAAACGGCTTTTTTTTCAAAACGGCAACCTATAATGACTTATTGGGTAATACAGAGACGGAAGCCTTGATCTTAGGGCTTAGAATAAATAATTCAAGGTGAAATATTAAAATTCGCCCTTTGACAAAAGGATCAATAATTTGAGCTGTAACGTCTTCTATAGAGATACTGACCATAAAATGAATTTTTAGTCACTTAGATTTTCTGCTTTCCTGCCTTTTTGTCTGTCTCTTTCTTTCCGATTTTAAACCCTAATCAAATTTTGAGAAGAGCTGCTGTTTTCATCTATTAAACGTTTTTCTTTGCTCATATGCTAGTAGCTCTTCTCTCGGCAAATTAATAAACTTACCTCTTCATGATCTTGTTTTATTTATCTAAGTTTTTTTCTTTTAATTTCTGCTGTATATAAAAAAAATGATACCACTTTTCTATTATACTCCTCAGTTATTCTTCTTTCGTTTTTATAAATTTTTGCATCTCAACAGATATGAAGTAAAGGTTCTTTAAGTTGTGTTCACTGGTGTTCTCATTCTGAATAATATAAATATAATTTGATTTGTGATTAGCCTTATCTGGAAAAATCCTTCAGTTATAACAGATATAAAGATGAATTTCTTGAGGTTATAATAATTATTGTCTCTTTGATCTACTTTTAACTTGTAGTAAATTTTAGCTACGTAACTGAGTATGCTTTCAAGATCTTTAGCTTATTGAACAACTAACTATGTTCTTACTGTATCTAGAGCTTAGAAAAGCTTTACAAGAAATATCAACAGTAACCCCGCTTTTTAACATCAATCTCAAAATCTAAATAAGTAGCTAAAAACTCATGTCCTAAATTGGAGTTAAACCAGCAAAGCCTAAAATGTCCTTTAAGGAAGAATTAGGGTAATCTTTATTTTTCTCAGTGTTAAGATGTTCTTATAGACAGAAAAATTATGCATAATATATCAAGAAACTTCAGAAGATCTATAAAAAGTCTTTAAAATGACATTGAATTATATATTCTCATTGAGAATCATTTAATGATTTGTTGTTTATACTTTACTGATCTTGTTATAAGAAACTCTGTTGCTAAGTTTTGTAAAATTTATTACCCTATGATTTCAAGTCCAGACGAGCTTATTGAAATCATATATAGTATATTTGTGAGTAAAGGACCAATGAGAGAAAAGTTGATATATTACTTTAGCCAAATTAAGTGTGAAGGTAATGCAGAAATGAAAAATCTGCTAGGAGGAAAAGGTGCAAATTTGGCAGAAATGTGTAAGATTGGTGTTCCCGTTCCACCTGGTTTCACAATCTCCACCTCTGCCTGTAAGCAGGGACTATCTGACAATTTGTGTAATGAAATCAAAAGATACATGGTGATGCTCGAAAGTGACGTTGGGTGTAAATTTGGAGGCTTGGATAATCCTTTATTAGTTTCTATACGCTCTGGTAGCGTAAATTCAATGCCGGGTATGCTTGATACAATTTTGAATGTTGGTCTAAATGATGTAACTGTTGTTGGACTTGCAAAAAAAAGTGGAGAACGCTTTGCCTATGATAGCTACTGTCGTTTCATCATAATGTACTCGAGTGTTGTACTGAAGCTTGACTATCACTTGTTTCAGAGTGTTATTGATAATGAAAAACAAAAGAGAGGAGTAAAAAATTTAGCTGACTTTAGTATTGATATTTTAAAGAAAATTATTACTCATTTTATGAAAATAGTGTATGAAAAAACTGGAAAACATTTTCCGCAGAGTGTTGAAGAACAGTTGTTCAGCTCGGTGAATGCAGTATTTTTTTCTTGGCAGAATGATAGAGCTGTTTCCTATAGAAAGATAAATAATATTCCTGAAGCCTTTGGAACTGCAGTTAACGTACAAGCAATGGTTTTTGGTAATTTAAATAATAATTCTGCGACTGGTGTGGTATTTACGCGTGATCCTTCAACTGGAGTAAAGAAATTTTTTGGTGAATTTTTGGTCAATGCTCAAGGTGAAGATGTGGTTTCGGGTATTTACACTCCTATGTCGATTAATGGGGAGCAAGAAAATACCATGGAAAAATTGATGCCAAGCGTGTATCGAGAATTGTGCGATGTATGTGAAAAACTTGAAGCACACTATAAAGACATGCAGGACGTTGAATTTACTGTCCAGGATGGTAAGTTATGGATTTTGCAAACTAGATCTGGTAAACGCACGGCTGAGGCTACCGTTCGTATAATAGTTGATATGGTAAGCGAAGGGGTGATTACAAAAGGAGAAGGGATATTAAGAATTAATCCAAAAATTTTTGATAGTTTATTGCATCCGGTTCTTGATATTAAAAGTGATCAAAAAATAATAGGAAAAGGACTGCCTGCTTCTCCTGGTGTTGCTTCTGGGTATGTGGTATTTAGTGCAAATGATGCAGAGAAAGCTGTAGAGCAGGGTAAAAAAGTAGTTTTGGTAAGGCCAGAGACGAGTTCTGAAGATATTAATGGAATGAATGCTGCAAGCGGTATAATAACAGCACGAGGAGGAATGACTTCACATGCCGCTGTTGTTACAAGAGGAATGGGTAAGCCGTGCATTTGTAGTGTAAACGGACTTTATCTAGATAAGGGAGGGAATTTCTTTTCTGTAGGGAATATAAAAGTAAAAAAAGGTGAACCAATTACCATCAATGGAGGGACAGGTGAGGTAATGCTTGGCATTCTTCCTACAATTTTACCTAGGTTATCACAGGAATTTAAAACAATAATTAACTGGGTAGATGGAATCAAAACGATTAAAATAAGAGCGAATGCTGATACCCCAAAAGATGCAAGGATTGCTAAGGAATTTGGTGCAGAAGGTATAGGTTTGTGTCGCACAGAGCATATGTTTTTTGTTCATGATAGAATTGAGTTTATTCAAAAATTGATAATAGCTGACGATAAAAATGAAAGAGCAAGTGCATTAAGTAAATTAGAAGAAATGCAAAAATCTGATTTTAAAGAAATATTTTCTATTATGGAGGGTAGAGAGATTACTATACGTTTGCTTGATCCACCTCTACATGAGTTTTTGCCTAGTGATCACTCTATTATAGAAGGGATTGCTAAGTCACTGAATAAGCCCGTTGAGTTAGTAAAAAATAAAATAGCACAGTTATCAGAAAAAAATCCAATGCTTGGCCACAGAGGTTGTAGGCTCGCCATTTCTTATCCTGAAATATATAGCATGCAAATTAGGGCGATACTCAATGCTGCGAATGAGTTAAAAGAAGAGAAAAAGGTAGAAGTTATGCCTGAAATTATGATCCCTTTTATCATGGATGAGAGAGAGTTTATTCTGATATGTGAGTTGATAAAAAAAGAATCTTCTGTTATTTTGGATAAAATCCAAGCACAGATTCCGATGTCATACACTGAAATGACATCAGGTAAGGCTTATTCAATTGGAACGATGATAGAGTTGCCACGAGCAGCATTGATTGCTGATAAATTAGCACAACACGCGGAATTTCTTAGTTTTGGCACTAATGATTTAACACAAACAACCATGGGACTTTCAAGAGATGATTCAGTAAACTTTCTTGATTCTTACAGGGAAAATAATATATTTGGAAACGATCCATTTGAAGTACTGGATATTGAAGGGGTAGGAGAGTTAATCAAAATAGCTACCGAGAGGAGCAAAAAAATGCGAAAAAAGATAAAACTTGGTGTATGTGGAGAGCACGGTGCAGATCCACAATCTATAGAATTCTTCATCAAATCAGGTGTGGATTACGTTTCATGCTCACCTTATAGAGTACCAATCGCAAAATTGGTGGCAGCGCAGTTTAGTGTTAAATCCAAATGTATTAGGTAAATTAAATTTTAGTATCACGTGCTGATTGGCAATGTGGGATTTTTTGCATGTAATCTAATAGTTATTAGAGATAAAACAGTAACAATGCCCATAACCAACTGTATCAAAAGTAACAGATAGAATTATTACAGTAGCAATGAATAATACTGTAATGTAACAACTTCAATAGTATCCTTTGCTAATGAGATGTAAAAACTCTCTTTGCTTTTTTGTACTTAGTTTCTTGTGTACTTGGTAAAGGGGATTGCTTTCTATAAGCTATCAGCTTTATTGCTGCTTAATATGGCTGTTAAAAGCTATATCTGTTTTTTTTGTTAGTGTAGAAGGCATTGGTTTATTACTAACATTTTCTTTATCATTGTTAGATCTTGTTTCGTTTTTTTATGCTTGGCACGGTAATAACTTGATTAATTTCTTGTTTCCTGTGCTGATTTGCATAATGCAATTTTCTTTTGATCATTCTATGTATTATAGAATTGTTGTTATTGCTATAGAATTACTTCTAATTGTTAATATTATCTATATAATTCTTTTCTGGAGTTTAACTTGATTGATCTGCATTAATATTTTGCAGTAGCATAACTTAGAATATCAATATTACTATTATCAGTATAAGAAATAACAGAGCCTAATATAGATTTCCTCTCCTCAGTTTTGATAATGTATATAATATTTTTCTTCTTGATCGATTATTGCATTAATAATGGTCATTCCTCTTTAAGAGAAGCTTTATAGTATCTAATTTTTCATATTTGATTGTGTCTGTACTCTAATAATGCGCTTTCCAGCTCAGTACTTTACTTATGCTTGCTCTGAAAGCTAATTTTTTTCCTGTTATCAGTTTTCGAAGCTGATTAAGTTTATCGTTCTAGCTATATTTAGATGAAATCTCGTAAATCGTTATCTAGCAGGGCAACTAACTAATACTTACAATTTTATGACTCCTGTTGGATTCTGCTCCTCGTTATTTTCTTTTATATCAGATGTGCTTTACTTATCTTTTTTATTTATTATTAATCTAAGCAGTGCAATTACTATATAAGTTAAGAAGTATATAGAATAATTAGGTTAAGTTTTGGAAATCTACTTTAACTTAAAGAGCTTGTTCTAAGAACTTCCTTAAATAGTAATTTGCTTTTTTTAGTTATTTCTGAAAGATTTCTTATATCAGCTTTTAATTTGTATGTATAATCTATCTATATATTCTAAAAGAAGTTTAATAACTATTGAATCATTACTACTACAATGGTATTACTTAGAATGTTAATTTTCCTCTATCCAAGAGGTTATTTATAACTTCAGCTTGTTCTTTTAAAGAATCTTATCATCTAATTGTTTATCTTCAATGATCTTGCTTAATATCTCTAATTTTCCTTTGTAACCTATATAATCTAAAAGTATTTTAACTTCCTGAACGTTGTCTTTATAAATAATTTTATTTAAAGCATTAAGTGTTTCTTTTTTATTTCTATTAAAAATTTGTTGCTATCTAAAAGTACCCTTTAAAGCATCAGCTTCTTTATTGTTACAGTGTAACTTAATTGATTTTGATACTTAATTTCATAAGCTATTCCAATTAGTTTTTAGAAATGTACTGCAGTCAATTGTATTACTGCTTACTTTAAAAAGATAGAACATTAGAAACAGTGTTTTTAGTATAGTATCCTCAAATGAATTAGCAATTTCTTCATCCATCTTTTTTTTCTTATGTTAGTTTTCACAAAACTCCTAAGCAGTTATCTCGGAGCTTTAAGTTGTAATTTCCTTTATTTTTTTATAAATTAAACTATCAGTTATGCCAGACCTTACCAAATATTGCTATGCCTATTTATATTGACTTTTTACAATTGGTTAGAGAATCTTGCAATTTCAGATGGCGTAATATATATTGAATACTTGTAATTCTTAAATAAATGATGGAAGATTTAGCTTACAAATTAATCAAAGTAACTGAAGCTGCAGCACTTGCTGCATATGAATTTGTTGGTTTAGGTAATGAAAATAAGGCTGATCAAGTTGCAGTTGATGCAATGCGAGCAGTGCTAAATTCCATGGAAGTAGATGGTACGATTGTAATTGGCGAAGGTGAGAGAGATAAAGCGCCAATGCTATATGTTGGAGAGAGGGTTGGTATAGGGAATGGTCCTGAGATTGATATTGCTGTTGATCCACTCGAAGGTACTACAATTTGTGCTCATTATAAACAAGGAGCAATGTCTGTTCTTGCTGCAACAAAAAAGGGTAATTTTTTGCATGCGCCTGATGTTTATATGGAAAAAATAGCAGTAGGAAGGGGTCTCCCGGAAGGGGTAGTTTCATTAAGAAATAGTGTTGAAGAAAATTTGGATAATCTAGCTAAGGCAAAAGGGTGTAAAATAAGTAACCTTGTAGTAACTGTGCTTAAACGTGAAAGGCATAATGAATTAATAGCAAAAATTAGAAAGTTAGGAGCGAAAGNTAAACTGATAGATGATGGTGATATTACTGCTGTAATTTCGCTAATAAATGGCAATCATGATATGTATATCGGAATAGGAGGAGCACCAGAAGGAGTGTTAACAGCTGCAGCACTCAGTTCAATCGGCGGACAGATAGAGGGAAGATTAATATTTGATACGTACCAGTTAAAGGAGAAAGCAAGAAGTTTAAATATTGAGGACCTAGAAAAAATCTACACCATAAAAGATATGGTAAGAGATAAATCAGTTTTTATTGTAACTGGAGTAACAAATGGAGAGCTTGTAGATGGAGTTAAATTTAGTCATAATACCTGTTTAATTAACTCTTTAATAATTCTACCTAATATGCTGACAAAGTTGCAAACGATAGAGAATTTGTGCCGGTAATGTTACACGCCTAAACTTTAGCTTTTACAAATACTGATACTAGATATATTGCTTATTATCCTCATTGTCTAATAGTTTAATAGTAGTGTAATGTTATAGTTATTGAAGGATCTTTCTCAAGAAAAGTTAGTTATGCAAAGAATTTTTCAAACGAGTATAAATTTGACAATGATCCTGAGGTACAAATAGTATTAGGTATTATAAAAAGGGCAATTCGTAGTAAGAATGAATGTATTTTTAGATATGAGATTAGCACAGAGGAATATGATACAAGAGAGTTTCTAAAATGAGAGATTTCGTATAGTGATGCTAGTTGCTTTCTTTAATGGACTANNAACAATGTACAAGATCAAGTTCACAATTTTCATTAATATCTTAATATTAATATTATTAATTTCGAGCTAATTTTAGAAATTAGTAGGTATTTTAGTAAAAATAAAAGAATAAAAGGAAAGAAAAGTAAAATAAAAAATATACATATACACAGTAATAGTAGAAATAGTAGCAATTCAGAAAAATGATAAGTAATAGAAAAGCTACTAGTTTGAAAAGTTTGCAATATGTACCATTGAGGTTGGTTGAATGTACAAGATGAGTCTAGAAAAAAACTAAACTATACTGTTGTTTTAAATATGAATTCTAATCAAGTTGATGTTAAGGAATCAGCTATTATTAGTAAAGATGTTGGACCAAAGGGTATTTTAGAATTAACCAAACAAAACGAAGCTATACTTATAAAGAGTAAAGCTTTGCCATGGAGTTTTAGGAGAATGTCTAAAGTAAGTGCCATATATGTAAGAATNTAGTTATGTTTGGCTTTGGTATATCTATCTAGCTCTGCTATTGACTAGAGAATAGCTGTAGAAGGTAGAGTTTTTTCCTCAAAAAGAAGCTGTTGCTAGTATCAGGTATGTTAAGCCTTGAACCTAAAGTGTATTATATCGCCATCTTGTACAATGTAATCTCTACCTTCGAAGCGGATTTTGCCTGCATTTTTGCAAGCTGATTCGCTTCCATATTTTATATGGTCTGCAAAGCTTATAGTTTCTGCTTTTATGAAACCTTTCTCAAAATCAGAGTGAATTACACCTGCTGCTTTATCAGCTGTTGATCCTATTTTTATCGGCCAAGCGTGTGCTTCTTTTGGCCCCACAGTAAAAAAAGTTATCATATTCAACACTTCATATATAATACGAGCTATTCCATTGAGTCCTGACTCTTGTAAGCCAAACTCTGATAAAAAACTCTGTTTTTCTTTTTCGTCTTCGAGATTTGCAATATCTGCTTCAAGTTTTGCTGAAATACAGTAGAATTTGCTCTTGCTCTCTTCTGCTATTTTTTCCACCTTTTTGGATAGTTCATTACCAGTTATGACACTTGAGTCTTCAACATTACAGACATATATAACTGGCTTCGTCGTCAGCAATTGAAGCAATTTCATTTCATCTTGATTTATGTTTCTTAAACTTCTTGCAGGTTTACCGAATTTCAAGCTAGTTAAAACCTCCTGCATTAAATCAAGTTGTTTCTTCTGCTCTTTATCACCTCGCTTTGCTTTTCTTTCCAGTTGAGGTAGTCTCTTTTCTATGCTATCAATATCGGCTAGAATTAATTCCATCTCCACTACTTCAGCGTCTGATATTGGATCTATTTTATTGTGCACGTGGCTGATATTGTCATCCGTAAAACACCTAATTAGGTGAATGATGGTATCAACTTCTCTGATGTGACTTAAAAACTTATTACCGAGTCCTTTGCCTTTACTTGCACCTCTTACTAAGCCTGCGATATCTACGACTTCTAACTGATTGTAGATTATCTTTTCTGAATTAACTATCGCTGCAATTTGCTTCAAACGCTGATCTTTTACTGTCACTTTGCCAACATTAGGTTCGATTGTACAGAAAGAATAATTTGCAGCTTCAGCTATGCTTGATTGTGTAAGTGCATTAAATAAAGTTGATTTTCCTATGTTTGGTAATCCTACTATGCCACAGTTAAAGCTCATATTTGCTATAAAAATTATAATTGTTGTACAATTTAAAAATTTTTGCTATACTTAATTATTAAGTTTTTATTTAAATAGAAACAATTAATATTATAGAGGAAAGATTGTGACTACAACTGATAAGTGGAGCTTGTTAAGTAGCTATATGATGTTAAAAATTTAAAAAGGCTGAGGAGCTTAAAACAGTAAATGGTATTCTTTAAGTGAGCAACTTTTGTCTTGGTAAATTCCATACTAGGAAGGCAATTATCAATGAAAGCTGTTTTTTTACTAATTTAAATAGGGTTTAAGTAATTAAGAGAGATAGTTGTAGGAGGTTTGTATAAAACAATCCTGCTAAGGTGGTTTACAAGTGCAATCGGCAATGATTTTGATAAGGCTAACGAGTAAATTTATAAGAATCGTGGAATTATTTATGATTAATGTATCAATATTACTGAAGAAGATGAATTCTAGAGTGCCTTAATATTAAAAGTAGAATACTTTATAAAAAAAATTGTGTGAAAATTACATATTATAGAAAATTTAAATAAGATGCAGGGTTCAAAAAATATAGATAAATACAAGTAAGGCTAATTATAACGACAGTGATGTCTTATATATAACAAATAAAAGTAGCGCTCATTTTGAACCATTGATTGATAAAAATGGAAGTTGAATAAAACAAAGGCAAGGTAGACTTTTACTAGTAAAAAAAACTTCAGTTAAGTGGGGATCTTAATGATGTTATAACGTTTTAATGTATAATGGAAAGGAGAGGTCGAAAAGGTATCTGAGAAAATATTGGCAAAAAATGTTAATGAATATAATAGGTAGGTTATAAAACGTTCTAAAGAACAAAACTTTTTTAAGCCCATCATATAATAACAGTATAGAAGAATTAAAAGTGACGTTTCATCAACAGCAATAAATACTTTGTAAGATAAATCTTCATAGTCCTATGTATTTTTGTATATGACTTTTTACAGATATTTTATATAGTATGAGCTGCAATATTATTACCAATCTAAATGCAAGTTGTTGACCATGAAACCAGTCTAATTATTAGTGCCATAGAAGAGTTTGGTGGTGAAATAAGGCTTGTTGGTGGATGTGTGAGAGATTCAATTCTGCAGCGCAATGTTCATGATATTGACTTAGCCACTAATCTATTTCCTGGTCAAGTGATTGAAGCACTAAAACTACGTAACATAAAAGCTATTCCAACCGGCTTGAAACACGGAACTGTTACTGCAATTTTAAATAAAAGATCCTTTGAGACTACAACACTAAGATGTGATATTGAATGTGACGGTAGACATGCAAAAGTGGAATTTACCAACGATTGGAAGGCTGATGCTTCAAGGCGTGACTTTACATTTAACGCTCTGTATGCAGATAAGTATGGTCATATATATGATTACTTTGGTGGTATTCAGGACTTAAAAGCACGAAGGTTAAATTTTGTAGGTGATGCTGAAGGCAGGATTAAGGAAGATTATCTGCGTATTTTAAGGGTGTTTCGTTTTCACGCTAAAATATGCGTTGGAGACTTGAGTGATGAAATATTGGACGTATGCAAAAAGCATTCACACATGATTCAAAACCTTTCTGGAGAGAGAATAAGAGAAGAAATGTTTAAGTTGCTGGAGTGCGACAATCCGGTTATGACTCTTAAGAGTATGCAGAAATCTGATGTTTTACAAAAAATTATTCCGAAAGAAGTAAAATGTGAAATTCTATCTTCGCCACTTCTTATTAATACTAAACTTCTTGCAGAGCCATCTGTTATTTCAGCATGTGATACTGTAATCCATACATCTTTCCTAGATCCCAATATTAGCTACTTAGATGATATCAAACCAATTGACGCGCTAACAAAATTAGCATTACTTCTTAGAACTACTGAAAAGAATGATCAGGTGCATCTTGGAGAATATGTAAGCAAGTTTTTACGTTTTTCGAACAAGCAAAAGAAAAAGCTATTATTTTTATTATCCAACAATATCAAAATAGAGCTTTCGGAAAGGAAGCAAAAAAAATACATATCTTTCTTTGGTAAAGAATTATATTGTGATTTAGTGAAAATTTATGGTGTTGAGTCTGGAAAGAATGTTGACAAGTATATTGAGTTTGCCAAAGCGTTTAATATTCCAGAATTTCCTTTGTCTGGTAATGATTTGGTAAACATAGGTCAACAACCAGGAAAAAGTTTAGGTAAAAACTTAGAGTTACTAAGACAACATTGGGAAAATAGCTCCTACACTTTAACAAAAGAAGAGTTGTTATTCTATGCTAAGAGATTGATCTAACTACTCTTTGATGGTTTAATAAACTAACATTTATAGTATTGCTAGCTCAGCTCATAAAAAAGCTAGGCTTTTTGTAGCTGTTTTGATTGACTCCATTTTGCTTAGTGAACTCTTTGCTTATTTCTTATAATTCTTTCTCTTTCTTTTTTCAATTTTTTTTTATCTAATTATCCTTTTTAGATATGATACCTTTTTGCTTCTTAACCTTACTTTTTAAACCTCTTTGCTTTGAACTACTAATTTCATATTTTCTTGATAGAATCTATTTTTCTATTATTGTGTATTTTTTTACTTTTTCAGCTTTTTTTAAAATTTTTAATTACTAGGTTAAAATTCTTTATTTTGTTCTTTTAAAGGAAATGTTTTATAAACGTTCAAGTTCTAATTCCTGACTTACAATTTTCTAATTGTTCATTTAATTTTTATTACCATCTTTGTAAATTTTATAATAATTATACTAAACTAATTAATTTTCATTATCTACTTCTTTATTATCTACTCCGATGCTAGAATAATCTTTTCAGTAAATCTATCTTACTGTAGAGTAAATTCCTTCATCTTCATTCATTATCTCACTCTCTTTTTCTGCAGCTTCAGGTTTTTAATCAAATTGAATGCTTTCATCTACTGTTTAAAGACTATCGGTATGAATCTTATCCTTTATACAACAAGCTTTAGGTAGAAATGTATATGTTTATAAATATATCAGACTTTTTATTATTTTGTTAATATCTTTATTTATTATCTTAACCCTTCACATTAACTACCTGAACAGGTCAAATTTGCAGAAGAGGTACTAAACTAATTTTCCATAATTCTGCTTGTTTTAATACTTTAACTCCTTTTACAATTAATGTCCTACTTCATGGATAAAAAACATATAGAGCTAAATTGAAAATCCACTAACTATATATCCCAGTTTTAAGCATTAAGTAAGTCTCTTATACTTTTTAAGTGTCCAAAAGTGAATATGTTTATGTATAGATCTATAGGTTCGCTTGAGTTGTGCTACTAAAGGTAGTTATATTTTATCTCTATCTTGTTGATTATTCTGTTTATTAACTGCGTTGAAAACCTCTTATGACCAGGAAAAATATAACGTTTTTCTCCTGTATTTTTATTGATAGTGATAGCAGAAGAATTTCTTATTTATAAAGCTCTCCTTGTAGATTATGGTATTAGAAACTTTGTTTAGAATATGTGTTGCAATACTCACCTCATTATACTTTCTCCAGAAAGAAAGGAAATATTTTTAAGAAGTTATATAACGGTAAAGCTTGAGTCCAGGTAGTTAAGCTTATTTATATCTGTTCTCTCCCATTGTTAAAAGACTACACTAAGATGATAGATAGAAATTGACTTTAAGCTGTAATGTTCGTACAGTATATACTAGGAGATATTAAGTATATTTAATGATCAATTAAGGAACCATAAAAGAGAATTTAAAAAAGTCATAGCAAAGGAAAGTGTTGATATAGTATCCTCAATTCTTATTACTAGTAGTAGAAATGTCAGTTTTGTTCTTGAAGTTTTTAGTGACATGCAAACACCGAATGAAGAATTGAGAAAAAGTTGTGAGTAAATTGTTAAGGNATACTAGGGGTAGGAAAGGTGACTATAGTTGCTACCAATCGAAAACAAGCTATGAAGCAGAGAGCTAAACTACATATTGATGGGGTGAAAAATATAATTGTTGTAGCTTCTGGTAAAGGAGGAGTAGGCAAGTCTACAGTTGCAATAAACCTTGCTCTTTCATTAGTAAAATTGAAACATAAAGTTGCATTGGTTGATGCAGATATATATGGTCCTTCAGTTCCTAAAATGCTTGGTGCTGAAAAATTAAAAGCGAAAATACAGGATGGCAAAGCAATACCTATAGAAAAGTATGGGTTACATACTATTTCAATTGGCTATTTTATTGATAAAGATCGTGCAGTAATATGGCGTGGACCCATGGTCACAAAAGTACTTTACAATTTGCTAATGGGAACGAAATGGTCGGATATAGAATATTTAATAATTGATACACCACCTGGAACTGGTGATGTACATCTAAGTCTGATGGAAAATTTTAACTTAACTGGAGCGGTGATAGTTTCAACTCCTCAGGAGCTTGCTTTGATTGATGTCCGTAGAATTTACGATATGTTTACAAAGCTCAGCGTACCAGTTATTGGTATTGTAGAAAATATGAGTTATTTTATTCAAGGCAACTCAAAAATATATGTTTTTGGAAAAGATGGCATAAGAAAAGTATCCGAGGAATTAAGAATAAAACTCTTGGGCAGAGTTCCTTTAGATCCGCAGATATGCAGTGCTTCTGATTATGGAAATCCCCTGATGTTAAGTGAGAATTTGATGAAGATTTATAAAAACATTGCTAAAGATATGGGGTCTTTTATATGCAATCTATAAAGGTTGTTTAAACTTTTTAAAGTAGGTAGGATGTAATTTAAAGGTCGGCAAATGAATTATGATGTAATTATTTCAGGTGGTGGGTTACTTGGTTTTATTGCTGCCATTGGTCTCAGCAATAACTCTGTATCTGTAGCTGTGATTGAAAAAAGTAATCTACAGCATGTAGTTAATGACAATCGAGCATTTGCTATTTCTCAAGGTTCGAGAAAAATATTGGAAAAGTTAGGAATTTGGCAGATCATAGAAAGTGAAGCAGAACCTATACTTGATATATTCATACTAGATGAAAATAGTCCGGTTACTGTACATTATGATCATAAAATAGTTAGTGAAGAACCAATGGGCTATGTTATCAGCAATACTGCTATATGGGATGCAATCAATAATAATTTTTTGAAAAAGTTAAACATATATTCTCCACTTTCCTATAAGACAATTATTTGTGATGCAGGATATGTAGAGGTTATTCTCGATAATGACCAGAAATTAATATCGTCGTTACTTATCTGTGCTGAGGGTAAAAACTCTAAATTACCGGAGCTATTTTCTATACCGGTAATGAAATTTGATTACAAGCAAAATAGCATAGTATTTAATGTAAAACATGAATTGAATCACCAAAATTTAGCTGTAGAAAGGTNTTTTCCTGGTGGTCCGTTTGCAATTTTGCCAATGAAGGGTGGCCATACTTCTTCAATAGTTTGGACAGAAAAATCTGAAGTTTCTAAAATGCTAATGAACTTAGCTGAAGAAGAATTTATTATAGAGCTCAAAAGAAGATTTGGCTCTTATTTAGGGGAAATTAGATTAGAGGGTAGAAGAAAATCTTATTCTTTGAGTTTTGTTTTTGCAAAAAGATTGTATAAAAGCAGAGTTTTGCTTATCGGTGATGCAGCACATTTGATTCATCCTGTTGCAGGTCAAGGACTTAATCTTGGAATTAGAGATATAGAAAGTATTATAAGGCAAATAACTGCTGTAAAAGCATATGGTATTGACATTGGTAGTAGTTACTTATTGAAAAAAATTTCATGTGATAGGTATTGTGATAATTTTACTATGGCGCTTGCAACTGATTGGTTAAATAGGATCTTTTCTAATAGAGTATTTTGCGCTAAAACACTGAGAAATCTTGGCTTAATGGTAGTTGAAAATTCAAATTTCCTTAAAAAACGCTTTATCCATTACGCTATGGGGTTTAGGTAAGATTTATATGTCAAAGACCTTGACTAAGGTGTAATTTCAGTGTTTCTTTACTTCTGTTGTTTAAGCTGACTCTTTATCTCAGAAAAACTCTTTTCTTTTTCTCACTTCTTCTTAGGCAAAGTTATCCTTCGAATAGCTATTTTCAGTTCTAGTAGTGATAAACTAATGTACTGATTAAGGAAAATTTATTATAATAAAGCTTCTGTAGCTCAGCGGAGCAATTAAGTGGCAATACAAAATATTATCTCTCTTATCATGATACTATCTGTAGCAATTGCCGATATAGCAACTGACCTATATTTAGTCGCATTACCGAGTATTGCTAATCATTTTAAGGTAGAAGGCAGTGTAGTTCAGCTTACTATTAGCTTAAACTTAGTTGGATTTGCGATATCTGGACTAATTTATGGTCCACTATCTGACTGCTATGGTAGGCGTCCGATCATGCTAATTGGTATGACAGTTTTTACTTTGGCGAGTATTATGTGTTGTATGGTTAATAATATTGTGCTCTTAATACTAATTCGCTTTATACAAGGAATAGGAGCTGGTGTTACAAGTGTTGTTGGGTATGCAGCAATAAAAGATATATACTCAGGTAGTGAGTATTCGAGGATGATTTCAAAATTAAATATGGTGGTAGCACTTTCACCTGGAATGGCACCAGTGGTAGGTAGTTATATAATTTCACACGGATATAACTGGAAATTTTTGTTTCTTATTATATCACTAGCAGCAATTATTATGCTTATTTTTATTTACTTTAAGTTACAAGAAACACTTGCTGTAAGTAAAAATAAAATTAGTATAGCTAATTTGCTTGTTGATATTTTCAAGCAATATATATCGATGTTTAGAAATTATCGTTTTCTTGGATTTTCGGCTATTCATGGATTAACTTTCATGTGGCTTTGGGCGTATGTTGCTAACTACCCTTTCATATTTGAGTCTATTGGTGTTGAAGTACAGTATTTCGGTTATTTCATATCAATGATAGTTATATTTTTCATAATCGGAGCTTTGGTTAATAGAAAGTGTGTGCCAGAAATAGGTGTTAGCCGAATGTTAATAATAGGTTTAATATTGCCAATAATACCTGAGAGTTTATTAGCGTATTTTNACTCTATAAACAAGTTAAGTATGTTTGTTCTTCAAATTATTTGGATTCCAAGTAATATAGGTCTTGCACTTGTAATAAGCAATAACGTAACTTCTGCGTTGGAAACAATTAAAGGTATAGGACTTGGCAGTGGAGTTCTCTCATTCTGTAATATGATGTTCGGGGCTATCGGAATATATATAATAGGGAAGTTTTTTTCTTACTGCGTTTTGTCGAATGCACTGTTAACAATTGCATGTTCTACAACTGCAGTTCTTATATACTGTTTACTTGAATATACTAAAAAGTATTCTTAAGCCTAATAACGAGAAGTAGTCAAAGCCTAACTAAGATAAAAAGGTATTTATTCAAAAGTGTGATTAATATATAAATATTGAAGTGAAAATGCTATTCATAAGAATAGCTGATACCTAAAATACGGAAAACTTAATTTTAATTAAGTGACTGCATTCAGATTGCAGTGCCTAGCATATAGATCTACTGTTTAAGTATCAAGATAAAGGTTATTATTTTTTGTTATGGCATTTAAATAGACGATGATTTTCCTCGTTACAGCAATTAAAGAGATTTAAACAGTCCTGCGAGAGTTACTAAACGCTGGTAAAGTATTTTTCGTTTTTCTGTTATGGATAGATAGTAACCATAACAGATATGTATAATATTTTTTAAGTATAAAATCTGTCGCCTATGATTTGAATTTACTAACTTTTTATATAAATCGTACAATAGTTAAATTATGTCGTTTTTAATATGAAAATTATATGCCTGATTATGAAAGTTTAACACAAGGACAAAAGGATTGGTACAATAAATCATTATATATACTGTTTACTAGAGCAAAGTTATCACTAGCAGAAAAATATATAATCAGAGAGAGCTATTAAGACGATTAAAGAAAATAAAAAAGAAGCTCACCATATTGTAGAAACGCTCTAAAAAATGATTTACTGTAAGTTATTTCTATCAATTTAGATAGAACTGAAATTCTTAATTCTACTGCGTAAGTATCAATGTTTGTTTTTCTTATAATTCATGATGATGAAGATTATTACGGGGAGTTGATTTTATCTTAAAAAATTAAAGATAATTACAGATACTTTATGTAATATTATCAATATTTTTGACTATAGTTAGTATAACTATAGCTACTGCATTGGCAATTAGAGTTATTACTCTAAGTGACATTGAATATACAAGATCAAAGTCTAGTGTTAAATTAAGTGTTCTGGGAGACAAAGTAGCATATAATATTAACTCTATTAAATAGCTATTTGTAATCTTGTCCAGAGAAATGAAGAGAAAATTTGGAATGTTTTTATGAAAAAAGAGTATTCAATAAACCATACTATACTATGTTGGGTTCAAAAAAGATGAGTAGTAAATTGTTCAATTTCTTCTACTTTTTCGAGATTAGTATTTATGGCAATATACAATGTAAAGTCTAAGAGAGCTGATCAGCTTTCATGTATACGATGCTACTTGTAATAATATTATACTAACATTAGTTATAACTGGTTGAAATGCTGCTTTTGGGGATTTTATGAAAAATTTTTTATCAAATCTATTACACAGTTTTGTTTCAGTAGAAGAAGGATTATCAGTACGTTTGGTTCTTGCTCGTTGATTTTTTCTATCAACGGATAGTTGATTCTATAGCAATTTCTATCAAGAAGTTTCGAGCTTTTTCGCCACTTCCACATGCAGGTTGTTTCTATATGAAGATCTTTATTGTTTTTTATATAATAAACTATCAGTTTTTGTAGATTCTGTATAAGAGATATCTTCCTGGATTTTGAAACTCTAAGTGTTTTGTTCAACATTGAGATGAGAGTTTCTTGTTGTTTTAATTTGCAGAAATTAGAGATAATTAAATACATTCAGCTTTATGATAAAAGAGCTACTCAATTTGTTGAGAAATTTTTAAAATACACTTTACTAAAAGTTTGTTATATAGCTATGCAGTAGTAGGTTTATTTTATTCCTTGTCATTTGTAGTGTACTGCGTTAATATTTACATGTTGATCAGAAGGTATTGATGAATAACATTGTAATTGTCGGCTTACAGTGGGGTGATGAAGGAAAAGGTAAAATGGTAGACTATCTTTCTGAGAACGCTGGTGTGGTTGTTAGATTCCAGGGGGGAAATAATGCAGGGCATACTATAGTAGTAGATGGTGAAGTTTATAAATTAAATTTGCTGCCTTCTGCTATTTTAAGGACAAGCAAGATATCCATTATAGGAAACGGTGTTGCTCTTGATTCACATGCCCTAATCTCAGAAATAGAGTTATTAAAAACTAGAGGAATAGATGTCAACCCTAACAATTTGATGATCTCTGAGAGCTGCCCATTAATACTCAGTGTACATAAGGATAAGGAAAAGTTATTTGAAAATTTAAACGGGAATTATAAAATTGGCACAACAAACAAGGGAATAGGACCATGTTATGAAGATAAGGTTGGAAGAAGAGCTATACGCCTTTGCGACTTAGAAAATGCAGATGAGCTTAATAGAAAGGTTGATACTCTTTTAAGTTACCACAATGCTATCAGAAGGAGCTTAAGCTGTCAGGTAGCAAAAAAAGGGGAAATATTAAAGGAAATTGAAGAAGTCTCAAAAAAAATTCTTCCGTATAAGAAACCAGTATGGAGAATATTGAACGATCTCATAAAAGAAGGCAAGGAAATAATATTTGAAGGCGCTCAAGGCACATTTTTAGATATCGACCATGGGACATACCCTTTTGTTACTTCAAGCAATACTGTGGCATCGCAAGCAATAACAGGTTCAGGATTCTCTTCCAATGCTTATGTTATCGGTGTAGCAAAAGCTTATACTACAAGAGTAGGCAACGGTCCATTTCCTACTGAGCAAAAAAATGAACTAGGAGATAGCTTATTTTCTATAGGTAAAGAGCTTGGAACAGTAAGTAATAGGAAAAGACGCTGCGGTTGGTTTGATGCAGTTTTGGTACGTCAAGCAGTACAACTCTCTGGAGTTTCAAGTGTTGTATTAACTAAGCTAGACATTCTTGATTCTTTCGACAGAATTAAAATATGTACTGGTTATGAGTACAATGGAAGGGTGTACGATTATTTACCTGCATCACATTCAATACAGGGAAAATTAGAGCCAATATATGAAGAATTTCCTGGCTGGAAAGAAAGAACTCAGGGCAAAAGGTTGGTTAAAGAGTTACCTACAAATTTAATAAAATATATAAGAAGAGTAGAGGAATTAATAGGTGTGCCAATTCATTTAATTTCAACTAGTCCAAAAAGGGAGGATGTTATTAAGCTTAGGGATTTTAAACTTTCTAAAAGAGCTCTTATATCTTAATTAACTATTACCCAGTAAAAATTGCTTGTTTAACGAAAAAGTATTTGTGTTACCTTTAGTGGAGTTTGTTAATTAAAATGGCTTTGTGCTATAAATTTATGGCAAGGGTTAATTCAGTATGTAGAGAGGAGTGAAAGAGTTAAATTCAAGTTTAATACTTGTAGTTATTTTCAACTTAGTTAAGATTTATAATCAAAGTTAACATAAAGAAGGTTTTGTTAGCTTTAAAGTATGATTATTTATTTTGAGGTAGAGAAAAGTAAAGCAGTGAGCGTGGGAAAAGTAAGTAATCTTTTTAGAAGATGATCTTGTTTCATACTTTAGAGTAGTTCTTATTTCAAATGGGACAAATAACTTGTTAAAATTAAATAATGAATTATATCCACTGAATATAATGATGCAAAAAAGCTTAAAGTAGAGATTATAATAATATTAAGTTACTTATGAGTAGTATTGGTGAAAATAGGAGAGAGTGGATCTTTGCATGAGAAAGAACTAAAAGCATTATAATCTTGCAGAAGATTTTTATATAACACCTGGCTTTATTAATTATGGAGAATTACGTTTGTTATTGAGTAAGTGGGATAATAGAAGATTTTACACAACAAAATTTAGTAGCAAGATCCTCCTTTGATGATTTATGAAAAACAAAAAGAGCTTCACTACTATATTAGAAAATCTTGGGTGGCGTGTTTATAATCTAATAATCAATAAAATTTTTAAATAAAAGTATATTATTAGAATAATAAATGGAAAAGGTAGACCTTTTAGTGAGGGCTTTTTGAGAAAGTGTAGGTAATTAGATAGAATTAGTAAAAAAGTGGGAAGTTACAAGCAGGTATTAAAAAAAGTAGTTTTTTGAATTTACTATGAAGAAACTTTAAAGTAGATAAAATCTTCAGTGCTAATCTTATTGGCTGTAATAGAAGTGAGCTGATTAAGGTTAGTGCTATTTTATAGCAAGAAAAAAATGTTGGTGGGTTGGATGCTATTGTGGTAACACTTATCGAAAAAGTGAGAAGAGAAATCATAAATTAAAAAAAAGGATATAATTCTATATTATTGTTTGATGTCATATTTAAAAGTATGTTGGTAGTAATCTTACTTCTACTACTGATAATGATTTGTTAGTTCAAACAGAAATTACTTTATAGTACGTAACAGACTGGAGTTAGAAAATCAAAAATTATGAGAAAGGTTAGAGAAAGAGTTTAGCAAACTAAAAGAAGAGGAAATGGTATTAGAAAATTAGTTAGAAGTAACTCATAGAGTAGCTGAGAGAAAAATTAAAGAGTTTTTGAAAGAGAAAAAAATCGTACTTTTTGAAAAACTGATGTGAATGTAAATATAGTCAGCGTATGACATTACAGTGAATGGTAAAAGGTTTGTCTGGTAGACATCTTTAAATGTAATGTTTAACTAACTTACATATAGAAAACGGGTGTTATCTTTACAGTATAACGAAGAATTAAAAGAAACAATAACAATAAGTGGAAAAGATGGAGTAAAGAAATGTGTTTAGCATGACAGTATGTAAAATATTTAGAAATATAATTTAATTAATTAATTTATTAAATTAAGTAAACATAATACTTATATGGTAGTAAAATGATTGAGACTTATATTAAACTTTCCATCTTATACTGGGGATCAGATGCAATTCCGTATACTCTATTTGGTGGGATGATTTTATTCTCTATCCCAAAAATGATACCTTCAATTATAGCTATAAGTACTTTTTCAAGATTGCAATCTGCTCCGGGAACGCGGTGTTCTAAGCGACATTTGCTGTTGGAACTTAAAGTCCTAATCGCAGCAGTTCTATTATTCACACCCCAACTGACTGTAGTTGGGGTGTGAATATCTGGGTATTGAAATCTGAGATATGAATCATTGTTAGGGGCGAAGAATAACATATCTTTTTTCATCATAGCACATAATCCACCAATACTATGAATCAAGAAATCACTGTACTTTTGTTCACTGCAATAAAATAAGTTGCTGTTATGTAAATTAACTAAGTTAACATGCACATTTAATGCACTACCTGCTCTGTCTAAGTAAGGTTTTGCTTTAAAGGAAGTATTACCACCAAGTTTTTGTGCTGTTTCAGTAATTAATCCTTTTACTAACTCAAAGTGTTTAATTAAGTCATTAAAGTTCGTATAACAACTACTTTTTATCTCATATTGGTGTATAGAGGTCTCTTTCTCACAGAAAAAACCAAGTAAGGCTATTTTATCTTTAGCATTGCTGAGAAATAAGCACTCTTTCTCTATTCCTTCGATATAAAATTCTAGCTCAATACCAAATTGAATATAATAATTTAAATTGCTTAATATATTCATGAATTTATTTCAGTAAGTTTATATTAAGTTAGCCATATTTATACTGGCACTTTACTTTTTTGCCAATATATTCAATACCATATTTATATATAATATATTATTGNTTTTTAGTACACTGCTAAGCGCTTAAGGATGAGTGGAGTTCATTTATTGAAAGAAAATAAGATTTAATTTTAGTGCTTTTATACCCTTTACAACTCATCAAAAATCATCATAATTTTTAGTGTGTATTGAGTAGTGTTAGCTTTTCACTTTGCAACAAAATTATTGATTACCTTTTGTTTTTCTAATTATTTACTTTTTTTCTTGGTGTAGTGTATGAGCTTAATTAACTCTAAGGTTTCTGCTATGTTTTTTGACCAAGTTGTTACAGTGACAGATCACAATGTTACTTGGGAAAAAATCCAGAATTGTCTTTATAATCTTTATGGGAAGGCGACATATAATAGCTGGCTAAGTTCACTTAGATTTGTCAGTAGTAGCAATGAAGAAGTTTTGTTATCTGTACCAACAAGGTTTATAAAGGAGTGGATTACAGTTCATTATATAGAGAAGATACTATCTTTATGGCAAAATGAGGATAAAAATATACGTTCTATTGATATTCGAGTAACCGGGGAGGAAAAGGATTTAAGTTCTAATGCTATAGCAAAGAGTAAGGAAGAGAGTAATAATCATAGCCTTGGTTCACCGCTGGATCCGAGATTTACTTTTGATAACTTTGTAGTAGGAAAGCCAAATGAGCTAGCGTTTACAGCTGCGAAACGTGTGGCAAAGTCTATAGTAGATCCAATATCAGGTAGCAACCCTTTGTTTCTATATGGCGGGGTAGGGCTTGGTAAAACACACCTAATGCATGCTATAGCTTGGTACATAGTCAATTCTCTTCCAGCAAAAAGAAAAGTAGTATATTTATCGGCGGAAAAATTCATGTACCAATATATTACAGCACTAAGGAGTAAAGATATCATGTTGTTTAAAGAACAATTTAGATCGGTAGATGTATTGATGATAGATGATGTGCAGTTTATTAGTGGTAAAGATAGTACGCAAGAAGAGTTTTTTCATACTTTTAATGCATTGATAGACCAAAATAAGCAATTGGTTATATCGGCTGATAGATCTCCTAGCGATCTTGACGGAGTAGAGGAGAGAATAAAATCCCGTCTTGGTTGGGGGTTGGTAGCAGATATTAATGAAACGACTTTTGAATTAAGACTTGGTATATTGCAGATCAAGGTGGAACAAATGAATATATATGTTCCGGATGATGTCCTAGAATTTCTAGCAAAAAACATAAAATCTAATATAAGAGAATTAGAGGGAGCCTTAAATAAAGTTGTCCATACTTCATTGATCGGAAGAAGTATGACAGTAGAATCAGCCAGTGAAACTCTAGCAGATCTTCTTAGATCAAATCATAAGCCAATTACAATAGCAGAAATACAAAAAAAGATAGCTGAGTTTTTTAATATAAAAGTTGCAGATATGCACTCTAATAGAAGACTCCGTGCTCTTGTAAGGCCGAGGCAAGTAGCTATGTATTTTGCTAAAAAGTTTACACAAAAAAGTTTTCCAGATATTGGAAGGAGCTTTGGTGGTAGAGACCATGCTACTGTTATACATGCAGTAAAACAGATAGAAAATTTTATAAGGACTGACTCAAATTTTGCTGATGAAATTAATCAGTTGAAAAAAATGTTTAAGTAGACTTTTTAAAAGTTAGATTATATATAGGTCTTAGTACTATGTTTTTAGGTTAAGAAAATGTTGTAGTGAATTTGATGTAGGGAAAGGAAAAAGAGAATGTAAGTTCTCTTAAATTTAATAAAAAAGTAAGTAGCCTACATAACGAAAAAGAGCAGTTTATTAATCAATAAAGTTCAAGGAATTTTTTTAATAAAAAAATAGGTAAAATCTCATCAACTATAATAGGGTTGATAAAAAAGGAGGAAAAAGCTGCAAGGTTTATTATTAGTAAAAGCTACAATATTGGAGAACATAGAAATTGATAATTATAGTGTAGAAACGATGTATCAATTGGAAGTAGTAGAATTTATGAAAAAGGTGCATAGTAAATCTTTGGCCTTATTTAAAGGTACCTTACAAATTAATTGTAGAGTTTTGAAGAAATTCAGAAGCGTTAAGTTATTGAATAGTGGCTGCACTAATCTGCCTAACATTATAGAAAATATGTATAAAAGCTGACAACAGTTACATAGTTAATTTTATATAGAATTTAAAAAGGAATATAGAGCCTTAGATTAACAAAAAGGCACTTAT
>NZ_JABUMP010000001.1:510254-522257 GCF_029169405.1 Wolbachia endosymbiont of Onchocerca gibsoni | reverse complement strand
GTCTATAGTAGATCCAATATCAGGTAGCAACCCTTTGTTTCTATATGGCGGGGTAGGGCTTGGTAAAACACACCTAATGCATGCTATAGCTTGGTACATAGTCAATTCTCTTCCAGCAAAAAGAAAAGTAGTATATTTATCGGCGGAAAAATTCATGTACCAATATATTACAGCACTAAGGAGTAAAGATATCATGTTGTTTAAAGAACAATTTAGATCGGTAGATGTATTGATGATAGATGATGTGCAGTTTATTAGTGGTAAAGATAGTACGCAAGAAGAGTTTTTTCATACTTTTAATGCATTGATAGACCAAAATAAGCAATTGGTTATATCGGCTGATAGATCTCCTAGCGATCTTGACGGAGTAGAGGAGAGAATAAAATCCCGTCTTGGTTGGGGGTTGGTAGCAGATATTAATGAAACGACTTTTGAATTAAGACTTGGTATATTGCAGATCAAGGTGGAACAAATGAATATATATGTTCCGGATGATGTCCTAGAATTTCTAGCAAAAAACATAAAATCTAATATAAGAGAATTAGAGGGAGCCTTAAATAAAGTTGTCCATACTTCATTGATCGGAAGAAGTATGACAGTAGAATCAGCCAGTGAAACTCTAGCAGATCTTCTTAGATCAAATCATAAGCCAATTACAATAGCAGAAATACAAAAAAAGATAGCTGAGTTTTTTAATATAAAAGTTGCAGATATGCACTCTAATAGAAGACTCCGTGCTCTTGTAAGGCCGAGGCAAGTAGCTATGTATTTTGCTAAAAAGTTTACACAAAAAAGTTTTCCAGATATTGGAAGGAGCTTTGGTGGTAGAGACCATGCTACTGTTATACATGCAGTAAAACAGATAGAAAATTTTATAAGGACTGACTCAAATTTTGCTGATGAAATTAATCAGTTGAAAAAAATGTTTAAGTAGACTTTTTAAAAGTTAGATTATATATAGGTCTTAGTACTATGTTTGTTAGGTTAAGAAAATGTTGTAGTGAATTTGATGTAGGGAAAGGAAAAAGAGAATGTAAGTTCTCTTAAATTTAATAAAAAAGTAAGTAGCCTACATAACGAAAAAGAGCAGTTTATTAATCAATAAAGTTCAAGGAATTTTTTTAATAAAAAAATAGATAAAATCTCATCAACTATAATAGGGTTGATAAAAAAGGAGGAAAAAGCTGCAAGGTTTATTATTAGTAAAAGCTACAATATTGGAGAACATAGAAATTGATAATTATAGTGTAGAAACGATGTATCAATTGGAAGTAGTAGAATTTATGAAAAAGGTGCATAGTAAATCTTTGGCCTTATTTAAAGGTACCTTACAAATTAATTGTAGAGTTTTGAAGAAATTCAGAAGCGTTAAGTTATTGAATAGTGGCTGCACTAATCTGCCTAACATTATAGAAAATATGTATAAAAGCTGACAACAGTTACATAGTTAATTTTATATAGAATTTAAAAAGGAATATAGAGCCTTAGATTAACAAAAAGGCACTTATTGAGCTAGAAAAGCAATTAGAGAGTTATTTTAAAAATAAGATTAGCAGTTAGAGAATCTTCTTTAAAAGCTTACCATAATTTGACTGAGATTTTTATAAAAAGAAGAGTGTGGAAAATTGGGTTATCTATCCTAACTTTTTAAAGTTGCTCACAATTGCTTAACTTGGTACCGTATAGCTGTACAAACATTGTGGTTTGTAAACAATGTGAATGACAGACAGTATCATTCTTAGGTTTACTTGGATAGCACCTTTTTGTCCAGTTCATGAGTTATTTTAATATTTAAAAAATTTACTAGATAAAGAAGGTAAAGAAACTGTAATAGATAGTTGTCTATTCTTTAATCCTGTATAAGTTGCGTTTTACAAATGACCTGTAAGCAAGCTTCTACCTTTATAGGTCAAGACCTAAAAACTTTATAAAAACATAAAGTACATGTAGTACAAAGATTAAACACGAGATGCCATTTTATAATACTTTTATTGCTTAATCTGAATAAACTGGAGATGAATGAATACCTTTACTATCTCTACAGTAACTCGGTTAGTAAAGCTTGTCAAGGAGTTTTTGGCTCTGTTTTCATGGCTGAAAAAACTTGAAGGCCGGTTACTATTTGAGTAAATTCTCTTTTGAGGTCTATGTTTGTATACTTTTTGACAGAGAAACCGTTTAAAGTGCTGCACTTTCCACAAAACCTCCTTGTTGAGAATCATTAACACTACTTTGACTAAAACATGTTTTTAAATTTTTGCCACAGTTCTAGCTTATCATTAACTTTTTTGCTTACTGTACTTAAGCTATATCCCTATTAAAATATACTATATTTATGGTAATTGGTGTATGATAATTTTGTTGTGCAGTAAAATGCTGCACACTTATTTATCATACAATTGCCTGGTTTTTCTTCAGTTCCGCAAACTTAGTTTTTTCTAACATTTCTTTTATTCTTTATCAAACCTTTACAGATAATATTGGAGCAAGTAATGTATTCACTTAGTATATTCCTTAGCTAAGTTTCACTTTGAAGGCACATCTTTATCTTTTTGTTATAATATGAACCTATAAAANNATTGTCTCGAAGCATACATGCTTATTGGTGGTATAAGATGTATGTACTATTGTAACTATATTGAATTTTATATTTTCTTTTTTTGTTATTTTGAAAAATTGTGAACTAAGCTAATTGCAGTAGCATTACTCATGTAACCTATTACTGACACTCACCTTCATTTTATTATACCATAAATGATTACTAAAATATCTACTTTTTGGCAGTACCTAGAAAGTATATTTGTAAGATTGAGACTGTCGTGTTTCCCAGTTTTTCACATATTGTTGAATTAGTTCAGGATAGTCTTCAATAATTAGTAGGTTCTCGGCATTACCTTTTTCAGCTGTTCTACTAAGATTGAATGATCCTGTGATGACTCTTTGATCATCAATGATTATTATTTTATTATGAGCAATCTTAGGTTTATCATCAATCCAAACTGGTATTCCACCTGCAGATAATTCATTTATTACACTATATTTTGAATAAAGTTGCGATTTATCCAAGATGACTTTAACATCAACACCACGCTTTTTAGCCTTAATCAAAGCATCCGCAACTGTTTCAAGAGTAAATGTGTACTCTTGAACTAAAATAGATTCTTTAGATCGATCTATTTCATTAATTATTGGCGTAGTGCAATCTTCTTCAGGTGAAAAGCAAACTGTAGCTCTTGGACAGGGTGAAAATATATGGCCTGCATAATAATATAGAGAAAAGCATATTAATGAAAATAAAAGGTATAAAAGCCTCACAAGAACACCAAAAGCATAGGACTACATTATAGTTTATTATCTATCAATCCATATTCCTTCCACTTTTGCGTAACTTTCCTTACTATTTCCTCACTCATTTCAATTTTTCTTCCCCACTCCCGTTTAGTTTCAGGTGGGATTTTGTTTGTCGCATCAAATCCCATTTTGCTTCCAAGTCCACTTTCAGGAGAGGCAAAATCTAAATAGTCAATTGGTGCATTTTCTATCATGATAGTATCCCGCACAGGGTCCATTCTCGTTGATATTGCCCACGTTACCTCTTTCCAATCACGGATATTTATATCATCGTCAACAACTACAATAAATTTTGTGTATAAAAACTGTTTTAGAAAGGAAAATATTCCCATAACAACTCTTTTTGCATGTCCTGGATAAGATTTTTTGATTGACACTACCGCTATTCTATAAGAACACCCTTCTGGTGGCAGATAAAAGTCTACTATCTCTGGAAATTGATTGGTAAGAGTTGGCACAAAAATTTCATTGAGTGCCTCGCCAAGGATTGATGGTTCATCTGGTGGCTTGCCAGTGAAAGTGCTGAAATAAATTGGATTTTTACGCATAGTAATTGCAGTAATGTTAAACTCAGGAAATTGCTCAACAGAATTATAATAGCCGGTGTGGTCTCCGTATGGCCCTTCATCTTGATATTTATCCAAACTCACGTAGCCTTCTAAAACAATCTCCGCATGAGCTGGCACTTGAAGTGGTATAGTCTTACACTTTACAAGTTCAAGGGGCTTTTTTCGCAGCAGTCCAGCAAATTGGTATTCTGACAATGTTTCTGGCAATGAAATTACTGCAGCAATAAGTGTTGCAGGATCACCACCAATTGCAGCAGCAGCAGGAAATTTTGTGTTTCGCCTTTCTTCTTTCCATCGTTTGTGATGACTTGCCCCACCACGGTGTGTAAGCCAACGCATCAAAGTTGTTTTTTTATCTATGACCTGCATGCGATATATACCAAGATTGAAATTGTCTTGTCTGTTTTTTGTTGGTCCTTTTGTTACCACAATTGGCCAAGTAATAAGCGGTGCAGGTTCATTTGGCCAACATGTTTGAATAGGTAGTAATGCAAGGTTCACCTCTTCTCCAGTCAACACTACCTCTTGACATGGAGCTTTGCTCACTACTTTACTTCGCATCGATAATACGGCTTTTAATAAAGGAAACATTTTTATAGTATCTCTGAAGTTTTTTGGTGGCTCAGGAGATTGCAAAAATGCTAAAAATTTACCCAGATCTCTTAGTTTACCAGGGTTTATGTTCAAACCTAAAGCTATTCTATTGATGGTGCCAAATAAATTCACTAGAACAGGAATTGGATTTTTGCCGTTTTCTGTAACAACATTTTCAAAAATGACAGCTGGTCCATTATTTAACAGAATTCTACGGTGAATTTCTGTCATTTCAAGAACTGTCGAAACTTCTTCCTTGATTCTAATCAAGTCCTTTTTTTCTTCTAAGGCTTTAATAAAGTCGCGTAGGTTGTTATACATAACTTAAAACAAATCTTCTAGTGTAATTACATAATATATTGCATCTTTTAATTGATTTTTGTAAATCCTGCTTGCAGTAATTAATGTCCAGAATATTTACTTCTTTGATTTCATTTTCTCCACACAAACTACTTCTTTTTTTCTTCAATATTTAATAAACTCCTTTGTTACTATAAGGCTTATTGCTATGCTTATTTCATAAAGTATTATGCATATCTTTTCGATCAAAAACTAGATCTATTTAAACACCAGATTCTTTAACTGTATTTTATATCGATACTAATATTGCCGATTTTCTACATATAAATCCTATATGCTTTTATATTAATTTTTTTATAATTATATTGACATATTTAAAATATACTGTTTAAAATACTTGTTTTTCTACATTTGCAGGCTGTTTTTTATTGTTAATTTCTGATAGTGAATACCCATCGTTACTACCTTTCTCATCTCTTCTCTGAACGGTTTAATTCATGCTGGAAAAAAAATATCACAGCTTATCCATTCCCATATTCATCAATGAAAAGAGGTAAATGACATAACACATCCACCCAGTTTTTAGGTACAGCAATTCTTATGCCATCATGAAAAACCCTAGACAATAACTTTATAGGACCTCAAACTATGCCTTTAAATTGCATTTATTAAGATCTGTTTACTCAAGTAGAATTACATGAATTTTGCTAAAAATTGTTTACATTTTTCCACACGATGTTAATTATATTCTGCAACGAACTTAGCAAATTGGGAAAACTTATTTTCTAAAGTAGCCGTTTCTTTTTCTCTAGCAATTTAGCCCACTCATATAATTTACTGCAGCATATGTTAAAATTGTATTCCGCGGTTATAAAATAGTCAACTTTTTATTGCGACGTCTATGATTACTATATATAGCAGTGAAAGGTAGAGCATTTCATAATTGGTCTCTCTAGAGAGCTTTAACTACCTGCATCACCAAATCTTTTAATAAACTTGTGATAATATATCTAAATTTCATTGTGCGTAAAGCTTGTACTTACAGTAAAACTGACTATAAAATACACTTAATACGAATGTTTTTATATCTTAACATAGATGCTTCTTTTGATATATAAGTAAATATGTGCTAAAAATTTCATGTTGTAGATTATTTAGTAAGTATATGTCTAGAATACAATTTTTATTGATTTTTATGTTTACAGTAGTAAGTTTGCCAGTAATAAGCAATTGGCTTTCACATCGCAACCAAGCCTTAAACAAGGATTGTATGGGTAAGGGAATAGATAATAACTATGTGAGCAGAAACTTTGATAAGATTATAAAAACTTTCCGAAAGGAGTCAATTAGAAGTAGTTATGCTACTCTGGATGATGCAACTAAAGATAAAATCTTACAATATAAAAACAAAATATTTGACTCCGCTTATCCTTACTCAGGAAACAAAAATAGTAAAATTATAGCTGTGGGGTTCTTTGATTATTCTTGTAGCTATTGTAAAGCCATGAAGGACGATATCAAACAGTTGATTAATGACGGCAAAATTAAGTATATTTTCAGGGATACTCCAATACTTGGTAATAACTCTTTAAAGGCAGCAAGAGGTGCTTTAGCTGTCTATTTCATTGATAAAGAAAAATATTTCGATTTTCATTACGCTGCCTTAAGTTACAGGGGAGAATTTTCAAATGAAACTGTATTAAATATAGTGAAAAATATAGGGGTTAATGAAAGTGATTTTGATAACTCTATGAAAAGTAATGCAGACAAAATTGAGCAAGCGATAAACAATAGTAAACTTTTAGTAAAGGAATTAGGAGTAGGTGGTACACCTCTTTTAATAATTGGGGATAGTCTGTTTGTAGGAGTAACTAACTTGAGTGTATTACGCAAGAAAGTGGATGAATTAAGCCATAAGCAAAACTAGTTATAGGTTTGCTACAAAACTTTATTTTTTTGTTTGACAGTACAAGTAAGCTCAAGTGTGTAAATGATAGTACGCAACAGTAGTTTTAGTATCAATCTAGATAGCAGTAATTTAGTTACTTATTATGTAGATGTAGGATGTTCCAAAGTTGTAGTGCTTATACACCTCTCCTTTAGTCGAATCACTTCAACTTTATCTTTATGAGAGGATATGTTTCATTTGTAGAATTAGATTTCCAGAAAATATATCTTATAGTTTTACTAGAGAGCTAGAATTTTCTACTTACTGACGTGCACAACTTATAATGGTTGTGAACAGCGCAATATCAATTGGTTTCGTTCATAAAAATTAGAATAGGAGAAAGTAAAAAGCTTCTTGTTAACTGATTTAAAACCTCATGCTAGTGAAAAAGATAAATAAGCACAATATGTAGTGCATAATTAAGAAAATTATGCATGGCGCAGTAAAGATCCGCTTAAATGACGAAAAAAAAAGCGAATATTTAGTAAGTTACTCGTGAGGTAAGTAATATTTACGGAACTACCAGTAAAAAGGAACAATGATCACTGCAAGCTTTGAATTTTTGGATACCCATATACTTTGTGATACAGACGACGATTTAGATGTTTTCTATTGATAATTACTATAGTAATAGTGAAGTAATGTTCCTTTTATGAAATTTAAATCTAGATAGCTTTCTCATTAGTACTTTTAAAGCAGCAAATACTACTTGATAACTTGCTTTAAAATTTCCTCTTGTTGCTGAATATGAACATTAACATAACCGCATGCAGGAGATGCAGCAGCAGGTCTTGCTATACACTTAGGTCTTTTTGCTTGAACATCGAGATTAAGCAATACTTCTTCTATCAACGGATTAACAAAAAACCACCCTCCCATGTTTTTTGGTTCTTCCTGACACCATACAATTTCAGCGTTTTTGTATTTTCCAAGCTCGTTGCTTAGTTTATTAGCAGGAAATGGATAAAATTGCTCTAATCGTATTATTACTATATCATTTATTTTTTGTATCTCACATGCTTCAATTATATCGTAATAAACTTTACCACTGCATATTATGGCTTTGCGTATTTTGTCATCTGAAACTAAGCTTACTCTATATTCCGGAGTTACCGTGAGAAATCTTCCTTCAAAGTCAGATAGATTAGAAACTGCTCTTTTGTGACGTAATAACGATTTAGGTGTAAACACTACTAAAGGCTTACGGAAGTCTCGATGGATCTGTCTGCGCAAAACATGAAAGTAATTTGCCGGAGTAGAGCAATTAACTACTTGCATATTATCCTCTGCACAGAGCTGCAAAAACCTTTCTATACGCGCAGAGCTGTGTTCAGGTCCTTGCCCTTCATAACCATGAGGCAAAAGTAGAACTAGACCGCTGGATCGCAACCACTTTGTTTCTGCTGATGCAATAAACTGGTCAATCATAATTTGTGCACCATTTGCGAAATCACCGAACTGTCCTTCCCAGAGCACCAATGAATACGGAGAGTCAAGACTATATCCATATTCAAAGCCCATTACAGCATACTCTGATAAAGTGCTATCTATAACCTCAAAGTGAGCCTGTTCTTTGCTTATACCATTCAATGGAGTAAACACCTCTTCTGTTACCTGATCAACGAGTTTTGAATGACGATGTGAAAAAGTTCCACGACCAGAATCTTGTCCTGACAAACGCACTTCTATTCCTTCTGTGAGTAGTGATGCAAATGCAAGGCTTTCAGCTGTTGCCCAATCTATATTACTACCAGAACTTATGCTGTCTATTCTGCTATCGAGCATTTTTTTAACTTTATTATTAATGTTAAAACTATTTGGTATATTGCTGTTTATATGTATACCTAGTTTTTTTAGCTTATCTGATGGTACACCAGAGTCTGTATAGTATTCGTTTAAATCATTCAGCCTTGCTTTTCTAAGTTTTGACCACAATCCACCGAACCAATCAGCTTTCTTTGGAGTATAAATTGCTGATTCAGTGAGGCTTTTATCTAATTTTGCCCTAAATTCGCTACGTAGTTTGTTTACTTCGTCACTATTTAGCACTTTTTCTGCAGTTAACTTCTCTTCATACAGCGTTCCTGGAGTTTTATGCTTTGATATTACCTTGTACATGAGGGGCTGAGTGAGATTTGGTTCATCACCTTCATTGTGACCATGTTTACGGTAGCATATTATGTCGATCACCACATCTTTTTTAAACTTTTGCCTATATTCCATCGCTAGATTTGTGACAAAACTTACAGCTTCTGGATTATCTCCACTTACGTGGAATACTGGGACTTCTATTGATTTTGCTATGTCAGTACAATAAAAAGATGACCGTGTGCAGCATGGATTGGCAGTAAACCCAACTTGGTTATTAATAACAATATGCACGATTCCATCCACTTTATAACCTTTAATATTACTCAAGGCCAAGGTCTCAACAACCACTCCTTGACCTGCGAAGGCTGCATCACCATGAATTGATACCCCGAGTACAGACCTCGTTTTTTGTTTAGCTCTCACTCTTCCAAACAGAACTGGATTTATTGCTTCGAGGTGAGATGGGTTAGGGCATAGACTCAAGTGTATTTTCTTGCCATTAGCAAGCGTGCGATCAGATGAGTAACCGAGATGATATTTGACATCACCAGACATCTTAAGGTCACTTGGATATGCAAGATTGCCTTGAAATTCAGATAGCATTGCTGCATATTCTTTCCCAATAACTTTGGTTAAAACGTTGATCCGTCCTCGGTGAGCCATACCAAGAACTATTTCTTCAATTCCAAAAGCTGTGGAATTACCAATGATCTTTTCTATTGCGACAATAGCTGATTCTCCACCTTCAATAGAGAAACGCTTATGTCCAGGGAATTTTGTATGGAGAAACTGCTCAAACATCTCAGATTCAATCAAGTGCCTCAGTATCTCCTTTTTATCTTGCGAGCTTAATGTATAGACCTGATTTTCAATTTTTTCCTGCAGCCACATTCTCTCCTTGTAAGAGGAAATATGCATAAATTCAAAACCAATATTTTTACAGTAAATATCTCTATAAACTCTGGTATCACGTGTTGGAGAGAAATTTGAATATTTCTGGTAATCTATCTCCTCATTCACGTTTGGTGATAAAGGATTGAGATCTGAAAAAAAATGACCGTAAGATCTGAAAAAATTTACCGAATTGGAAACTGAGTCATCTACTTTAATCAGCTGTTGTGTACTACAGCACTTATCAACTTCTAAGTTAACTAAAAAGGTTCTGTACCAATCTTCCCCGATTGATTTATCACCTTGCAAGTAACGGCTATACATTTCCTCTACAAATTTCATATTATCACTGTAAAGGTAAGAATTGTTTTTAAAATTTGGCATAATTATATAAAAGATATCAAGTGTCTATAAGTATAACTTAGGTTTTTTAAAAAAGAACTTTTTTTAACACCTATGAGGTAGGTCAGTATATCATAGATTTCTTAAGGATTACCTTCAGCATTTAACTTAACAATTTTTTTAGTAATAACTTCAGTAAATTCAGAAAAGGCTCTTTTTTTTTGTGTGAAAATGCAACCTTTATAGTGCCAGCAATGAAAAGACATTAAGAACTGCACAAACACTCCTAGTATAAAGCGTTAAAGAAAATGCATAATAATATATCTTATACTTAAGATAGTGAAACCCACTAAAACAGCAACAGACACTACAGGCTTCTATTGCTTGATTGCACAGGTAGCATTTCTCAATAATACTGTATTGTGCTAGCAACACTTTAACTTTATTATTTTTGAAAAATACAGAAACTGATCCTATTAAGCCACCTTTATCATAATCATAAACCTTTTCTTTTTAGTAGTTTTTCTCTATTAAAAGCTGAATTCACATTTTTGAAATTTTTTAAAGTAAACTAATTTTATACACCATACTTCAATATAAAGTTAGAAATGACCTTGTTCTTATGTTCCAAAACTTCGTTTAATTAAATTCAACGTGATACCTATGTATAGAACTCTATTGTGTTTACTTAGAAGTATATATAAGAACAACTGGAATGGCGTGATAGAAGTGCTTAGATGACACCTTATTAGTAGGGATTGATTTTGTAATTGCAACGTTTATATAATCATTAACTATAAATATTAGGAGATTTACTAAATAAAGAAAGAAGATAAGAGAAATCCTGTAATAGCTAGTTATTTTCTGATCTTGTAAGCTGATGTTCTATACTGTCTTAACTACTTTATAAGTGTGCTTCATTATATAGTAAAATCCTGAAACTAGATATAAAGTACATATAGCATATAAAATTAGATGTAAGACACAGCTATCTAATACTTTCGTTGTTCAATTTATTCAGATTAAAGATAACTAAATGCTCTTGTTATCATGATAAAGAGACTGGCGGAGTTATTTCAGCAGTTTTTAATCCTGCTCTTATAACTGAAGGAATCTGAATACTAATTAGCTATTTGGATGGTAGAAAGTGACGCCATTGATTACACTGGTTTCATCTGCTATACATAGTCTTTGAATATGAAAAAACAGTGGATGAATATGATATAGCAGTTGTAGGTGGTGGCCCTGGCGGCTATATAGCAGCAATTAGAGCAGTGCAGCTTGGGTTTAAAACTGCAGTTGTTGAAAAAGAAAAAAATTTAGGTGGTATATGCTTAAATTGGGGATGTATACCGACTAAATCGTTACTTAGGGCATCCGAAGCCTATAGGCTCATAAAAAGAGCGGAGGAATTTGGTATAAAAGTGAAGAATGTGAGTTTTGATATACAATCGATAGTGAAATACTCAAAAAATATTGTTAATAAACTGTCGAGCGGTATTGCATATTTAATGAGAAAAAACAATATAAAAGTCTATCAGGGTTTTGGTAAACTTGTAGGTAATCGTACTATAAAGATTTCTAGTAGTGGTGGAGAACACGAGATTTCTTCTAAGCGTATTATTTTAGCAACAGGTGTAAGAGCACGAAATCTGCCTGGAATAGAAGTAGATGGAGACTTAATATGGAATGCTCAGCATGCTATAGCTCTAGACAAGTTACCAAAGTCGTTGTTAATTATAGGATCTGGTGCAATTGGGATAGAATTTGCGAGTTTCTGTAGTACTTTGGGAGTTGATGTCTCAATTATAGAAGCAAAAAACACTATTTTGCCGTTGGAAGATAAGGATATTTCAGGTTTAGCACAAGAAATATTTATGAGACAGGGAATAAAAATATATACAAACAATAGTGTAA
>NZ_JABUMP010000001.1:507203-510097 GCF_029169405.1 Wolbachia endosymbiont of Onchocerca gibsoni | reverse complement strand
TGATACCTATGTATAGAACTCTATTGTGTTTACTTAGAAGTATATATAAGAACAACTGGAATGGCGTGATAGAAGTGCTTAGATGACACCTTATTAGTAGGGATTGATTTTGTAATTGCAACGTTTATATAATCATTAACTATAAATATTAGGAGATTTACTAAATAAAGAAAGAAGATAAGAGAAATCCTGTAATAGCTAGTTATTTTCTGATCTTGTAAGCTGATGTTCTATACTGTCTTAACTACTTTATAAGTGTGCTTCATTATATAGTAAAATCCTGAAACTAGATATAAAGTACATATAGCATATAAAATTAGATGTAAGACACAGCTATCTAATACTTTCGTTGTTCAATTTATTCAGATTAAAGATAACTAAATGCTCTTGTTATCATGATAAAGAGACTGGCGGAGTTATTTCAGCAGTTTTTAATCCTGCTCTTATAACTGAAGGAATCTGAATACTAATTAGCTATTTGGATGGTAGAAAGTGACGCCATTGATTACACTGGTTTCATCTGCTATACATAGTCTTTGAATATGAAAAAACAGTGGATGAATATGATATAGCAGTTGTAGGTGGTGGCCCTGGCGGCTATATAGCAGCAATTAGAGCAGTGCAGCTTGGGTTTAAAACTGCAGTTGTTGAAAAAGAAAAAAATTTAGGTGGTATATGCTTAAATTGGGGATGTATACCGACTAAATCGTTACTTAGGGCATCCGAAGCCTATAGGCTCATAAAAAGAGCGGAGGAATTTGGTATAAAAGTGAAGAATGTGAGTTTTGATATACAATCGATAGTGAAATACTCAAAAAATATTGTTAATAAACTGTCGAGCGGTATTGCATATTTAATGAGAAAAAACAATATAAAAGTCTATCAGGGTTTTGGTAAACTTGTAGGTAATCGTACTATAAAGATTTCTAGTAGTGGTGGAGAACACGAGATTTCTTCTAAGCGTATTATTTTAGCAACAGGTGTAAGAGCACGAAATCTGCCTGGAATAGAAGTAGATGGAGACTTAATATGGAATGCTCAGCATGCTATAGCTCTAGACAAGTTACCAAAGTCGTTGTTAATTATAGGATCTGGTGCAATTGGGATAGAATTTGCGAGTTTCTGTAGTACTTTGGGAGTTGATGTCTCAATTATAGAAGCAAAAAACACTATTTTGCCGTTGGAAGATAAGGATATTTCAGGTTTAGCACAAGAAATATTTATGAGACAGGGAATAAAAATATATACAAACAATAGTGTAAAGACTATAACTAAAAATAAAGGCTCTGTTCAAGTGCAGCTAAGTAGCGGTAAAAATAAAGAATTCGATAAAGTAATTGTTGCAGTTGGAGTTCAGGCAAATACTGAAAATATAGGTTTAGAGAATACAAAAGTTAAATTAAGTCCTTCTGGCTTTATTGAAACAAATGAATGGTATGAAACGTGTGAACCGAATGTATATGCAATAGGTGACGTAGCTGGCCCGCCATGTTTAGCACATAAAGCAAGTCGTGAAGCTATGGTTTGCGTTGAAAAGATTGCTGGTAAAGATGTCCACGTATTAAAAAAAGAGTGCGTACCAAATTGTACTTACTCTTATCCGCAAATAGCGAGTGTTGGTCTAACTGAGGAACAAGCAATCAAAGATGGATATGATATAAAGATAGGGAAATTTCATTCTAATTTTAGCAGTAAATCTATTGTGCTCGGCGAGACTGATGGGTTAGTGAAAACAGTGATAGATAAAAGAACAGGTGAGCTCCTTGGAGCTCACCTGTTAGGAGCAGAAGTAACAGAGTTAATTAGCAGTTTTGTCCTTGCAAAGCAGATAGAAGTAACAGATCTTGATATAAAATCTACGATTTTTCCTCACCCAACTATTTCGGAAATGATGCATGAGTCAGTACTTGCTGCAGATAATGAGTCGCTGAATAGTTGAGTTAATGTTCCGTTGCTTTAGAGCTGNAAAGTCCTTAAACGGAAGATTTCTATGTACTTTAGTTATGACTGATTGATTATCAGAGTTAGGTCTCTATCGTCTTTCTTTTAGCTCTTCAGCTCTGCTACTTTCACTTTAAGCTTTATTTTTAGATTAAGATATTCCTGAGCTTTTTCCTGTATTATCTAAATCTTGTTACTTCAGTTAGTGTTTTCCATTTTTATGCTGTTCCTACTGAGGTAGATCAACATCTAAATTAAAAATACTTTTATTGTGTTTTTAGCAATCCGATAAATCTTCTCTGTTTTGTTTTCTATTCTCGAGGTTTATTTTTTTGTTAATTTCTTTTTTACTATTGTTGTTAAGTACTTTTCTTCCTATCTTTCTATTATAAAGCCTAATAAAATTCTACGTGCAAATTATTAAATTATAGTTAATAATCTAGTATCAATGTACTATACACAGATGGATGTTATCCTCGCAACAGGCGGAACAGGTGGACACATTTTCCCAGCTATGACCTTGGCAAAAGCACTAAAATTGCAAGGGTACAGTTGTATATTGTTTACTAATAAAAAAATAGATAAAAATACAGATATAGAAAGCTATACCCTGCCATTATGTAAGCCAAGTAATAATAGATTTAAATTTTTCTTTTTATTAACATATAGCTTTGTGTTAGCACTGTATCAAATAAAAAAACTAAAGCCAAAGCTAGTTGTTGGTTTTGGTAGCTATGCCTCTTTTCCAACTCTTCTTGCTGCAAAAATTCTCTCTATACCTATAATTTTACATGAACAAAATACAGTTTTAGGAAGAGTAAATAGATTTTTTCTCAATAGTGCAGAGTTGATCGCAACTAGCTTTCCGGAAACTAAATATGTAGAGAACAATAGATGTATTTTTACAGGAAATTTTGTTTATATAAAAGCGCAGGGCTATTATCACATTCATT